>NZ_AOPZ01000001.1 GCF_000414115.1 Streptomyces aurantiacus JA 4570
GCGTCCCGTCCGGCGCCGGCCCGGCCCTGCCCGGCGTCGGCCGGGTCGGGCCCGCGGTGGCGCACCAGCGGGATCCACGGCACGACGGCGACGACGGCGACCGCCGCCCACACGGCGAGCCCGGTGCGCCAGCTGCCGCCCAGCGCGTCGGTCACCGGCACCGTGACGGCGGCGGCGAGCGAGGTGCCGAGCGCGAGGGCCATCGAGTACAGGCCGGTCATCGAGCCGACGCGGTCCGGGAACCAGCGCTTGACGATCACCGGCATCAGGACGTTGCTGACGGCGATGCCCATCAGCGCGAGCGCGCTCGCGGCCAGGAAGCCGACGGTGCCGCCCAGGAAGGGACGTATCAGCAGACCGGCCGCGATGGCCACCATGCCCGCGCACACCACGGCGCTGGGGCCGAAGCGCCGGGCGAAGCGCGGCGCGAGGCTCCCGAAGACCGCGAAGCACAGCGGCGGTACGGAGGTGAGGAGGCCGGCCAGGGTGCCGCTCATGCCGAGCCCGTCCCGCACCTCTTCGAGGAGCGCGCCGAGGCTGGTGATGGCGGGCCGCAGGTTGAGGGCCGCGAGGACGATGCCGACGACGACCAGACGCGTGGCCCA
Source organism: Streptomyces aurantiacus JA 4570 (assembly GCF_000414115.1). Lineage (GTDB taxonomy): Bacteria > Actinomycetota > Actinomycetes > Streptomycetales > Streptomycetaceae > Streptomyces > Streptomyces aurantiacus_A. The sequence continues at coordinate 606 of NZ_AOPZ01000001.1, forward strand.
CGCGCGCGTGGCGGCCTGTTTCTCGGCGGCGGCCGCGGCTGCCGCCGACTGCACGGCCCCGGCTCCGCCGATACGCGCGGCAGGCACAGCCGACGACGGCGTCCCCGTACCCATGGCCGCCGTCTCCGTAGTCGCAGTCGTCGTCTTCGTAGTCGTCGTCTTCGCTTCCTCGCTCGCCATGGGAGCCATCATAGAATCATGGGATGATTGGCTGTCCAATCCATTGATCGGCGGCCGCCGGTCGTCCACTCCGTCCGACCGCTCGCCCGAAGGAACGTCATGCCCCTGACCACCCCTCGTCGCTCGGCGCTCTCCGAGCAGGTCATCTCCGAGCTGCGCACCCAGATCTCGTCCGGCGAGTGGCCGGTGGGCTCCCGCATCCCCACCGAGCCCGAGCTGGTCGAGCAGCTCGGCGTGGCGCGGAACACGGTGCGCGAGGCGGTCCGCGCCCTGGCGCACAACGGCCTGCTCGACATCCGGCAGGGCTCGGGCACCTATGTGGTCGCGACCAGCGAGCTGGCGGGCGTGATGCAGCGCAGGTTCGCCGACGCCAGCCCCCGGCACATCGCGGAGCTGCGCGCCACGCTGGAGTCGAGCGCGGCGAGGCTGGCGGCCGAGCGGCGCACCGAGCGGGACCTGCGGCAGCTCGACACGCTCCTCGCCCGCCGCGAGGCGGCGTGGGCGTCGGGTGACGCCGAGGCGTTCGTGGCGGCCGACACGACACTGCACCTGGCCGTGGTGGCCGCGTCCCACAACGACGTCATGACGGCCATGTACGCGGACCTGGGCGAGGTCCTGCGGGACTGGCTGCGCGAGGACATCGGCCGTGAGCTGAATCCGGAGGCCCACATGGACCACAGCCGTCTCGTCGAGGCGATCCGCGCGAGGGACGCGGAGGCCGCCGCGGCGGAGGCGGCGAGCTATCCGTACCTGTGCCGCCCGGAGCGCCTCACGGACGACGCCTGAGGATCACCTGCCCCCGCCGCGTCCCGGCCTCAGCGCTGATGGCTGACCCACACGGAGCGGATCTCCTTCCAGCACCGCCCCGTGAGCCGCACGGTCATGGCCGGGCCGGCCGCGACGGGGTGGCTGTCGCTGTCGACGTCCCACCAGCGGTCGCACTCGATGTGCAGCCGGACCCGGTCGGTCTCGGGATAGGGGTTGTGGCAGTACGCGACGGCGGTGGAGCCCTGGACGCTGCTGCGGCACTCGGCGCCGAACGGCCGGTCGTCGTGCGCCGGCCGCGCCGGCTGCGCAGGTCGCGTGGGCTGCGCCGCGTTCGCCGTCTTCGCCGGCTGACGGGTCACGGCCCCGCCCGCGCCGTGCGACGCGGCGTCGTAGGGCAGGGCGATCAGGAGGGCGAGGGCGGCGAGCACCGCACCAGGTGACCAGCGCACACTTCAGGGTGCGTGGTCCGGGCCCGCCCTCGCCCGGTCAGGCGGCCGAACGGGCGACGCCCCGCCTCCCGCGCGCTGCGGGAAACGGGGCGTCGGCCACGTACGAAGAAGACGTACGCGAACGTACGAAGACCTGTTCAGGCACCCATCATGTGGACGCCGCCGTCGACGTGCACGACCTCGCCCGTCGTCTTCGGGAAGAAGTCCGACAGGAGGCCGACGACGCCGCGGCCCGCCGGCTCCGGGTTGGCCATGTCCCACTCCAGCGGGGAGCGGGTGTTCCACACGTCCGCGAGCTCCTCGAAGCCCGGGATGGACTTGGCGGCCATGGACTTGATCGGGCCGGCCGAGACCATGTTGACGCGGACGTTCCGGCCGCCCAGGTCACGCGCGAGGTAGCGCCCGGTGGACTCGAGGGCGGCCTTGGCGACGCCCATCCAGTCGTACTTCGGCCAGGCGATCGAGCCGTCGAAGGTGATGCCGACGACCGAGCCGCCGCCGCGCTTCTCCATCAGCGGGAGCAGAGCCATGGTGAGCGACTTCAGGGAGTACGCCGAGACCTGGAGGGCGGTCGAGACGTCCTCCCAGTCGGCCTCCAGGAAGTTGAAGGCGCCCTGCGGGCCGAAGGCGATCGAGTGGACGATGCCGTCGATGCCCTCGTCGTCGCCGAAGTACTCGTTGACCTTGGCGGCCAGGGAGTCCAGGTGCTCCTGGTCGGTCACGTCCATCTCGATGACCGTGGTGGGCTTGGGCAGCCGCTTGGCGATACGCTCCACGAGCGTGACCCGGCCGAAGCCGGTGAGGACGACCTCGGCGCCCTGCTCCTGGGCGACCTTGGCCGCGTGGAAGGCGATGGAGCCCTCCGTGAGGACGCCCGTGACGAGGATGCGCTTGCCGTCGAGAATTCCGCTCATGGTGATCAGTGACCCATGCCCAATCCGCCGTCAACCGGGATGACGGCTCCAGTGATGTACGAGGCGTCGTCCGACGCGAGGAACCTCACCGTGGCGGCGATCTCCTCGGGCTTGGCGTAACGGCCGAGCGGCACCTGCGAGACGATGTTCGCGCGCTGCTCGTCCGTCAGCACCTGGGTCATGTCGGTGTCGACAAAACCGGGCGCGACGACGTTGAAGGTGAGGTTGCGCGACCCGAGCTCCCGGGCGAGCGAACGCGCGAAGCCGACCAGGCCCGCCTTGGAGGCGGCGTAGTTCGCCTGGCCGGGCGAGCCGTAGAGGCCGACGACGGAGGAGATGAGCACGACGCGGCCCTTCTTGGCGCGCAGCATGCCGCGGTTGGCCCGCTTCACGACGCGGAAGGTGCCGGTGAGGTTGGTGTCCAGGACGGACGTGAAGTCCTCCTCGGACATGCGCATCAGGAGCTGGTCCTTGGTGATGCCCGCGTTGGCGACCAGGACCTCGACGGCGCCGTGCTTCTCCTCGATCTCCTTGTATGCCTGCTCCACCATCTCGGCGTCCGTGATGTCGCACTTGACGGCGAGGACGCCGGCCGCGGTGAGGTCCTTGGGCGGCTCACCCGAGCGGTAGGTGATCGCGACCTTGTCGCCGGCGTCGGCGAACGCGCGGGCGATGGCGAGGCCGATGCCCCGGTTTCCTCCAGTGACGAGAACCGAGCGGCTCAACGGATCACCCTTTCCTTGACGGTGTGGTCACCCGAAAACCTATCGGTACCGTGCGCGATACGGAGAATCGGCGACCAACAGTGGCGTAGATGAGTCGCTGTTGGATCCCTACAGAAAGTGGTGGCCACCGTCCGGTTCGCGCGCCATGATCGGACGGACCGGCGCCGGACGATCCGAGGGAGACATTCCGTGCCTCATTCCATCGATGAAGCCTTCACGGCGTTGCCGCTGAGGGCTCTCGCCGACGCCGCGCTGGCCCGTGCGCGGGCGCTCGGCGCCGAGCACGCGGACTTCCGCTTCGAGCGGGTGCGCAGCGCGGCCTGGCGGCTGCGGGACGCCAGGCCGGCCGCGTCCTCCGACACCACGGACCTGGGCTACGCGGTGCGTGTGGTGCACGGCGGGACGTGGGGCTTCGCCTCGGGCGTGGATCTGACGATGGACGCGGCGGCACGTGTCGCCTCCCAGGCCGTCGCGATGGCGAAGCTCTCGGCCCAGGTGATCAAGGCGGCGGGGTCGGACGAGCGCGTCGAGCTGGCCGACGAGCCGGTGCACGCGGAGCGGACCTGGGTGTCGTCGTACGAGATCGACCCCTTCTCCGTGCCGGACGAGGAGAAGACGGGGCTGCTCGCGGAGTGGAGCGCGCGGCTGCTCGCCGCCGAGGGGGTCGCGCACGTCGACGCCTCGCTGCTCACGGTGCACGAGAACAAGTTCTACGCGGACACGGCGGGCACGGTGACCACCCAGCAGCGGGTGCGTCTGCATCCGCAACTGACCGCCGTCGCCGTCGACGAGTCCAGCGGCGAGTTCGACTCGATGCGCACCATCGCGCCGCCGGTCGGCCGCGGCTGGGAGTACCTCACCGGGTCCACCTGGGACTGGGCCGGGGAACTCGCCCGGATTCCGGAGCAGTTGGCGGAAAAGATGCGGGCGCCGAGCGTCGAGGCGGGCCAGTACGACCTCGTCGTCGACCCCTCGAACCTCTGGCTCACGATCCACGAGTCCATCGGCCACGCCACGGAGCTGGACCGCGCGCTCGGCTACGAGGCCGCGTACGCGGGCACCTCGTTCGCCACCTTCGACCAGCTCGGCAAGCTCGCGTACGGCTCGTCGCTGATGAATGTGACGGGTGACCGCACGGCCGAGCACGGGCTCGCGACCATCGGGTACGACGACGAGGGCGTGGCCGCGCAGTCCTGGGACCTGGTCAAGGACGGCACCCTCGTCGGCTACCAGCTGGACCGGCGCATCGCGAAGCTCACCGGCTTCGAGCGCTCCAACGGCTGCGCGTACGCCGACTCCCCCGGGCACGTCCCGGTGCAGCGCATGGCGAACGTCTCGCTCCAGCCGGATCCCGGCGGGCTGTCCACGGAGGACCTGATCAGCGGCGTGGACCGGGGCATCTATGTGGTCGGCGACCGGTCCTGGTCGATCGACATGCAGCGATACAATTTTCAGTTCACCGGCCAGCGCTTCTACAAGATCGAGAACGGGCGGCTCACCGGCCAGCTGCGCGATGTCGCGTACCAGGCCACGACCACCGACTTCTGGGGCTCGATGACGGCGGTCGGCGGCCCGCAGACGTACGTACTCGGCGGCGCCTTCAACTGCGGAAAGGCCCAGCCGGGCCAGGCCGCGTCCGTGTCGCACGGCTGCCCCTCCGCCCTCTTCAAGGGCGTCAACATTCTGAACACCACGCAGGAGGCCGGTCGATGAGCCCCACCGCCAAGCCGCACGAGATCGTCGAGCGTGCCCTGGAGCTGTCCACCGCCGACGGCTGTGTGGTGATCGCCGACGAGGAGTCGTCGGCGAACCTGCGCTGGGCGGGCAACGCGCTCACCACCAACGGCGTCACCCGCGGCCGCACCCTCACCGTCATCGCCACGGTCGACGGCAAGGAGGGCACCGCCTCCGGCGTCGTCTCGCGCTCCGCGGTGACCGCGGACGATCTTGAGCCGCTGGTGCGGGCCGCCGAGGCCGCGGCGCGCTCGGCCGGGTCCGCGGAGGACGCGCAGCCGCTCGTGACCGGCGGCCCGGCGTCGCCGGACTTCACGGACGCGCCCGCCGAGACCTCGTCCGCGGTCTTCGCGGACTTCGCGCCGGCGCTCGGCGAGGCGTTCGCCCTCGCGCGGGCGGGCGGACGCGAGCTGTACGGCTTCGCCAACCACGAGCTGACCTCCAGCTATGTCGGTACGTCGACGGGGCTGCGGCTGCGCCACGACCAGCCGAGCGGCACGCTCGAGCTGAACGCGAAGTCGCCGGACCGCACGCGCTCGGCGTGGGCGGGCAGGGCGACCCGTGACTTCAAGGACGTCGACCCCGGCGCCCTGGACGAGGAGCTGGCGCGGCGCCTGGCCTGGGCCGAGCGGCGGGTGGAGCTGCCGGCCGGGCGGTACGAGACGCTGCTCCCGCCGACCGCCGTCGCCGACCTGCTGATCTACCAGCTGTGGTCGTCGGCCGCGCGGGACGCCGCGGAGGGCCGCACGGTGTTCTCCAAGCCGGGCGGCGGCACCCGCGTCGGCGAGCGGGTCGCGGAGCTGCCGCTGACGCTGCGCAGCGACCCGAACGAGCCGGGCCTGGAGTCGGCGCCCTTCGTGATCGCGCACGCCTCGGGCGACGACGCGTCCGTGTTCGACAACGGACTGCCGCTGACGCCCACGGAGTGGATCCGCGAGGGCGAGCTCGCGCGGCTCACCACCACCCGGCACAGCGCGGGCCTTACCGGCATGCCGGTGGCCCCGGCGATCGACAACCTGGTGCTCGACGGCGGCTCGGACCGTTCGCTGGACGAGATGGTCGCGGCCACCGAGCGCGGCCTGCTGCTCACCTGCCTCTGGTACATCCGGGAGGTGGACCCGGCGACGCTGCTGCTCACCGGCCTGACCAGGGACGGCGTGTACCTGGTGGAGAACGGCGAGGTGGTCGGCGAGGTGAACAACTTCCGCTTCAACGAGTCGCCGGTGGACCTGCTGTCGCGGGCCAGTGAGGCGGGCCGTACGGAGAAGACGCTGCCGCGCGAGTGGGGCGACTGGTTCACCCGGGCCGCGATGCCCGCGCTGCGGGTGCCGGATTTCAATATGAGTTCGGTCAGCCAGGGCGTATAACCTCGGACACTGCGCCCCGATCCATCCCGAGGTGCACGCACCTCGGACAGTCCAAGCACACCCAAGGAGACACGAGACCCGTGACGGACATCGTCGACGAGCTGAAGTGGCGGGGACTGTTTTCCCAGTCCACCGACGAAGAGGCACTGCGCAAGGCGCTCGCGGACGGTCCCGTCACGTTCTATTGCGGCTTCGACCCGACGGCGGCGAGCCTGCACGTCGGGCATCTGGTGCAGGTCCTGACCGTGCGCCGCCTGCAGCAGGCGGGCCACCGCCCGCTCGCCCTGGTGGGCGGCGCCACGGGCCAGATCGGTGACCCGCGGCCGACCGCTGAGCGCACCCTGAACGACCCGGAGACGGTCGCGAACTGGGTGTCGCGGCTGCGCTCGCAGATCGAGCCGTTCCTGTCCTTCGAGGGCGAGAACGCCGCGGTCATGGTCAACAACCTGGACTGGACCGCGGGCATGTCCGCGATCGAGTTCCTGCGGGACATCGGCAAGCACTTCCGCGTGAACAAGATGCTCACCAAGGACTCGGTGGCCCGCCGCCTCGAGTCGCAGGAAGGCATCAGCTACACCGAGTTCAGCTACCAGCTGCTCCAGGGCATGGACTTCCTGGAGCTGTACCGGCGCCACGGCTGCGTCCTGCAGACCGGCGGCTCCGACCAGTGGGGCAACCTCACGGCGGGCATCGACCTGATCCACCGCCTGGAGCCGGAGGCGACGGTGCACGCCGTCGCCACGCCCCTGATGACCAAGGCGGACGGCACCAAGTTCGGCAAGACCGAGGGCGGCGCCGTCTGGCTCGACCCGGAGATGACGACGCCGTACGCGTTCTACCAGTTCTGGCTGAATGTGGACGACCGGGACATCTTGACGTACCTGCGCATCCTCAGCTTCAAGTCCCGCGAGGAGCTGGAGGAGCTGGAGAAGCAGACCGAGGAGCGCCCGCAGGCACGCGCCGCGCAGCGCGCGCTGGCCGAGGAGCTGACCGCGCTGGTGCACGGCGCCGACCAGTGCGCGGCCGTGATCGCCGCGTCGAAGGCGCTGTTCGGCCAGGGCGAGCTCGACGGGCTCGACGAGGCGACGCTCGCGGCGGCGCTCTCCGAGCTCCCGCACATCCAGGTCGCCGAGCTCGGCCAGGTCGTCGACCTGTTCGCCGAGGTCGGCCTGGTCGCGAGCAAGTCGGCCGCGCGCCGCACGGTCAAGGAGGGCGGCGCCTACGTGAACAACGCGAAGGTCGCCTCCGAGGACGCCGTGCCGGCCCGCGAGGACCTGCTGCACGGGCGCTGGCTGGTGCTGCGCCGGGGCAAGAAGAACCTGGCGGCGGTCGAGGTCACGGCCTGACGACCCGCGTCAGGGCCTGACCGCCGGGCGCCCGCGGGCAGTCCGGCCCTCGGAGCCTGTCTTCGAACCCCCGCCCGCGCCCCGAGGCACACGCATGCGGGAGGGGCCGATCCACCCGGATCGGCCCCTGCCGCACCGCGACGGCCGTCAGGTCGTCCGTTTCTTTCCCTTGAGCATCGTGTACGCGGCATCGCCCAGGCCCACCACCACGAGCGCCGCAACCAGCTGGAGGGCGTGCCGCCCCCAGTCGATTCCCTTCGTCTCGTCGATGCCGAACCCGGCGGCCATCCAGTTGCCGAGTACCGCGCCGATGATGCCGAAGATGGTCGTCAGCCACAGCGGACTGTGCTGTTTGCCCGGGAGGATCGCCTTGGCGATCAGGCCCAGCACGAATCCCACGATGATCGCCCACAACCAGCCCATAGCTGCCTCCTCAGACGGCTCGACATGAGCATTACGCTCAGTGTCGGTCCATCCGCCATACGGCGCATGTCGGGCAGCTCCATACGTGGCGCGACGCACTCATCACCAGGAGGTGGACCGGCCCCCGGTCTACGCGTCTGCGCATGCGCGGCGTAACGTGGTGGAGCGTCCAGGCCGGGGAGAGCCTGGCAAAACGGGCAGGCGGTGGAACGTGATGCGGAAGCAGAGCAGCGCCGAGGTCTTCCGGATCACGGGGGCCCGGCAGGGCCTCGCGGACGACGTGCGGGGGCGGCAGCGGCGCTATGTGATCTCGATGTCGGTCCGCACTGTTTCAGTCATTGCCGCGGCGGTGCTCTGGAACGTCGAGCGGCATGTCGCGCTGGTCGCTCTGGTGCTCGGCATCCTTCTGCCGTACGTCGCCGTGGTGATCGCCAACGCCGGCCGGGAGAACGCTCCTTCGCTGCCGTCAACCTTCGTACCGGCACCGTCGCGTCCGATGCTGCCCCCGACGGCGTCCCGCGGACGGGACGCGGAACCCGTCCCGGAAGACGCGACGGGGGCCGCCCACAAGGCGCCGGGCACACCGTCACACGAACAGAGCTGACCGTCGACCTTACGCCAAGCTCAAGAAATGCTCAGATCAATCATGCAGTTCCGGTGCCAGGCGGCCACTCCCCCGTGACATACTTCGTACGCGCTCCGCATCCCCCGTCGGAGCGACAGACCGACGCCGGGCAGCTCCCCCCGTGGCTGCTCGGCGTCGCCTTGTTTGGGATGAATACGTGAGCGACGAAACACCGATCTGTTCCGCCAAGGGCTGCCGCGATGCCGCGGTATGGGTGCTCGCCTGGAACAACCCGAAGATCCACACCCCGGAGCGGCGCAAGACGTGGATCGCGTGCGACGAGCACCGTGAGCATCTGTCCCAATTCCTGGGCGTACGGGGCTTCTTGAAGGACGTCGTGCCGCTGAGCGAGTGGGAGCAGCCCGAAGGATCGGGCGGCGCCCAGCACCCGGCCGGCTAGCCGCCCGTCGCGGACGCCGGCTAGCCGCCGATCGCGGACATCGGGCGGTCCGGCTGCAGGAACGTCGGGTCGTCCAGGCCCGAGCCCGCCTTCTTGCCCCACATCGCGAGCTTCCAGATGCGGGCGATCTCGTCGTCCGCACTGTCGTCTGCCCGCAGGGCCGCCCTGAGGTCGGTCTCCTCCGTGGCGAACAGGCAGGTGCGCACCTGGCCGTCGGCCGTGAGGCGGGTGCGGTCGCAGGCGGAGCAGAACGGGCGGGTGACGGAGGCGATCACGCCGACGCGGTGCGGGCCGCCGTCGACCAGCCAGCGCTCTGCCGGGGCGGAGCCGCGCTTCTCGGAGCCCTCCTCGGTGAGCTCGAAGCGGGTGCGCAGCGAGGCCAGGATGTCACCGGCCGTGATCATGCCGTCCCGCTTCCAGCCGTGCTGGGCGTCCAGGGGCATCTGCTCGATGAAGCGCAGTTCGTAGTCGTTCTCCACGGCCCAGGCGAGCAGGTCGGGGGCCTCGTCGTCGTTCAGGCCCGGCATCAGGACGGAGTTGACCTTGACCGGGGTGAGGCCCGCATCGCGGGCGGCTTCGAGACCTTCGAGGACGTCGCGGTGGCGGTCACGGCGGGTGAGGGTCTTGAAGACGTCCGGGCGCAGGGTGTCCAGGGAGACGTTGACCCGGTCCAGGCCCGCCGCCTTCAGGGCCTCGGCGGTGCGCTTGAGGCCGATGCCGTTCGTCGTCAGGGACATCTTGGGGCGCGGTTCGAGGGCGGCGCAGCGCTCGACGATGCCGACCAGGCCCGGGCGCAGCAGCGGTTCACCGCCGGTGAAGCGGACTTCCTCGATGCCGAGCCGGGTCACCGCTATGCGGATGAGCCGGACGATCTCGTCGTCCGTGAGCAGATCCGGCTTGGCCAGCCACTGCAGGCCCTCCTCCGGCATGCAGTAGGTGCAGCGCAAATTGCAGCGGTCGGTCAATGAAACGCGCAGGTCAGTGGCTACTCGGCCATAGGTGTCGATGAGCACTGCGGCCCCCTCCCCGGCGGTTGGATGCTGATGTTCCCGACTGGTTCCGACCTTACGCCAGACCACTGACAACGCCATGGGCTATTTGCCACGAGGAACGGTGCGGCCGCGTCGTAGGACTCTACGACGCGGCCGCTACAGGCAGATGAACAAGGTCCGGTCAGTGGGCCCCGACGCCGGTGAGGGACTTGACCTCCAGCTCCGCGTACTTGCCCTTGTCCGGCTCCTCCTTGGAGAGGATCGAGCCGAGCCAGCCGAGCAGGAAGCCCAGCGGGATGGAGATCAGGCCCGGGTTCTCCAGCGGGAAGAAGTCGAAATTCGCGTCGGGGAACATCGAGGTGGGCTTGCCCGAGACGACCGGCGAGAACAGCACGAGGCCGACGGCCGTGGCGAGGCCGCCGTAGATGGACCAGAGCGCGCCCTGCGTGGTGAACCGCTTCCAGAACAGGCTGTAGAGGATCGTCGGCAGGTTCGCGGAGGCGGCGACCGCGAAGGCGAGGGCGACCAGGCCCGCGACGTTCAGGTCGCGGGCCAGGGCGCCGAGCGCGATGGAGACGATGCCGATGAACACGGTCGACCAGCGGGCCGCCTTCATCTCCTCCTTCTCGGTGGCCTTGCCCTTGCGGATGACGTTGGCGTAGATGTCGTGCGCGAACGAGGACGACGAGGCGAGGGTCAGGCCCGCGACGACCGCGAGGATGGTGGCGAAGGCGACCGCGGAGATCACGGCGAGCAGGATGGCGCCGCCGGCCGAGTCGCCGCCGCCGCCGATCTCCAGTGCGGTGAGCGGGGCCGCGGTGTTGCCCGCCTTGTTCGACGCGATGATGTCGCCGGGCTTGAGCAGGGCGGCGGCGCCGAAGCCGAGGACGATCGTCATCAGGTAGAAGGCGCCGATGATGCCGATCGCCCAGTTCACGGACTTACGGGCGGCCTTGGCCGTGGGCACCGTGTAGAAGCGGATCAGGATGTGCGGCAGGCCCGCGGTGCCGAGGACCAGGGCGATGCCGAGCGAGATGAAGTCCAGCTTCGACGTGCCGGAGGCGCCGTACTTGAGGCCGGGCTCCAGGAACGCCGACCCCTTGCCGCTGTTGGAGGCGGCCGTGCCGAGCAGGTCGGAGACGTTGAAGTTGAACTTCAGCAGGATCAGGAAGGTGATGAGCACGGTGCCCGTGATGAGCAGGACGGCCTTGACCATCTGCACCCAGGTGGTGCCCTTCATGCCGCCGATGGTGACGTAGACGATCATCAGGACGCCGACCAGGGCGACGATGAGGATCTTGCCGGTGTCGGTGGTGATGCCGAGCAGCAGCGAGACGAGGACGCCCGCGCCCGCCATCTGCGCGAGCAGGTAGAAGATCGACACGACGATGGTGGAGGTGCCCGCGGCCGTACGGACCGGGCGCTGGCGCATCCGGTACGCGAGGACGTCGCCCATCGTGTAGCGGCCGGAGTTGCGCAGCGGCTCGGCGACCAGGAGCAGCGCCACCAGCCAGGCGACCAGGAAGCCGATGGAGTAGAGGAACCCGTCGTACCCGAAGAGGGCGATGGCGCCCGCGATGCCGAGGAAGGACGCGGCGGACATGTAGTCGCCGGAGATCGCGAGGCCGTTCTGGAAGCCGGTGAACTGGCGGCCGCCCGCGTAGAAGTCGGCGGCGCTCTTGGTCTGCCGGCCCGCCCAGACGGTGATGATGAGCGTCGCGACGACGAAGGCCGCGAAGAGGCTGATGATCAGCGGCCGGTGCTCGGAGGCGTCGGACGCCGCGGCCAAGTCGATGACGGCGGTGTGCGCGGGGCTCATGCGTCGCCCTCCATACGGGACTTGATCGCCTCGGACTTCGGGTCGAGCTTCGACGCGGCGTGGCGCGAATAGAACCAGGCGATGAGGAAGGTGGTCAGGAACTGCCCGAGACCGAGCACCAGGGCGACGTTGATGTTGCCGAACAGCTTGGTGCCCATGAAGTCGCCCGCGTAGTTGGAGAGCAGGACGTACACGAGGTACCAGGCGATGAACGCGATGGTGAGCGGGAACGCGAACGAGCGGTGGGCCGTGCGCAGTTCACCGAACTCCGCGCTCTGCTGCACCTCGACGAACTCCTCCGTGGAGGGAGTGCGGGGCGTGGGTTCTTGGCCGCCCTTCGGTGGTGGCGGTGGTTCGGTGGCCACGGAGTCTCCTCGTGGTGCGGGGGCGGTGGGGACGGAAGCGGTGCGGTCCATGCGATCGGCGTGCTCTCTGCTCTCGAAGTGACACGGATCACGCGGGCCGCGGATGGTGATGCTAAGCCCAGGGGACGTGATCCGACAGGGGGCTGATATTGGTTCTGTCCACTGTTCAACGTCACGACGGCACGCCCGAAGCGGTCGAACTCCCCCTTTTCCCGCTTTCTGCGGGAAGCCATTGCTGGCCTGGGAGTTCGGGGGATAACTTCACCCTGCACCACTCGTCATGCACCTGCCCGAGCACCAGCAGTGTTCGGGCAGTTCCGTATCCGGATGATGTGGAGATCCCATGGCTCATCTGCGCTCCTCGCGCACGTCGCGCTCACGCTCCAGACGCCTGGCGCTCGCGCTGCCCCTCGGTGTCGCGCTCGCCGCGGCGGTCGGCTTCGCGCCCGGCGCCGCGACCGCCGCCCCGTCGGACGCCCCCGGTTCCACCACCGCGCGGGCCGCCGACACCGCGGCCGCCGGCAAGCTGGCGTACGTCGTCAACACCCGGACGGACGCCAAGACCATCGCCGCCGTGAAGAAGGCGATAGCCAAGGCCGACGGCACGGTCGTCGTCACGTACAAGAAGATAGGCGTGATCGTCGCCCACTCGGCCAATCCGGACTTCGGCAAGCAGCTGCGTGACGTGCGCGGTGTGCACTCCGCGGGCGCGACCCGCACCTCCCCGCTGACGCCGGCCGCCACGACGCAGGAGGGCGCGCCGTCCTTCCTGACTGAGGCGCAGCGGCAGGCCGCCAAGGAGGGGGCCAAGTCCCTCCCGCAGGGCGCCGCTTCGGGCAAGGGTGCCGCCCCGGCCCAGGAGCCCCTTGAGGCCGACCAGTGGGACCTGCGCTCCATAGGCGCCGACAAGGCCGCCAAGATCAACCCGGGCAGCAAGAAGGTCACCGTCGGCGTCATCGACACCGGTGTGGACGACACCCACCCCGACCTCGCGCCCAACTTCTCGGCCTCGCAGTCCGCGAGCTGTGTCGGCGGCAAGGCGGACACCTCCGCCGGTGCCTGGCGTCCGGCGAAGAAGGAGCACTACCACGGCACGCACGTCGCGGGCGAGATAGCCGCCGCCCGCAACGGCGTCGGCGTCGCGGGTGTGGCGCCCGGCGTCAAGGTCGCGGGCATCAAGGTGGCCGACCCGGTCAGCGAGCTGTTCTTCCCGGAGAGCGTCGTCTGCGCCTTCGTGTTCGCCGCCGACAACGGCATCGAGATCACCAACAACAGCTATTACGTGGACCCGTGGCTGTACAACTGCAAGGACGACCCGGACCAGCGGGCCATCCTCGACGCGGTGAACCGGGCCCAGCTGTACGCCCAGAAGAAGGGCACCCTGAACCTCGCCTCCGCGGGCAACTCCAACCACGACCTGGACGCGGACGAGATCGTCGACGACTCCAGCCCCGACGACTCCACGCCGGTGACGCGCACCATCGACCCGAGCGAGTGCCTGGACGTGCCGACCCAGCTCCCGGGCGTCGTCACGGTCAGCGCGACGGGCGTGTACAACGCCAAGTCCTACTACTCCACGTACGGCAACGGCGTCATCGACGTCGCGGCCCCCGGCGGTGACCGGCGCTACCAGAAGCCGACCGACACCCCCTCCAAGGACGGCGGCATCCTCTCCACGATGCCCGGCGGCGAGTACGCGTGGCTGCAGGGCACGTCCATGGCGTCCCCGCACGCGGCGGGCGTCGCGGCGCTGCTGAAGTCCACGCACCCCAAGGCGGGCCCGGCCCAGCTGCAGGGGCTGCTCAAGCGCCAGGCCGACAATCCCGGCTGCCCGACGAAGCCGTACGACCCGGACGGCGACGGCAAGGTCGACGCGGTCTGCGAGGGCGGCAAGAACAAGAACGGCTTCTACGGCCACGGGATCGTCGACGCGCTCGACGCCGTCAAGAAGTGAGGAGCCCGATGACCAGTCACTCCACTCGCTCCAAGCCCCTCGCGCGGCGCGCGCTCGCCCTTCCGCTCGGCGTCGCGGTGGTGTCCGCGCTCGCCTTCCTGCCGGGCACGGCCTCGGCGCAGCCCGACGCTCCCGCGGCTCCGGCGGCCGCGGGCTCCGGGGTCCTGGCCGCCGCCGCGGACGGCTCGTCGATGAGCTACGTCGTCAACATACGCACCGGCCAAGGGAGTTGGGCGGCCAAGTACGTCAAGAAGGCCATCGCCAAGGCCGGCGGCAAGGTCGTGATCTCGTACGACCGGATCGGTGTCGTCGTCGTCCACTCCGCGAACCCCGACTTCGCGAAGACGATCCGCAAGGTCAAGGGCGTGCAGTCGGCCGGTGCCACGCGCACGGCGCCGCTGTCCGCGCAGACCAGCGACGACATCGACGACGCGCGGCCGCTGTCCGCGAAGGAGGCCGAGGGGGCGAAGGCCGCCGCGGGGAAGGCCGCGGGCGACCAGGACGAGCTGGAGCCGCTCCAGTGGGACCTGCCCGCCATGAAGGCGGACCAGGCCCACAAGGTCTCCCTCGGCAGCCCGAAGGTGACCGTCGGCGTCCTCGACTCCGGCGTCGACGACACGCACCCGGACATCGCGCCGAACTTCGACAAGCGCGCGTCCGCGAGTTGTCTGGGCGGCGTGCCCACGCAGAAGGACAACGCGTGGCGGCCGGTGGCCAAGGAGAGCGACCACGGCATGCACGTGGCGGGCACCATCGCCGCCGCGAAGAACGGCACCGGCGTCACCGGCGTCGCGCCGGGCGTGAAGGTCGCGAGCCTGAAGGTGGCCGAGCCGGCGACCGGCCTCTACTACACGGAGGCCGTCGTCTGCGGCTTCATGTGGGCGGCCGACCACGGCGTGGACGTCACGAACAGCAGCTACTACACGGACCCGTGGCTGTTCAACTGCCGTACCGACGACGACCAGAAGGCCCTCGTCGACGCGGTCGGGCGGGCCACCCGCTACGCGGAGCGCAAGGGCGCGGTGAACGTCGCCGCGGCCGGCAACGCGAAGACGGACCTCGCCCAGGACGAGATCGTCGACGAGTCGAGCCCGAACGACACCACTCCGGTGAAGCGGACCATCAAGACCGCGGACTGCTTCGACATACCGTCGCAGCTCCCGGGCGTGGTGACCGTGTCGTCGACCGGCGCGAAGAACATCAAGTCGTCGTTCTCGAACTACGGCAAGGGCGTCATCGACATCGCGGCGCCGGGCGGCGACTCCACGGCGTTCCAGAAGCCGCAGCCGCCCGCCACCAGCGGGCTGATCCTGTCGACGCTGCCGGGCAACAAGTTCGGCTACAAGGCCGGTACGTCGATGGCCTCGCCGCACGCCGCGGGCGTGGCCGCGCTCATCAAGTCGTCGCACCCGAAGGCGACTTCGGCCCGGGTGAAGGCCCTGCTGTACCGGCAGGCCGACGCGATGCCGTGCACGGACCCGTACGACATCGACGGCGACGGCAAGGTCGACGCGGTGTGCGAGGGCGGCAGGAACAAGAACGGCTTCTATGGCGGGGGCATGGCCGACGCGTTGGACGCCGTGCGGAAGTGACGCCTCAGTGAGGTGCGCTGCCGAAGTGACGCTTCTGTGAGGTGCGTCGGGGCCGGGTGGTCTGCTGACCGCCCGGCCCTTCGGCGTGCCGGTCCATGGGCCCGGGTGCCGGTCCTCGCGAGGCGCGCGGCATAGTGACTGCATGACGCACTCACCTGTGGTCGGGAAGGCCGAGGTGCCCCCTCCTTTGCGCGGTGCCGCTGCCGCCTGGGACGCGCTCGGCGGGGATCCCGCGCTGCTCTCACGGCTCTCCCCCGTCGTGCGCGAGGACACCCTCCCCGCGAAGCTGCCCGTGCGGGCGCTCGCGCGGTCCTGCGTGGGCGTGTGCACGCTCGCCGCTGCCGAGTTGGCCGCCCTGCGCACCGGGCGCGACGTTCCGCACGCGCGCGTGGACGACGGTTCCGTGGCCGCCGCGTTCACCAGTGAACGGCACCTGCTCGTGAACGGGCGCGCGCCGGTCACGTTCGCGCCCCTGTCGCGGTTCTGGCGCACCGCCGACGGGTGGGTGCGCACGCACGCCAACTACCCGCACCACAGGGCGCGTCTGCTGACCGCGCTGGGGCTCGGGGACGCCGAGGCGACCGAGGCGTCGGTGGAGTCCGTCGGCGCGCGGCTGGCGGAGCTGTCCGCCGTCGAGGTCGAGGAGTCGGTGTACGCCGCAGGGGGCCTGGCCGTCGCGCTGCGCACGCCGGACGAGTGGGCCGCGCACCCGCAGGGCGCCGCGGCGGCCCGGCTCCCCCTGGTGGGCCGGGAGCGGCTCGACGGCGGCCCGGACGCGGTG
>NZ_AOPZ01000002.1 GCF_000414115.1 Streptomyces aurantiacus JA 4570
GCCGACGCGCTCGCGCACGGACCGCGCGGCCCGGTCGGCGGCCACCGCGGCGATCACGACGCAGGTCAGGCCGAGGACCGCGGCGGCGGCGAGGACGGCGAGCAGGGGCAGCGGGGGGCGGGTCCCGGCCTCCCGGACGAGGCAGAGCACGGCCGCGCTGCCGCACAGGCCGACCGCGACGGCCGGCAGCACGGCGATGCGCACGAGCTGGGGCCGTATGCGTGCCTCGGGCAGCGGCGGGGCGGCGCGGCTCCCGGACCTGCCGTGCCGCCCGCCCTCACGGCGGTCTGCGCGTGCTGCCGGTGCGCGAAGGTGAGACATCAGCGTCCTCGGTACGTTGCGACGGACGCCGCAGCGGTCCGCTGCGGCACCTCGTCGATGGCATCGCGATGCCGGCCGGCAGGCCGTGATGTGATCCCTGCGTCGCCCGACGGCCACACACGGTAGTCGTCAACGCATCATGTGCGGTGGGCAGTTGACAAACTCCGGTGGGCAGCGTCCCGCTCTGGTATGACGCGTCGCACGCATGGGCGAAAACACTCGTACGGCCGAGCGAAGAGGCGGTCGAACATCGGCCCCGGCGCGAAAGGACGCGTCCTCTCAGCTCACCTCAGCTCACCTCGGCGACCTCGTGCCCCGGCGCGCTCGGCGTCGGCTTGTGCCCGCACGCCCGCGGCGCGCCCTGGGCCGCGCCCCGCGGCGGCCG
>NZ_AOPZ01000003.1 GCF_000414115.1 Streptomyces aurantiacus JA 4570
CCGATCGCTGCACCCTGGCCGAAGGCGCGGGAGCGTGGCCACCCGATCGGGCTGCCACGGACGGGCCGGGCGCCGTAGCGTGACTTGGGGACTGCTCCTCGCCCAGGTAGATCCGCAGGAACACCTCGAGTTCCCTGGTCACGAAACCGGTCCGTCGGGCATCCAGGCGCGGATTTCCAGGCCGACGATGGGGGTGCCGGGTGTGATGCGGTCGTTGTCGACGAGCCATTTCTGTACGGCAGCGGTGACATCGCCGCCGGCAGCGTCGACCATGGCTTTGAACTCGCGGCCGTCGAAGCCTTCTTCGCCGGATCCGGGGCCGCCGCGGTTGTCGGCGTAGGCGCGCTCCTCGGTGCCGTCCCGGCGCTGGACGACGTTGCGCCGCACACCGGGGGAGTCCGCCCGGCGGCCGGCGTCGTGCGTGAACGAGCCCTTGCGGGCCCGCACCGTGAACGCGATCTTCCCGCCGAACCGGGCCGCGTCCTCGACGACCGGCACCAGCCGGCTCGCGCCGGACGCGATGTGCTGCTTCCCGGCCTTGGCCAGAGACGACGACCACGCCTTGACGGGCTGCCCGTCCGGGCCGAGCACCGGCCGGCCGCGCCGGTCCGTGACCGTCTTCTCCGCCCGGACACGGGTCCTGCCCCGCACCCGGGCCCGGCCACCGGCCTTGGTCAGCCGCGGTTGCACATGGGCGGCGGCCAGCGCCTTGAGGCTGGCCAGGTCGCGGGGCCCGCCGGCCTGGACCTCCTGGACCACCGCCCGCAGCGCATCCACCATCGACGCGCCCTTGTTCTTCGTGAAGAACTGGCTGACCAAGGACGGGTTACGGCCCAGGATCTCCCCGACCTGCTTCTTGTTGAAGCCAGCCTCCAGCAGCTGCTCGGTCAGCCGCGCCGCCTCATTGCGCTGCGCCCGGCGCCCACCGCCGGCACTTCGCCTGCGTCGCGGTGTCACGCCGCCACCTCCCCAACCCCACCGTCACTGTGTTCGTCCTCAGCGGTCTCGCAGTCGTGACCGGAGAGCGTCGTGGTGTCGTCGCCGAACTGCTCGACACCCGCCCCGGCCCCGCGCCAGGTCACCTCTCCCTCGCCGCCGCAGTCGTGCCCGGAGGACGCGGTGTCCTCGTCATCCCACACCACATCACCCGTCGCACCGCACACCGGGTGCTCCCACTGCCCGCCCCACACCACATCGGCGCTCACAGGCCCTCCGCCTCCACGGCCTGGCGGCCCAGGCGCTGCAGCACGTAGAACTCCTCATCGCTGGTGGGGGTGGGCTGCTCCCAGGGCATCGCGCCCTTGAGCAGGAAATCGCCCGGCTCCCCGCCGTAGGGCCACTCGGGACGCACCGAGCTGTACACGGCATCAGTACGGAACGCCAGGATCGCCCCCGCGGGCAGATGCAGCGCACCGGCCCGCAGCGGCTTCCCGCTCTGCGGATCCTTGCTGCTGGTCGGCCCGTCCAGCAGCGCCGCCCGCGCCGCCGACCACACCCCGGCCGCCCACTCCGGATGCGCATACGGATCCCGCGCGAACCCCGCGTTGCGCTCCCAGGTCGCGTGCGTATCCGTCAGACCGGTCAGCCGCGCCCCGTCCGGGATCTCAGGAACCTCCCCGCCCGCACCGAGCACCACCGAACCGGTCGTGATCCGCGGCCGCTGCGCGAACGTCCCGATCCCGTACAGCAGAATGCTGCGCACCGCCCGCGAAGCCAGCCGCGCGGCCTGACGCTGCTGCTCATCGCCGTGGAACTCCGCCAGCGCACGCAGCGACCGCCAGGCGTCCTTCAGCTTGGCGGACCAGTCCTTGAGCGGGTCACCCTTCTCCCAGACCAGCCCGTCGAGGATCTCAATCCGCCAGGGCTGCAGCGGATTGCGCAACGCCACGTTGACCTCGGCGCCGCCCGCCCAGGTGACGAACGTCCGCCCGCCCTCATACGGGTAGTGCCAGGCCCGCTCACCGGGCGCGGGCGCAGGCAGCAGACCGACGTGCTCCCACCCCTTCGGAATGGTCACCCGGACCTGCCAGTGGCTCGGCGAGAACAGGGCGTTGGACTGCTCCTTCTCACTCATCGCCGCGAACGCGGACGCCGTCACCCGCCGCGGCACCCCGACACCGGAGCTCCAGGTGTGCTTGGCGTAGGCGAAGGTGCGGTCGGCCTCGAACCAGCCCGGCACCCGCTCCGCCACCCGCGGCGGCACGATCAGCTCGGTGCGGCCCTGCCCGGCGGTGGCGTGCAGCAGTCCGCGGATCTCCTGCGACATGACCGGGTAGCCATCCGCCCACTTCGCGCCGGCCTTGGCGGGAATGGTCCGCGACCACAGGTCCCGGCCCGTCTGCGACGGCGAGCCCATCAGCACCACGTCGTCCCAGTGCCGGTGCAGCGCCTTCCACAGTTCGACGAACGCGGCCCGCACGGTGGCCGGGTCGGCGCCCTCCGGGTCGAACCACTCGCCTGCGGAGCGGATCTCGGTGTGCTGGTCCGCGCCGCGCTGCCAGCGGCCCACCGGATTACGGGGGTGGACCAGGTGCCCGGCCTGCCGGTCCTTGCCCCGCGAGGACTCCACCTGCCAGCCCTCCGGCAGCGGACCGTTCAGCCACTCCGCCACCGCGTCCTTCAGGAACTGATGCCCGCCGGCGTTCTGGTGCCAGGGATCGCCCGCCGTGACGTAGATGCGCTCCACTGCCGCGGGCACCGTCGCGTACACCGCGGTCAGGATCTCCGCGACACTCGCGCGCCCCAGCTCCAGGGTCACCGCGCCGCCCTGCCACACCAGGACACCGCTCCCGGTATCCAGGAACGCCATCTGCCGGGTGGCCTGCTTGAAGTTGGGCCGCTTCGAAGCCAAGCCCTGCTCGGCACGGAACCACCCGTCACCGGCCGGACCCTCAGGAATCGACGGCAGGGTCCGTTTCTGCTCCTCACCCGGAACGGAAGCGGCAGATGCGGGGGCGGGCATGGACGGCGCGCTGGGTTCGGCCGGGGCCGCCAACTCCTGCTCCTGGTCATGGTTCTCGGCGGCGTCGGTGCTCGGGGCCTGTTCGCCGACAGCAGGCTGCGTCGCGGCGGGCAGGTCAGGCGTCGGCGCACCTGCCACTTCGTTGATCGACTGTGCGGCCGTCTGCGGCTCCGCGGGCGCCTCGGCGGCGGAACGGGCCGGGGCCGGCTCTGCGGGCGCGCTGGCGGGACCCTGCGGGCCCAGGGCGGGTACCAGGGCGACGACGTCGATTACGGAGACACCCGCGGACGTCGCGAGCCGGTCGGCCTTCGCCTTCTCGAACGCGCCCAACTCCACGATCTTCCGGTCCCGTTGGGCCTCCAGCTTGGCCAGCTCGGCCTGGAGCTTCGCGAGCTGCCGCGTCAGCGGCTTGATCTCGTCCCGCACCTCACGGAGCTCGGCGAGGCCCTCGGTGTAGCCCTTGTTGGTCATGGCTTACTCCTGCGTGCGGGGCGGGGACGGAATGAGCGCCGGCCGGGTCTGGACGGTGACGCGGTAGTCGGAGGGAACGGAAACCACGAGATGGCGTTCGGCCTCGATGGTGACAACGGCCTCGCCCAGGACGACGTGGCGGTCGGTGGGCGCAGCGGGGGCGGGGGCTCCCGGCAGCAGATCTGAAAGCCGCAGCACCTTGACGGGGGTTCCCTCGCCCTGCCGCCAGGTGGGCGCCGGCGCGTGCAACTGGGCGGCGTAGCGCTGGGAAGGCCGGCCGTAGAACTCGATGCGGCGGCGCGGCCCGGTCCCCACCCAGTCCCACCGCTTGTTGCCCTTGTCAGGGTTGGGCACCACGTCGAAGACGCCGACAGTCTCGCCGCGGCGGCAGCCCACCACGACCGCGATCCTGTCCGGGTCGAAGTGCATGTGGGTGGTGCTGGCCCCGACCCAGGGAGACCAGGCGGAGAGGATCACGTCAGCGGGGCTGCTGATGCCGCGCTCGACCTCCGGCCAGCGCTTCACGACGCTCACCGCGAGGACGAGGTCGGGTTCGTTGGGCGATTCGGTCGTCACGGGCAACCTCCGCCGGGGGTAGGTGAGTCGACACCACACCGTAGTAACATCAGATTACTCATTGCAAGTGTTAGTGAGAGTTACTTTCCCGCTGGTGGTCATCTGCGCTGCGCCCTCACGTGCTCCCACGCCCGGCGAAGACCGGGCGATGCCAGAGCGGTCCACGGCGTGAACCTCGATCGTGGGCGGGCAACCCCGAGCCCGCCTAGCAGAGTAGAGTTATGCATGATATAAATCTGCGCTTCAGGTCTGGGCCATGTCAACGAACCGCGAGTAGTGCAGTTGTGAGGCGACTGTGATCGTTGCCGTCGGGCCGTTGCGGTGCTTGCCGACGATCAGGTCCGCTTCCCCCGCACGAGGACTCTCCTTCTCGTACGCGTCATCTCGGTACAGCAGGATGACCATGTCGGCATCCTGCTCCACGGAGCCGGACTCGCGGAGATCGGATACCTGAGGCTTCTTGTCCTGGCGCATCTCGGGCCCGCGGTTGAGCTGCGACAGGACCACGATCGGCAGGTGCAGCTCCTTGGCCAGCAGTTTCAAGCTCCTGGAGATGTCGGCGACTTCCTGCTCGCGCACCTCCGCGCGCCGCCTGCCGCCAGCAGTGATCAATTGCAGGTAGTCGATGACGATCAGCGCCAGATCCGGCAGCCGCGTCTTCAGGCGGCGGCACTTCGCCTGGATCTCCGGGAGGCTGCGCGCCGACTCGTTGATGTACAAGGGCGCGTCGTTGTACACCTGGACTGCTCCGGCCAGCTTCTCCCACCCCGCCTCATCCAGTGTGCCGGACCGCAGGTGGTGAAGCGCGACCTTGCCCTCCGCGGACAGACAGCGCATGTTCAGCTCGTCGATGCTCATCTCCAGGGTGATGAACGCCGCCGGCCGAGCCGCATCGGGCTGCTGGTTCTTGCCTCTGGGCATGGTGCACGCCCGTGCGAAGTCCATGGCCAGGGTCGATTTGCCCATGCCCGGCCGTGCGGCCACCACAATGACCTGCCCCGGTTGAAAGCCGTTGGTCAACGAGTCCAGGTCGACAAACCCTGTTGGGACCCCGGTCATGCCGGTGCCAGATTCGGCTGCCTGGATCAAGTCCAGCGTGCTCCCCAGCGAGTCACGCGGCGTGCGGAAGTCGTCCTCACGGTCCCGGCCCTCTGTAACGGCCATGATCTCCGCGGCCGCACCAGCGGTGATCTCATCCAGCGAGCCCGTGCCCTCATAGCCCATCTGCACCACCCGCGTGCCCGCCTCGACCAGGCGGCGCAACACGGCCCGCTCCCGGATGATCTCCGCGTAATGCTCTGCGTTGGCAGCCGTCGGCACCGTCTGGACGAGGGCGTGCAGATACGTCGGGCCGCCCACCTTCTGGAGCTCGCGTGTTCTTGAGAGCTCGGCAGCCAGCGTGATCGGGTCGACGGGCTCACTGCTCGCCCGCATGCGCACGATCGCCCGGAAGATCGTTTGGTGGGCGGGGCGATAGAAGTCATCGGCAGCCAACACGTTGATCACTTCATCGATGGCCCGCTTCGACAGGATCATTCCGCCCAGGACGGACTGCTCGGCATCCAGGTCCTGCGGCGGCACTCGCTCGAACTCGGGGGAGGCGCGCTGCCTCAGGCCGGGCAGGAACGTCTCCGGGACGTCCTCCGAAGGCCCGGGGCCCGGGGCGGCTGACGGTGCGACGCTGGACACAGGTACTCCTCTGCGGCATAAGGGGATTGCCCGAGCGACGGCCGGACTCATTGCCTGAACGGCCGCCGCTCCGCTGACTGGTCAGACGGTCGGCTTACGCAGACCGGCCAAGAGGCCAGCCACCTTGGCCGGCATCGGGACCGGCTCGAAGTCGGGCTCTGTCGGCAGACCCGGCGGGGCATCCCCGCGCTGAGTCGGAACACCGCGGCGGCGGCCAACCCGGCGGGGCAGGTCATCAATCCGGGCCTTGAGAGTCGCCGGGAAGCGCTTCACGCCCTCCGGGTTCTGGGTGAGCTCGACCACCAGCTCCTGGTCGAGGTCCCAGCCCTGCTCGGCAGCAGCGACAGCGAGCAGGGGAGCGAGCTTCTTCGCTGTCACGCGCCCCGCGGTCCATGGCCGTGGAAGTTCCTGAAGGAACTGCTCCGCGGCGTCGACGGCCTCGTCGGTCGGGGTGTCGGAAGCAGACTTCTCCTCCCCCTCCTCCCGCGCCGAAGGCGCCGTGTGACCGGAGGTGTCCGTGAGGGGGTAGGGGGAGGAGGTTTCCACCTCCTCCGGGGGGTGTGGGGGGTGGCCGACCCATCTGTTGGAAATCGCAGTGTCGGCCTGACCTGCACATCTGTTGGATTCCAACGCGTTGGAATCCAACAGATGTGTGTTCGACACATTGGAATCCAACGACAGGGTCTGACCTGCAAGGACGTTGGAATCCAACGGATGACTATTCGAACTGGCCGACTCATCCGTTGGAAATCCACCGGTCGGGCTGACCTGCGACGACGCGCTGCTCAGGGTGCGCGCGTGCTCCGGGTTGTTGGCGGGGTTCCGGAACACCGTGAACGCCCACACGGGCCGCTTGGACGCCGTGTCGTACCCGACCTGCTCGTGCCGGACGTGTCCCGCCTTCTTCAGGCGCCCCATGACGCCGCGGAGCCTGCTCTCGCCCATCTTCCAGCCCGTCGCCTGGAACTCCTCGGCCAGCGCCTTCATCCCCGACGGCTGGCCCGGGTCACGCAGGAGAAGCCGGATCAAGACCCCGTAGTCCTCTGGCTGGAGCTCCTCGGCGTACGCGAGCGGCCGGGAAACGACTACCTCCTCCGGCGGCTCCCAGGCCCGCGACACCATGGCAGCACTGAAATCGGCCACCGTCATCTGCGTCACCGGCGCACCGCCTGCACGCCAATGGACCGGCTCGCGCCCGGCACCAATGCAGGAGAGGAGAACAGGCTGGGGCTCATGGCACACCTCCAAGTGGATGTTGTGCCGAGAACCCTGCTCATCGGGGCTTGCCGATCGGCTTGCCCAGAGCACGGATGGAGCAGGTGAGAGGCTTGCCCGTCTCGGATCAGCCAGGGCAAGCCACCGTTGGGCAAGCCTTTCGGGCCCTCAGGTCGCGAAGGGCGGCGACGCCTGGACGGAGTGGTTGCCTCATAGATGAGGTTGTGCTGGTTTGGCACCTGTGGTCCCTAGATCTCTAGGGAGCCGATGGTCAGCAGGCGGGCTGTGTGAGCCAGGCCACGTGATCAACACTCGCACTGGAGCTTCGCTAGCGAGGTTGTCTATCCTGATACCGGTGACCGCGGGCCCTGGTGGTCCAGGCACCCAGCGCGGTCACCGCGCTGACCACGACTCCGGATGCTTGCCGGCAGGGAGTCGCCTCGACGGCCGTCCTGTTAGAGCAGGGCGGCCGTCGCTCGCTTACGGAGGGCTCGAAATACGGGTGCGGATCATTCTTCTCTTTCTTGCTCCTGGGGCTGCGGAGGGCTCGCCCACACGAGGTAGCCCTGGCGCGCGGTCTGGCGAGGGCTGTGGCTTCTCGCCGGAGGGGGGAGGGCGCCTGAACTGCTGGCGCCCGTACCGGAGCCGTGAGGCTTGCCGTTGTCGATCATGAAGCTTCGGCGCCCGCTCGATCAGCGAGCTCGACCAACTCCGCAGGCGCCGAATCGCCGCTGATCAGCAACAACTCCCGGATCGTAGCTCTCGCGTCCGTGTGCGAGTGGAGCATCTCGGGAGCGAGCTCCTCTGCCCTGAGTAGGCAGTCCTGAGCTTCCTGTGTCTGCCGACGCTGGAGATACGCCCGGCTCAGGTACATCAGGAGCCGGGCCTGCCGCTCCGAGGACAGGCATGAAGGGTCGAGCTCCTGCCCGATGTCGATGGCTTCACCTGCGTCACCGTGCTCAACACTGGTGGCGACGGCTTGAATCTCCACGTTCGTCGGACCGAACTCGAGACCGAAGTCGTTCCGGTCCCCCTCCATCGAAAGCGCCACTCTCCGGGCAGCCTCGATGGCGGCTTTGGCCTTGGTGCGCCTGCCTGCGCGCGAGTGGGTCAATGCCAGGACCAGGTGTAGGGAGCCCAGAATCGAACTCTCCTCAGGGCGCGCCGAGCGATCTGCCAAGTGATCACGAAGGGTCTGTAGAGCGGTACTTGCCGCATGCTCGGCCTGGTCGAGGTGCTTGAGCCGAACGAAGGCGTGGGCGAGGCGGAAGATGCCCGCGAACACCTCGAGTGGCTGGCCCGAGGCTTCGGCTGCTCCGATGGCCCGTTCCGCGGCGACCCATGCCGCGTCCGCCTCATTTTGGCGGGCGAATGCTGCCGACAGTGCTTGGTAGGTGCGAGCAAGCAGGCGGAGGCTGGCAAGGCGCTCGGCCCCCGTGTACGTACGCACTGCGCGCTCGAGCGCGGGCACCAACGTTTGGAGCTCGGCGGTGAGCTCGGCGAACTCGGAGCGGTGGGCCAATTCCCAAGCTGCGTCCACGCTCTCCGTCAGGTCCGCTACGGAGGTCGGCCGCTCATCGCCCCCGCCCGCGTCGGGGAGCAGTGCGTCCAGAGCAGGGTGACCGGAGATCAGCAACCGAGCCCCATCGAGGTCGTTAGCCGGGGGCGGCATCGACGGCTCCTCCGGGTCGGCTGCCGGCAGCGACGGTTCGAGCTTGATCAGAGATACGCCGAGCTGGTTAGCAAGGTCGTGTAGCAGGTCGAGGTTCCGTACAGGGATCAGCCCTCGCTCTACCTGGGACATCCAGCTTGCGGACTTTCCGAGGCGCGCCGCCAGGCTCTGCTGGTCGAGGCATGCTGCCTTGCGGAACTCCTTGACACGTTGCCCGAAGGCCCGCTGCTGATCTTCCGTCACTACCTCTCCCGTGCAGATGAAGGCCGCTTGCCGACCACCTCGTCGAGGAACGTCACCTCGGTTTGGATCAGGTGCTGCCCGCGCTCGGTCAGGAAGCGCTTCACGTGCGGCTGCTCCTCGTGCTGAAGGAATGCCTCGCGGTCCTCGTACAGCTCGTAGAAGACGCGCACGGTGGGCTCGTCGACCGGCGTGTGGCTGACGTAGACCAGGGTGCCGGGCTCCGACGCCTTGATCCCCTCAAGGGTTTCGGCGGCCAGATGGTCGAAGGCGGCGGCTGCGGCCGCGTCTCGGGCAGTGAAGCGAACTACCAGGCTGTACGCCATGTGGTCCTCCCCTTCGTGGTGTCAGCGCGGTCACCATCTCACAGCATCAACCTGATTGCGAATACCTGCTGCCAAGCAGTGAAAGCGCTGACAGGTTGCGAATGGTGTGTTGACTCGCAACCAGACTGCGAATAGCTTCGGAGTCAGATGCTCCGCGGCCCTCGGGCCAAGGAAGTGCCTATTCGGCATGTCTCCATATGCCGTCTGAAATGCAAAAACGGCTCTCCGGGTGGTCTTGGCAGAGACCCGGAGAGCCGCGCACAGGCCGTCCGATCTGAAACGGAGTACGACCCGTGAACACCATGATTGCAGGTCAACTGACTGCCTCCCAAGCCACCGAGCTGGCCATCGTGGAAGCTCTGTTGGAGCTGCAGCGGCTGACCGGCGTGAGGCTGGGCGTGTGGCTCGGCGCACCGGGCGAGTCGGGCGATGCGCGGGCGGAGCGGTTGGAGTTCCTGGCCGACGTGATGCTCGGGATCGACGAGGGTGAGCGGCACCGGGCCGGGGAGAAGGCCAAGGCGGCGCGGGTGGCGGAGCTTCACCGCGTGGTGCTCGATGAGCCGGTCGACGGTCCGACGCTGCTGTTTAGGCACGCGCACGGAGACCCGGAGGACTGGTCCGCGGCGGACTTCGATGCCTTCGAGAACATCGCCCGCACGACCCAGTTGTCCCGGGAGCGGGAGCGGGAGCCGGTGGTCGTGGTGGAGGAGATTCCCGCCCTCCTGCCGGTCGGGCACGCGGCCGCCGTGCGCGAGGCGTTGGCGGGGGTGTGGGCCGCATGAGTGCGACGACTCCCACCGGCGTGGACGCGGCGCGGGCTTCCGCGGTCCGGCTTCAGGCCGTGGTCACCACCTGGTCCATCACTGGCCTGGTCCTGTTCGGTGCCGCCTGGGCGCTGGGCCTGCAGGCGAGTTGGTGGCAGCGCCTGTTCCTCGCGGTCCCGGTCACCGTCCTGGCGTGGCTGGATACGCGCGGCATCGACGCCGTGGTGGAGATGCGGGTGAGCCTGACCCGCGCGCTCAGTGACCTCAACTGGGCGCAGATTCCCCTCGCGGTCGCGGGCGGGGCGTGGCTGCTGGGCCTGATGGCCGATGCCGGGCAGCGCTTCGCGGTCGGCGCGGTCATCGCCGTGGTTGCTGCCCTGTATCACTTCGCGCCGCACGCGGCGGCGCCTGCCGGGGGTGCGGGATGAGCCTGACCGATTTCCGCACGGCCAAGCGGCAGGATCAGGAGTCGGCGCGCGAGCAGGACCGTGAGGACCGCCGGCTGGCTGCTCAGCTCAACGCCCAGGCGAGGGAGCAGGAGCGGCTGGATGAGGCGGCGCGGCGTGAGCAGGACCGGCTCGATGCCGCGCGTGCTGCCCAGGAGAAGAAGGACCGCGAGGACGCGGAGCGGGCGGCGAAGGCGCAGCAGGACCGGGAGCGGGCGCGGGAGCGGGCGCGGCGGCGCAAGGAGCGCCGGGATCTGGTGCGGCGGCGGCTGGCTGCGGTGCCGAAGTGGCTGGCGGAGCACCTGGACTTGTCGTCCGCGCTGGTGGTGATGCTGTGCAGCATCGTGCCCGCGCTGATCTCGCAGGCGTCGACGCTGAGGCGTACGGGCCTGGTTGAGGAGATGGGGTTCGCGGGCTGGGTGCTGGTGGCGTTGCTGCCGGTGATGCTCGAGATCGCGGCATGGGCGGCCACGGCGGGGGAGACGAAGGCGCTGCGGCAGCGGCGTTCGCCGTGGCCGTACCGGATCGCGGTGTACGTGTTCGTGGGGCTGGCCGCGGCGGTCAACTTCTGGCACGGCGCGCAGACCGGCGGTGAGCGGTGGGGGACGGCGCTGGGCGCCGTGCTGGCGGCCTCGTCGGTGTTTCCGGTGGTGCTGTTCCAGCTGGTGCAGCTGGGGCGGCATGTCGAGTACCGCGACGAGCGGCGTGCGCAGCGGCTGCGGCGCCGGGAGGCGCGCGCGACACGGAAGCTGCGCCGGTCGAAGCTGCGGGCGGTGTGGGATGCCGCGGTGCGGCTGCGCGCGGTCGCCGGGCATGAGCGGCTGTCCGAGGAGGACGCGTGGCAGGTCGCGTATGCGGTGTTCGAGGGCGCGGGTTCGGAGGCGCTGTCGGACGAGGTGGTGGCGCTGTTGTCGGCGGAGCTGCTGGGCACGCTGGTCGAGGCCGAGGGGCGTCGGGCGGTGGTCCTGGAGGAGTTGGCCGAGGTGCGCCTGGGGCGGCGGAAGCTGTCGGAGGTGCTGTCCGTCAAAGAGTGCGGGGAGGGGCTCGAGGAGCGTCCGGTCGAGCCTGCGGCCGCGTCCGGGGCGGCGTCCGTGGTGCTGCCGGCGCGGTTCTTTGAGGCGTCCTCCACGGAACTAGTTGTTCATCCCGGTACGCCCCGGTTGCGGATGGAATCGGAGCAGATCAACACGTCCGTCCCCGCGTCCGCACGCGCGTCTGAATCCGCGCCCGCGCCTACCCGCGATACCGCGCTCCCGCGCACGCGGAGGGCCAAGGCCGCGGGCGGCGCGCGGAAGCTGTCGCCGGGTGCCCGCAAGGCCGCGGCGGTGACCGCGAAGGCCTACAGCGCGAGCGAGAACGCGGAGCTCGAGGAGTGGATCCGCGGCCAGCTCGCGGCGGGCAAGAAGGCGGGCGCGCAGGAGGTCGCGGACGAGACCGCGCGGCGCCGTAAGGAGCGGCTGACCAAGAAGCGGGCCGCTGAGCTGGGCCGTCCGGGCAAGACCTGGTGCTACGACCGGATCGCCGCGGCCAAGCGCGCTTCCGGCAAGCCGGTGCGGGGTGCGTGATGCCGAACATCAGCCTGCGGTACTGGGATCCGGACGGCGAGAAGTTCGGCCTCCCGACCTGGCCGGTGAAGATGGGTCCGGACCCGGAAGTGCTCGCCACCGTCCGGCAGTTGAAGCAGCGCGGGCTGCGCCCGGGCGGGCACGAGCCGGCCGGGCAGCTCGGCTGGCGCATCTCGGGCGGTGACCGGTTCGCGTACCTCTACCCCGTCGCGCGGGCCAAGCCCCGCCGGCCGATGACGGAGGCCCGGTGGGCGGCGATAGCCAAGGCCCTGCGCGCCCGCCGGATCTGCCCCGAGTGCAACACCGAGCAGAACGGCGACATCCCCCGCAAGACGGGCCGCTGCGACGACTGCGAGGACCGCGCCACCACGGGGCTCGCGGGAGAAGAACCACAGCCAGCTGAAGAGCGCGAGACGAAACCGCCGGTCTCTACCGACCAAAGTGAAGCCCGGCACCCGTCCCGCGCCCACCCCACTGACGGAGGCGTGAGCAAGCATGACTGAGACCGACACCCGGACGGAAATCGGCACCGGCGCCCTGGACCGGCAACTGCTGTGGGACGCCGCCTCACTGCTCGTGGCCACGCAGTTCGGGTCCCGGTCGATGCTGCAGCGCAAACTGGGCATCACCTGGAAGCAGACCGGCGTGGTGATGGACGCGATGGAGGCGTTCGGCGTGGTCGGCCCGGACCGCGGCGCGGAGGCCCGCGAGGTACGGATCAAGCTCCGGGAGGACCTCGAGCCGGTCTTCGAGGCGCTCTACGGCGACGGCACCGCCGACGTCGTCGCTGGGGCCCTGGCCGGCCACGAGCAGGCGGCGCCCGTCGACTTCACCAAACCGTCCGCCACCGACTCCGCCGCTCCCGCCGGCCCGGCCCGGCCGCCGAGCCGGCCGAGCCGCCCGCCGGAGCCGGGCCCGAGTCCGAGCCCGCGCCGGAGCCGGAGCCTGAGCACGGGCGGCCGGTGGAGGGCGCGGTGTTCACCGCCGATGAGTGGGAGCTGCGCCCCGACCCCGAGGGTGACCGGCCGTGGATCAATCCGGCGCTGCGCACGCCGCAGGGCCGCAGGGACCGCCTGCACTACCTGGGCCGCCAGGCCCGCCGGCGTGCCCGCAAGGCCGCCGCCCGCCAGCGCACCGTCCACGGCGTCGTGCCGCGTGTCCTGCGCGGTGAGAGGCGGGTGCGGGCCTGGGTCGTGGGGGTCGAGGGCGCCAAGGCGCGCGCCGACCTCAACCTCGCCCTGGCCACGGTGGAGGAGGCCGACCGTGCCGCCAGCCGGGCCGGCCGGTCGGTGCTCAAGCGCCGCGAGAAGCGGGAATTGGCGCAGAAGCTGCAGCTGGAGGCGGGCAAGCAGCTGGCCGTCGCGCAGACCACGAAGAGCCGCGCGAAAAGGATCGTGGCTGGCCGGGGCGCGTTCGCCTACGGGGCGCTGGCGGTCGCGGACACCGTCGCCTACGGCGTTGCGGACGTGTGGGGCTTCCTCGGTGCCCTGGTGGCCAACCTGGCCGGCGCGTCCTGGCTGGGGCGCGACGTCGAGGTCAGCGAGGAGGAGCTGGAGAAGCTCGAGCAGATCGAGGCCGGCATCCCGCAGGAGTTCAGCGGCGGCATGACGCCGCGGATGTTCGAGCAGATGATCCGTCAGGCCCTGACCGAGGACCTGAAGGTCACGCTGTCCGCGCTGCGGGTCGACCCCTACGCCTGGGGTTTCGAGGTCCACGTCTGGCTCGAGCGGATGACCCCGGAGAAGGTCTCCGCCGGCCTCGACCTTCTCGAGGCATGCCTGCCCGGCGTGCGCACCAGCAGCATCCTGCTGCAGCAGTCCGCCGAGTCCCGCAACTACTGCGTGATCCGGGTGCCGGGCAAGGATCCGTGGCAGGCCGTGCCGGAACTCCCCTACCGGGCGCCGCATTCGATTTCCACTCCGGCCATTCACACCGCGCAGATCGGCGCCGACATGGCCGCCCGCAGCCTGGCGCTGCCGATGATGCGCACCAACGTCAACGTGGTGGGCAAGAGCCGCTCGGGCAAGTCCACGCTCCTGCGGGCCATCCTGGACGTGCTCACCGCCACCGAGGACCAGATCGTCATCGGCATCGACCTGGGCAGCGCCGGGAGCGGCTTCGGCGGCCTGCGCCGGGCGATGCACGTGGTGGCCACCACCCCCTCCGAAGCACGGCGGGCGCTGTGGTGGGCGCTGGACGTCGGCAAGGGCCGCCCCGCGCTGTTCGACCGCCTCGGCATGGGGGAGAACTGGGTCACCTTGGCCGCGCGCCCGGGTATCAAGATCATCGTTGATGAGTTCCCGGCGCTGGTCCGCGAGAGCCGCAAGGGCTATCTCGACCCCGACACGAACAAGCGGGTCCCCTGGGACCTGGACGGCCTGCTCGCCGAACTGGCCATCACCTGCGCCAAGAGCGACGTCACCATCCTCATCGCCGGACAGGGCGTCACCAAGGAGAAGATCAAGGACAACACGTGGGTGGTCGAATTGCCCGTCCAGGTCCTGGCCGCCTGCGACAAGGACGACGTCGTCCAGATCCTCGGCGACGGCGTGCTCGCCCAGGGCTGGCGCCCCGACCGGCTGCTGCCGCAGATGGGTGACCAGCTCAACGACGCCTCCGTCGTGTACGTGACCGCGGGCAGCACCTACTGCGAGCCCGTCCCGTATCGCGGCTGCTACGCGCCGCCGGAGGAACTGGTGCGCCGCGGCCGTGAGCGGGAGGAGGCCGGGCTGGTCGACATCGACGAGGAGTCGGCACGCCTCAGCTCGATCAAGCTGAAGGATCTGATGGAGGCGAGCCGGCAAGCCTTCGCCACCGGGGACGGGGGAGCCGAACAGGACGACGTCCCGCGGCTGATCGCCCTGATCCGGCGAGTGTACGAGGAGCTCGGGGACCCCGGCGGGCTGCAGTTGGAGGAGATCGCGGCCGGTCTCGCCCCGCTCGACCCCGACCGCTGGGACCTCGACGTCTTCGACGCCGAGGGCTACGGCCAGGCCGAGCGGGAGCAGGCCCGAACGGCCGCGCTCAAGGCGGCGATCAGGGCGGTCCTCGCGCCCGCGGGGGCGTCCTGGACGACCGACAGCTACCGGCGCCCCGGCGAGCAGAAGACGACCAAGGGCTACTGCCTGCGGCACCTGAAGAAGCTCACCGGGGAGGCATGGAATGCCTCCTGACCGGCCGGAACACGCCAGGAACATGCAGGGCAGCGGCCCGGAACAGCTCGAGAACACGAGCGGAACACCCCACCGGGCCGGGAACAGCGTTCCGCCCCTGGCCCATCGTTCCGGACGCGTTCCCCCGCTCTGACCTGCACGTTCCCTCGGGTTCCCGCCTGTTCCCCGCCCGAAAGATCCAAGGAGTCCGAAATGGCCTTACCCCCGCTGCGGGCCCCCCACCCGGCCTCCGGCTACCACCGCATCGACTGCGAGCGCCGCTTCTTCTACCTCGAGCAGGACCCCACCACGCTGCTGCGGGTCAAGTGGCTGAAGGTGGCGGTCACATGCCCGGTGTGCGCGGCCGGCACCGGACTGACCCTCGTGCTGGAGCAGGGCGCCGACGACACCGTGCAGGTCCGCTGCCCCGCCCGCCACCACTGGCCCGAGCCCGCCATCGATGTCGCCCACTTCATCACCTACAGCCGCCTGCTCCACTTCGGCGCCCTGCAACCCGACCTGATGTGGATCGCCGATGCCGGGTTCGGCGAGGACCCGCCGCCCCCCATCGACAACCTCGAGCAGATCCGGCAGATCGCCACCTGGACGGCCAAACGCGCCGTCCGCAAGGGCCGCACGAAGGTCAAGCGCGCCGTGCGCACCCCGCTGCGCAAAGCCCGGCGCAGGGCGCTCCGCGCCGCCTTCACGCCGGTGGCCGCGGCGCTGCGGGCCGCCTGGGTACTGCGGACCGGCGCGCTGCCCGCCGCACCGGCGCGGCCCCCGCGGCCGCCGGCCGCGCCGAAGACGCCACCGCTGTCCGCCTACCGCAAGGCATACCGCATGCCCGCGCCGAAGAAGAGGTTCGCCTGCCTGGTCTGCGAGGACACGGGGTGGATCACCGCACCGGGAGTGAGCATCAAGTGCACCGAGTGCGAAGGGCCCGTGGCCGCCGCGCTGAAGGCCGCGGAACGCAAGGCCGGGCGGGCCCGGACGGCGCGTGCGGGCGGCGAGCGGGCCCGCGAGTAGACCCGCAGGCAGCCCGGGCCGAGGCCGCACCGGAAAGAACCCGAAATCCAGTAGGCATACTCTTGAAATGCATTCTGGAAGTCTGCATTATGAGGGTGTGGCAAGCACCCAGCCGCAACGCCCGGGAGGAACTCCGTGAACAAGCCCAGCCCCGCCGAAGTGATCGGCACCACCATCACCGTGCTGGTCACCTGCGGCCTCGCCGTCACGCTGTCCGGCCACGACGTCAGCATCCTGGCCCTCATCTCCGTGATCCTGACGATGCTGGCGGCCGGCCTCCAGTTCACCTTCAAGGTCGCCAACGCGGCGGCCACCGAGGTCTACCGGTGTCAGACGCACGGCTGCCTGGTCGAGATCCGTGCCCCGCGCGGCACCGCCCCGCAGCGACTCGCGGCCTTCCAGGACCTCGCCACCGACCACACCCAACACGGACCGGCGGCCGCCTGATGCCGATCACATTCCGCAAGAGCCTCCGGCTCCTGCCCGGAGTCCGGCTCAACATCAACCGGCACTCCTGGTCGATCACGCTCGGCGGCAAGAACGGCCCCCGCCACACCGTCAGCTCCACCGGCCGGCGCACCACCTCCGCCGACCTGCCCGGCCCCTTCGGCTGGCGCACCACCCACATCCGACGCAACCGAGAGGACTGAAGGACGGCCGCTCACCGCCATGCGCTTCGGCCTCCAGCCCAACCAGCTCTGATCACCGACGAACTCGCCCACCACAACAAGAAGGAACCAAGCCTGATGAACGACAAGCCCCAGGACAACGACGGCTACGTCGTCACCGAGAAGTCCGAGGACGGAGCCGACACCGTGATCGTCTCCACCGACGGCGTCACCGTCTACCGGTGCCCCGGCGGCCTGACCGAAGACGAACTCCTCGACTGAGCGCCTTCGAAACCCAGCTCCTGACACCTGCCCTGGAGGGCTGTCATGCCGTACATCAAGATTGCCCCGGACGCGACCGACTTGGTCGCGGAGCTCATTCGTGAGCACCACCGGGCTCGCGGCGGGCGTTACACGATCGATCACTACACGTCGCCTGCCACCGTCGGCCGGTTCGCTACCGAGGGCGGCGCCACCGTCGAAGTTCGGGCGCTCACCAGGTTCGGCCTGAAGCGCTATCCGAGTCGCGAGGGCATCGTGCAGGTTGGTGCGTCCGCCCTCTGCCACGGTCACGGCTGCGTCGATCCGCAGCGTGAGGAGCTGTTCGCCGAGGCGGTGTCGTTCGACGACGGCGTGACTGAGGAGATCGCCGCAGCCGTTCTGCCGCTGGTGCAGGCCGCGCGCGAGTGGGCGCAGGCCCATGCCGAGAAGTGCCGTGCTCAGCCGTACACCGGCCGCTAGACCCGGAGCGCCGTGACCGCAGGTGTGCTCCGCCTCGCCGTCACGGCTCTCCCCTCAGTCCCTTTGCCTCACAGAGAGGAGCTGGTCATGTCCCGTTGGACCGTGACCCGTCGAGGTGTCGAAGGCCCGGGCATCGGCGGCCAGTACACGTACAGCACCCGCGCCGGGTCCGCCGAGGAGGCGGTCGCGAAGACAGCGGCCAAGGCCGGCCGACTGCATCACCGCCTCAACCGGGGCGACACCGAGCTCGGTCCCGAGCCGGTCGACATCACCCGCATCAACTGAAGGAGCCTGTTGTGTCCAAGCCTGCCTGGTTGCAGAGCCAGCTCCAAGACCTTGCCCGTTCCGGCGATGCGCTTGGTGCTGCGGCGGATCAGATGAACGTGTGCCGCGGTATCGCGGCCGACCTGAACGCCAAAGGCCGAGACCACACGGCGGACTCGTTCTGGCAGGCGGCTGTGGGCGAGTCGCACCGACTGGCTGACCATGCCTCGTCTTACGGCATCGACGTGCACGACATCGGCGCCGAAGCTGCACGCCGCCGCTCCACCCCCTGAACTGCCGTGGCGACGGGTGCCCTCCGCCGCCACGGCCCCAATTTCCTGATCTTCGTCTCTCGAGAGGAGCCCGTGATGGGGCTGTTCGGTCGCAAGAGGTTCAACGAGATGCCGACTGCCGAGGAGCGGTACCGCGCCGAGCAGGAGGAGGCCGTGCGCGAGCGGCTGGCCCAGGGCGGCCCTACGCCCAGCGCCGTCCAGCAGGAGAGTTCCCGGCGTTGGAAGCAGCGGCGTGCCGCTACGGCAGAGCGGCGGAAGAAGATCCTCAAGGCGGGCACACTCAACCGCCGCGGCAACACGGTGATCCTCGAGGGCAACTGGCAGCTGGCCACCGACAAGCTGCCCGAGGGGGACCTCAGCAGCCTGGTGGCCCTGGGCAAGCTCGGCGACCTGACCGTGCAGGACTTCCACGCGATGGCGGAAAACCACGGCCCCGACTGCGGCTGCGGACTCGGCCGCCGAACATCGCCCTTCAGGCCGTGACGGCAAGCGAGCCCCCCTCGCCGCCACAGCCCCCAGCCCCCCGCCCGGCCGCTACCCGGGTCTGTGCCGCGAACGCAGGCGGGGGCACGTACCACCCATATCCGACATCGATCACCAGACAGGAGAGAGCCATGTCCAAGGACTACGGCGGCGAGGACAGCATCGGGGACGACGTGCACCGGCTCATCGAGGCACGGGACTACCACCGCGCGCGACAGGAGGCGGCTGAGGAGGCGGGCTCCGCGTCGGCAGAGATCCACGCGTACAACGCCGACCGGTGCCAAGACCTGGCCGAGGACGGCATCCGCAACGCAAAGAGTCACTGACCCTGGCCAGCGCGATAGTTGCTGCTGCTGCCGCGTTGGCGGGTGTGCCGCCGCAGCTGACTGGCGCCTGTGGTCCCGGACCTGGTGCCGGGCCGCGGGGAGCCAGTCTCCCAGCGGCCGTGCCTCCCGGCCCGACAGAACCGCAAAACCCCTCAAGCACCGTGGCGGCAGGGATGACCTTCCCCCGTAGCCCTCGCCGTCACGGCCCCAGCCCTCAGCGGCCGCCCGGCCGCCAACTGCACCACACCGAGGAGAACCAGTGGCCCAGTACACGATCGACACGTCCCAGCAGTGCCCGTCCCTGGACGAGCCGAGCGCCCTGGCCTGGGTCGCCGTTGTCCGCCGCGCCGACGGCAAGCTGCTGCGCACCCGCGAGGGCACGGTGCGCTCCAGCCGCCACGCCACCGAGCAGGCCGCGATCGACGACGTCACCACCAAGCTCACCCAGCGCAGCAGTTGACCGCTGCACCCCCGGGGCGGCCGCCAGGTCGCCAAGCTCAGCCGGCCGCCCCGGGCCTCCCACCCCCGCCCGCACCACCCGGCCGCCCGGACAGCCCGGGCACGACAAGGAGCTCGCGTGTTCCGCAACTCCCACGCCAAGCGCACCGACACCCAGCCGCCCCCCACCGACACCCAAGCCGCCCCCGGCACGGCCGAATCCCGGCTGCCGAACCCCGGTCCCGCAGACGGCACGGCCCCGCCTGCGCGCGCCCGCCGCTTCACCGTTCTCGCCCTGCGCGCGCTCAGCGACCAGAGCATGAATGCCTTCGCCGGCGCCTTGGCCGTGCTGGTGCTGCTGAACACCCTGCACGTCGGCCCGCACCGGATCGCCTACGCCAGTGCGCGAGACCTGTTGCTGTACGCGGCCCTCACCTACTGCATCGCGGTCATCATCTCCAGGGTCAGCGCTGATGCCGCCGACCTGCTCGACCCCGACCGGTGGGACGGCGACATCGCCTTCGAACTCGCCGAGGCCCTGACCCGGCTGCGCACCGGCCTCACCGACGGCGCCGACATCGACGACGTCCTGGACTCCCTTGCCGCCAGCGCCCTGGTGCCCGAACTCGCCGCCACCCTGCGGGCTCTTGCTGAGGAGTACGGCCACCGCGGAGCCGAGGGCGACTACGACGAGAGCCAGCGCCTCCTCGCCGCCGTGCTGCACCTGCGCTGCGCCGTCGAGCACATCGGCTACGGCCACACCCAGAACGCAGCGCACCAGGCCGACGCCACGCACCCGCAGTAGCAGCCCCACCCGCGCGCGCCCCGGGGACGGCAGCCAGGTCGCCAAACTCAGCCCGCCGTCCCCGGGCCTCCCACCCGCTCCATCCGGAGCAGAGGGCCAGAACCATCGTCCCTCACCACCGCGAGGAGCGGAACCATGACCCCCCGAGCGAGCACCACCGCCAAGGACCGCGAGGAACTCCACCAGCGGCTCGACGCCGCCAAGGCCGAGCGCGCCCGGCAGCTCGAACAGGCCGACCGGCTCCGCACGGCGGCCGAGGCCGCGTTCTGGAGGTCGGTCGCCCGCGCACTGGACGGCGCCTACCACGGCTCCCGCAACGACGCCGCCGCATCCCTCGGCTACACCCGCGATCACATCCTCAAGAAGACCAAGCAGCACCGCTGACACACCCGCACCCGGGGGCGGCCGCCAGGTCGCCAACCACTCAGCCGCCCGCCCCCGGCACCTCCCCACCCGCCCTGCCCGAAGGAGCCAGCCATGGGCCTGCGCGACCGCCTGCGCAACGCAACCTACGACGCCATGACCAACCCGGACGGCTCGCCCGCCTCCGCCCGCCGCGCCACCCAGGCCGCCTCCCTGATCGC
This sequence comes from Streptomyces aurantiacus JA 4570, assembly GCF_000414115.1. Taxonomy (GTDB): domain Bacteria; phylum Actinomycetota; class Actinomycetes; order Streptomycetales; family Streptomycetaceae; genus Streptomyces; species Streptomyces aurantiacus_A. Next base: position 20,647 of record NZ_AOPZ01000003.1, read on the forward strand.
CGAGACCGCGGCCGACCACAGCACGACCGCCGCGGCAGCCATCGCCGGGCTCGGCGCCGCCGCCGTCGCGGCCGAGGGCGCCCTGACCAACTACGTCTACCCGCCCGGCGACTACGCCACCTTCACCGAGTAGCCACCCCTCGCCCCGGGGCGCGGCCGCCAGGTCGCCAACTCAGCCGGCCGCGCCCCGGGCCTCCCACCCCGCCCGCCCGAGCCCAGCACAAGGTGGCCCTCCCTCATGCCCGCAGCCCCGCCCGCCGTCCCTGCCCCCCGGACGTTCTGGTCCGGTGAGGCCCTCGCGGCCGCCGTCGACGAGGTCTTCGCCGAAGCCCTGGCCGAGGAGCTCACCACAGCCCTGAACGACCCCGGCCGTGCAGCCCGGCCCGCGATCGTCCTGCCCGACACCGACACCCTGATCACCCAGGCGGGCATTGTCACCGGGCCCTGCCCGCCCGACCCGCCCGCCCCCTCCGCCCTCGAGGACCGTCTGCACACCGCCGCCGGCCTCGGCAAGCAAGCCGCGTGGCTGCTGCTCAAGTACACCCTGCTCACCCTCACCAGCCCGCTGTGGCTGGGACTGCGCCTGCTCGTGCACGCCCTGGCCAGCCCGCCCCCGCCCGCCCTCGCCCCCAGCCCCGAGCAGCAACAGGCCCTGAAGGCCGCCGAGTTCCTCGAGCTGACCTCGCAGTACATCCACGAGCGCGGCTGGACGCAGCACACCCTGTCCTCCCACCGCGGCGTGTGCGTGATCGGCGCCGAGCGCGACCTCATCCGCGCCCGGGCCGCCAGCCGAACCACCGCACGCGACGCCAACACCCACCTGCAGGCCGTCATCGGCACCGCCTACATCCCGTGGTGGAACGACCGGTTCAGACGCACCGAGGCACAGGTCCACCAGGCGCTGCTCACCGCGGCCGAACGCGCCCGCGCCGCCGCCCAGTAGCCGCGCCCACCCCGGCCGGGCCCGATCTGCCCCGCCGCCGTGCCGCCCAGCCCCGCCGCGCCGCTGTCGGGCCGGACGGCGCGGGGACCGGACAGCCGCCAAGCCGCCGGACCCAGGACCCCCCTCACCGCCACGACGCCAAGGAGCACCCGGTGACCGACGCCGCCACACTCACCCGCACCACATCCGCCACCGCCCAACAGGACCTGATCGCCGCCGTGGTCGTCCGCGCCGCCCAGGGCACGCTCGACACCCGCCACGACGTGGCCGTGCTGCTCGAACGCATCGAGGACCTCCAACAGCGGATCGACGCCGCCGAGGCCGCGCTGCCCGGCATCACCCACCTCACCCCCGGCGAGCCCGCCGAGCTCACCCTCTACCGCACCGAGCACGAGGACGGCCCGGACACCCTGCCGCTGAGCCTGTACACCAACCGGGCCGCCGCCCGCGACCACGCCCGCGCCCTTGTCGACAGCGAAGGCATCCCACACAGCGCCACTCCCGCCTGGGTGCCCGAGCACTCCGGCGACGACGCCATCGAAGAGCTCATCCTCTTCGGCCCCGGCGACGTCGAGGACCCCGATGAGGACGCCACCGGCTACCTCGTGGTCCCGGTCACCGTGGTCGCCGCCTACACCCCGGAGGCCCAGGAGTGATGCGCCCGCGCACCGTCTGGGAGATCGACGTCCCCATGAAGCACCGGCAGGACGACTCCCGTACCGGAGTCCACGTCTTCACCGGCCTGGCCGACAACGCCAGCGAAGCCGTCGCCTCGGCCGTACGCGCCTGCGAAATCGCCCGACTGCACGCCATGTCCAGCCGGCCGATCCCCGCCGGTACCAGCCGCGTCGACTGGTCCGCCCGCGGGCTGCGCCCGGACTGGGAGCTCTGCTGGGACCGCGCCCAGAAGAAGCAGATCGTCCTCTGACCGCCCCCGGGGCCGCCCGCCAAGACCCGGACAGCCACACCCCCCCGCCCGCGACACACCACACCGCCCCCCGAACGGAGACCCCTGTGGACCCCACCACCCTGAGCGCCGCCGACCTCTTCACGGACGGACCCGTCCTGGTCGACGACCCGGAAACCAGCATCCTCATCCTCAACGGACACCACACCCCCGACAGCGCCGACCGGCTGCTCGCCAGCAGCGCGCCGCACGCCTGGTGGACCTACCACCGCACCATCCCCGCCACCCTGAAGGTCACCTTCACCCTGTTCACCCGCCACCACCAGGGCTGCGACGCCACCGGCGAGGACGACCTGGACTGGTGCGGCTGCGCCGAGGACACCAGCGGCGCCCCCATCGCCTACCACGCCCGCCCGGCGAACCGCCTGGCCCGCGGCGCGCTGCCGGTCACCTGGATCTACACCTACAGCCCGGCCGGCATCCCGCACGGCGACGAACCCGACTACACCGACCCCGCGACCGCCCGCGCCTTCGCCGAGCACCTGCGCGAGCACGGCTGGTTCAGCGACGCCTGCCCCCATCCCGCCCCGCCCGGCCAGCTCCAGCTCGCCGTCTGACACCCGCCCCCCGGCTCAGCGCCCCGGGCCCGGCCAGGCCGGAAAAACCGCCGGCCGCCCCGGGGCGCCCTGCCCGCACCGCGAGAAGGAGACCACCACCATGCACACCCTGCGCATCCCGGCGCAGCGCCAGCAGCGCTCCGCCGCCGCCCTCATCCGCGCCATCGCCCACCGCACCCCCCGCCTGCGGCCCGAGTCCGTCTGCGAGCGCAGCCGCTGCTTCGTCGCTTGGACCGGTGAGGAGGCCGACTGCTGGAACTGCGGCCTGCCCGCCACCTTCCGCAGCGCCCGCCGCGGCTCCGCCCTCCAGCGGCTCCTGACCGCCGTCGACGCCCACACCCTGCGCACCCGCACCGCCCCGAAGGCGGTCCCGGCATGAGCACCCTGACGGCACTGACCGACCTCATCGGCCCCCAGGCCCTCGGCGACCACCTCACCGCCGCCGTTGACGACCTCACCGCCCGCCACCGCATCCCGCGCCCCGACGCCTACCGGCAGATCACCGACCGCGCTGACGACGGCGACCCCGCGATCCTGGCGGCCACCGGCCAGACCTGGATCCGGCGCGCCGACGTCAGCGCCGAAGAAGCCCCCGCCAAGCGGCTGGTCATCCTCGAACGCACCACCTTCGACGGGATCTTCGTCCTCTACCGCGACCTCGAGGCGGCCGCCGACGACACCGACGACGGCCCCCACTGCCGCCTCACCCCCGCCGACGCCGCGCTCAACGACGGCCGCCGCGGCGCCGACCTGCCCGTTGCCGTGCTGGACCTGTACGAGCTCGAGTCCTGGTACCCGCCGGAGTTCCTGCTGCCCACCGTCCACCGGCCCGGGGCGCAGACCTCATGACCTCCCCCGCCCGAACGACGACGCTCGCCGGGTGCCGGCAGTGCGCGGGCAGCCCCGCCCTGGTCCTGGACACCATCTCCGGCTCCCGCCTCGACAACGACCGCATCGCCGCCGACCGCGCCCGCCAACTCGGCCACGGCGCCCACACGCACGCAGACCTCAACACCGACATGCACGTCGTACGCCCCCTCGGAGAACCGACGTGAGCCCCCGCCTGGCCCCCTGGCCCCGCCTCACCGGACGCGAGCCCTGCCAAAACCCCGACAACGACCCGGAACTGTGGTCCGGCGGCGACGGCGACCACGAGATCGCCAGCCTGCTCTGCCAGCCGTGCCCGGCCCGCGAGGACTGCCTCGCCTGGGCCGTCGACCACCCCGGCCCGGCCGGCGACGCCACCTGGGCCGGCACCACCCGCCGCCAACGCCAGCAGCTCCGCCGTGAATTCGGCATCCCCACCGCACCGAAGGAGGACCCCACTCCGTGAATCCCGACCGCCGCAGCAAGATCGCAGCCCATCTCAAGGCCGGAACCCCCCACGCGCAGATACAGCAGGAGGTACCGGCCAGCGCCGGCGAGATCGCCGCCGTCGCGGACACCGAAGGCATCGCCAAGGCCGCCGCCCGCCCAACCAGCCCTGCCGAGATCGACCCGACCCTGGTGCGCGCCCTTTCCGCCCTCAACGACGCCGCCAGCAGCCACAGCACCAAGGCCAGGAGGCTCGCCGAGCGCACCCGCAGGGGGCTGCTGGAACTGCTCCAGCTCCAGGAGACCGAGAAGCAGATCGCCAGGGCCCAGCAGGAAGTGACCGCCCTGAAAAGGAAGCTGAGCGCGGCCGAGGCCAAGCTGCGGCGCGCCAAGACCTCCACCGGGCCGACAACGGCTGCGGCACCTTCCGCGGTGATCCGTTCCTGGGCCAAGGAGAAGGGCATGGACGTCGGCGACGGCGGCGTGCTGCCCAAACGCGTCGTGCAGGCATGGCACCAAGCCCACCCGGACACCACCGCACCCCGCCAGGCGGTGTAACCGATCGCCACAGCCCCATGCCGCCCACTTCGTAGGTGCTGACGACACACCCGGGGCCGTCCCGGGCTCGTGCAGAGGGGAGACGTCATGGACCCGAACAACCCGCCCCAGGGGGAATGCAGGCAGTGCTGGTTCCACGCCCACGCCAGCAACATCGCCCACGCGGGCCTGGCCTGGAATGAGGACTGCCAGGCATGCCTGTCCCACGTGAGTGGGTGCCCCGACAACATGATCGTGAGGTGAGCGCGGTGACACGGGAGGAAGGCCGGCTCTCGGTACGGCGGGCTGTCGCCTTATTCGCCGCGATCACCGTGCTGAATGCGGACGTGGTGATCGCGTGGGGCATCGGCGTAGTGGTCAGCATCCTCGCGTACGGAGTGATGGGCGTGCCGTTGTGGCTGACGGTTGCCATCGTGCTCGTGGCCGGCCTCGGGATCTGGATCGCGGTGGGGCCGTTGTGCGGCCGGGGGATGTCAGTCTGGGCGGGGCGCATCAGGAGGTGGGGCACGCCGGACACCGTGTACTGGCCTCCGGCGACGGTGGAACACGTAGCCGCGCTCCTGGGGCCTCAGGGCGCGGCCGCGGTGTCCGCGCCGGCGTCGAAGTCGACTCAGCCGCGCCCGCTCCAGTCCCACGAGCTGGCGTCGTGGAAATGCCCGTGGTGCGAGCAGCCCGCGGCGTCCGGGACGCACGCGTGGGAGGGTCGCGGCCCTCACCAAATGCTGTCCAACCACGCGCTCATCTGCCCGGACGGGCACCACTGGAACAACAGCACGGACGGGGGCTGAACCACGCAGGTGCCCACGCCCGCGGCCAGCTCAGCGAGAGCGAGGTCACCGCCCGCCCCGGCCTGGGAGCCGGTCTTGGGCCCAGTGGCTGCACGACGCGGACATCGTGACCGCCTCCGCAAGCGACCTCGAGCTCTCGCCGCCCTCAGCTGCCGCCCCGCCACCTGACCACCAGCACACCCACCGCCGCCCGGAAGCCGCCGGCGCCGCCGCACCAGAGGAGGGACGACCGTGCCGATCCGGCCGGAGAACAAGGACCGATACCCCGACGACTGGCCGACCCTCACCCGCGCCGCGAAGGAGGCCGCCAACTGGCGCTGCGCCTGCACCGGCCAGTGCGGGCGCGGCACCCACCCGGGCCGCTGCCCCAACCGGCACGGCCAGCCCGCCTACGGAACCGGAACGACCGTCGTTCTGACCACCGCCCACCTCAACCACCAGCCCGAGGATGTCCGCCCCGACAACCTGGTCGTGATGTGCCAGGGCTGCCACCTCCACCACGACCGGGCCCATCACCGCGTCACTGCCGCCCTCACCCGCGCTGCTGGCCGGGCCGCCGCCGGGCAGCTCGCCCTCGAAGCGGTCGCCGACCTGGCCGTGCCGCGCGAGCCGGTCCTGCCGCCCGCCGCACCGGCCGCTCCTGCACCCGTGTGCGGCGAGCCGCTGCCGTTCTTCACCAACTCCAACTCCACCCAGAGCCCGGAGGCTCACCCCTGATGGCCCGCATCACCGCCACCATCAAGCCCGTCCACGCCGACCACACCGTCTGCACCCACAAGGTCACTACCACCGGCAAGCCCAAGGAAGCCGCCTGCCCCGGCCGGGCTGCCTACACCGCCACCTGCTCCGCCTGCCCCTGGACCAAGACCAGCACCACCAAGGCCGCGCTGGAGTACGTCCGCGACAGCCACTTGCGCAGCCACCTCACCAAGCCCGCCCCCACCCGCGCCGTCTGAGCCTGAGGACGAGAAGGGACCCCGCACTCATGAAGCTCCAGATCGAACCCGGCCCGTTCGCCGCCGCCATCGCTGACGCAGCCCGAGCTCTTCCCGCCCGGCCACCCGTGCCCGTCCTCGCCGGCCTCAAGCTGGAGGCCGCCGCCGGGCAACTGGCCGTCGCCGCCTTCGACTACGAGGTCTCCGCCCTGGCCACCCTGCCCGCCGCCATCACCCAGGACGGCAGCGCCCTGGTCTCCGGCCGGCTGCTGTCCGACATCACACGCACCGTCAAGTCCACCAACCCCGTCGGCCTCGAACTCGACGGCACCCGGCTCGTACTGACCTGCGGCCACACCCGCTACACCCTGCATACCCTGCCGCTGGAGGAGTACCCCAGCCTGCCCAAGCCCGGCGATACCTCCGGCACCGTCACCGGCGAAGCCCTCTTCCACGCCGTCGCCCAGGTCGTCCCGGCCGCCGGCCGCGACGACACCCTGCCCGTCCTCACCGGCATCCAGCTCACCGCCGCCGACGGCAAACTCACCCTCGCCGCCACCGACCGCTACCGCTTCGCCGTCCGCAGCATCGACTGGAGCGCCACCAGCGACACCGGCCAGGGCCAGGCCCTCATCTCCGCCAAGGCACTGCTCGACGCCGCCAGGATGCTCGCCGACGCCGAGCACATCGACACCGCCCTCCCCACCAACCAGGGCGTCTTCGCCCTGGCCGGCCCCGCCCGCAGCACCACCACCCGCGCCCTGGAAGGCAACCTGCCCCCGTACAAGACCTTCTGGCCCACCGAGTTCGAAGCCACTGCCGTCGTCGACAGCGGGCAGCTGACCGCAGCGGTCAAACGCGTCGCCCTCGTCGCCGAACGCGGCCGCCCGGTCCACCTCCACTTCGGCCAGGACAGCCTGCTGTTGACCGCGGGCAGCAGCGACGACGCCCAGGCCCACGACCGTATCGACGCCGACTTCGACACCCAGACCGGCGCCCCCTTCAGCATCGCTTTCAACCCCGGCTTCCTGCTGGACGGCCTGACGGCCCTGACCGCCGACACCGACGCCCAGGCCATCAAGTTCGCCCTCGCCAACCCCGTCCAGCCCGCCCTGCTCACCGGTGCCACCCGCGACGGCAACGACCTCGGCGACGGCGCGCTCAACTACCTGCTCATGCCGATCCGCGTCACCACCTGAACCCGCCCCGGGGCGGCCGCCAGGTCGCCAACTCAGCCGGCCGCCCCGGGCCTCCCGCCACCACCGAGCCCCAAGGGATCACCACCGTGACCATCACCGACCACCGGCCCGCCGCCGACCCGGCCCCGGCCACCCGCCCCGCCTACGACCCCACTCCCTCCATCCCGCGGCTGCTGACCGAACTCGTCCAGGAAGAGTTCTGGACCCGATACGCGCACATCAGCGGCACCGCCCACGCCTTCCGCCCCGACTACATCGCCGGCCGCCGACGCACCGCGCTGCTGCTGCGCGCCGTCATCGCCGACCTCGTCGCCCTCGCCGACCCGGCCGACGCCCACCACGCCGCGCAGGCCGCGGCCGCCGCGAACGCCCTGCGCCGCGCCGACTGGAGGATGCAGCTACCGGCCCCGGCCGCCCGCATCTGGCTCCGCCAGCAGTACCAGCAGCACACCGAGGACCGCGCCCCGCACCCGCCGAACTGCCCCGGCGGCTGCCAGGGATCAGGCTGGACGCTCGAACCGATCATCTGGCAAAACGACGGTGCACCCGTCCACGCCGAACCCGTGACCTGCCGGCGCGGCGAGGACGACGACCCGCACGGCCCGGACTGCACCGGATGCCGCGGCACCGGCCGGCAGTACACCTCCACTCGCAGCGAGTTCAGCCTCTGCCCCGCCTACACCCCCAACGGCTACCAGCCCACCGCGCCGCAGCACCCTCACACCGCAACACCCGGTCAGGCCGACGGATACCTCGACGAACCCCCGTTCTGAGCCACCGCAGACACCCACCGCCGATCGTCAGCCGCCGGGCCAGCAACCGGCCGGCCCGGCGGCCCGGAGAGGCCCCGATGAGCTTTCTTCCCCGCACCGTCTACGCCGTGAGCTGCGACAGCTGCGGCGCCACCTACCACGCCCAGGACCAGGACGACCTCGGCAGCGACTACGAACTCACCCTGGAATCAGCGCAGCTAGACGCGGGCACAGCCCGGTGCATGACCACCGAGGGCTGGATCATCACCACCCGGCATCTGTGCCCCGTATGCGTCCAAGCCCGCAGCGACGCCGTCACCGAACGCCTCGAAACCGAACTCACCCACACCCCCCTCTTCGAGTTCCCCATCCACCGCCCCGCCCCGCCCGAAGGAACCGATCCCGCATGAGCCACGAGCAGCCCCCGCGCCCCTCGCACACCGCCGCCGAAACCACCGACGCCACCGCCGCGACCTCCCCACCGCCCCCGCACCCGGCGCGCCCCCCACTGTCGTCTGCCTGTGCGGCTCCACCCGCTTCTGGGCCGAACTCGCCGAGGCCAACCTCCGCGAGACCGCCCAGGGCCGCATCGTCCTCGCCCCCGGCTGCGACATGAAGAAGCCCCACCCGCTGTGGAGCGACCCCCAGCGCGCCGAGGAACTCAAGAAGGAACTCGACGCCCTGCACCGGTGGAAGATCCGCACCGCCGACCAGGTCCTCGTCGTCAACCCCGGCGGCTACATCGGCGAGTCCACCCACGCCGAGATCCGCTTCGCCCACCAACTCGGCCGCCCCATCCGCTACACCCACCCGCCCGGCCATGCCGTCGTCCTCACCCGGCCCGGCCTCGACCCGGTCCGCCTCGGCCCCTACACGAGCAGGCACCAGACCGACGAGGCTGCCGCACGCCTGCGCAGGCAGCTGTACTGCACCCAGCACGTCGAGGGAACCACCATCCACGTCGCCGACTACCGCCCCGAACTCGAGCACCTGGACCCGCGCGTCCCCACCGACCCGTACGCACTCGCCGACGCCATGGCCGAAGAACAGGCCGCAGACGGCACCGGCCGCAACTTCCCCGACCTCTACACCCTGCTCATCGCCCATGCGGGAGACACCCGCGCCGCCGACCTCTGGAACCGGGCCTGCCACCTCTATGACTTCCTGCACGGCTCGGACGCCGACCAGTACGAAGCCGGCCTGTGAGGCGAAACCTCGCTCACCGCGAGGGCACACGTCATCGTCAGCATCAACCGCGCGCGGCCGCGGCCGCGCGCCCGGCTCCAAGGTGATGCGCGGCTACCGCGAGGACGACGACGGCGTCGCGGAGAACGCTCTGCACGCCGTCCTGTAGATGTACATGGTCAGCGACGGGGGCGTCCCGAGCTCTTCTGCGCCTGGCCGCCCCCGGCCACGGGAGCGCCCGAGCGAGGAGGGACTCATGGCCGGCCGCCGCTCTGCGTGCGGGCGGCTGTCTTCCGCCGGCGGTACGCCTTCTGACGACAGGCGTTGGAGCAGTACTCCCGCGGGCGCCCCTCCCAAGACGTCGCCGGGGGAAGCAGGACATCGCACGTAGAACACCGTGGAACGAGAGTCTCCTCGATGCGCCATTGCCTGATCAACGTTCTCAAGTCGCTGTCGATGACAAGCTCGTCATCGCCCCCGTCGTCGGCGTAGTCGCGCAGCGCCTGGGACCGTGACGGGTGGCGCATGAGGGACACCGTCGTCGAGAGCATCCGGGCCGCCCTGGACGTGGAGATCCCCATCCTCAGCGCCACCTCCGCACACGTGGCTCCGTAGAGCACCACGGCGAGAACCAACCGTGCCCGCTGCGGCGAAATGGTCCCAAGCATCGCACCGAGATCACCGGTGCGGTGCACACGGGGACGACGGGCACCGCCGTTACCACGGTCAATGCTCACCGCTCCTCCCCTCGTGTTCCCGGCCGCAGTTCTGTGTCGCTACGCAGGACGACCACGGCCTGGTTTGTGACAGCACCAGCATCCGGCTGGGTGGGGGGCTCGGGAAGGGCCGGTGGCGCGGGAGGCCGCCCCCAGGGCAGCAGGCCGCTCAGAGCCGCAATGACGTGACTCAGCCCGAACATAGCCTGCGGTAGGTCCCGCGGCTGGGTCCGCCGCATCAGCTCCCGTCCCAGGTAGGCGACAAGAAGGAGCATGACCAGCAGGATTAGCGCGGCCAGCGAGGCGAACCACCACAAGGGGATGCCGAACAACGCGGCGGACGGCACGGACAAGGTGAGGACCTCCAGGTACGAAAAAAGCCCCCGGGAAGGACCCAGGGGCTGATGGTCGAGGAACGAAAATGGCCCCGTCCTCCTGACCGGAGAAGCGGAGCCCTATAACAAATGGGCGCACGAATGGCGCCCACAACTGCATGATGTCAGGCCCCGGGCACCCCGTCAACTCCCCCAAACCACCAGGTGGTTTGAGAGCTGGGGAGGAGGGAGGGTTTCGTAACGGGCGCCCACGGACTGGGAGGTCACCGCTCCGGCTGGGGCCCAGCACCGGGGGCTCGGCAGTCGACTCAGAGCAGGTTCCCGCCCGGCCCGTACCGATGACACTAGGCCCGGCGCAGCGCACACCGCCCAAATCCGTCCGCCGGATGCTTGGCTCTGCGTAGGCGTAGACACGCGCCCGTACTCGGCATCAGTGCGAGGTGCATTGGCCGGGCCCTGAAGATCGCTTCTAGCATGAGTGCATACTCATGAGATGCATATACAAGGTCGGCCTCATTGAACTCGCGGCATCCTGCCCTGCCGCCTGGTCCTGCTGCAGCCAGCGGACAGGGGCGATCAGACGCCAAGGCATCCGCCCTTGGCGTCTTCCCGTACTCGGCTGGAGCAGGAGTCCTGCCCCGCCATCGCACTACAGACTGGAGTCCATCGTGGCACCTCGCCCTGACGCGCAAGTTGTCGAGCAGCTGATGAAGGACGCCAAAGCGGCCAAGGCCGAGCGCGACGCCAAGGTCGCCGCCGCCGAACGCGAATTCTGGCGGCAGATCGCGCAGATGAAGACCCGGTATCACGGTGCCCAGACTGACATCGCCGAGGCCCTGGGAATCACCCGCGACTACATCCTCAAACGCACCAAAGAGCACACGAAGTAGACTGTCCACCACCTTCATGTGCACGTACTTCCGCGCGCTGCAGGCGACGGGCTGGCTCTGCCCTGAACGCCGCAGCAGACCGCCCACGCCACCTCCCCTGCCCTCAACTGACACCCTCCAGGCATGGGGGGCAGCCGCTCATCCGCTCCCGGTGCGTCAATCTCCGTGAGGAGGCAGGCGGTACTCTGCGGGCGCCCCGGAACGCGGACGAGTGGTCCCGCCTCACCCGCTGCCGAGCGCCGACGTACGAAGAACGCGGCAGATCACTGATGAGGCCCGCTACGAGGCACTCGCCCGCCTGCTACCACCCTGCTACCGTGAAAAGTATGAGCAGCAGGAAGCAGACCCAGGTGCGCCTGGAAGCCGACATACTGGCCGCAGGCAAGGACGCCGCCGCCGCGCGCGGCCTGGACTTCAACCGGTACGTCGAGCGCCTCATTGCTGAGGACACCACTGGCGCCCGCGCCGCGGGCATGGCCGCCGCCCAACGCCTCATCGACACCGACGGCGAATTCCTCGCCAGCCTGGAAGCCGACCTCGACGCGCAGCACGCCCCGGCACTGCCGAGCCGGGGCGCCGCTGCGTGAGCATGTCCCTGCACGTCGATCTCTCCTGGATCCTCGAAGTCGCCCAGCGCGCCGGCCATCGCGACCCCGCACCCGACGACCTCGGCGTCCCGATCGCCGCCGTCGCACGCCACCGAGCTGAACTCCTTGACCAGCCCGTATACGGCGGCCCCTACGCACGCGCCGCCGCCCTCGTGCACACCCTCGGCCGCTGCCGGTGGCTGGAGCGCTCAAACCTCACCGTGGCCTGCGCCGTCGCTGTCATGTACCTCAACGCCAGCGGCATCGCCGCCGACCCGACACGGGACCAACTCACCGCCCTGGCCCAGGAGCTGTACGACCCGCGGTGCACCGCCGCACGCATCGCCGAACACCTGCGCAGCTGGCGACCCTAGCACTGCCGGCCGCCGGAGGTTTGGCGTCGCGGGCTTTTCGTTGGCATCTCTCCTGGTCCCGCCGATGCCGGGAGGCGCGGCGCCGGTCGCTGGTCTTGCCGACGGGCCAGGAGCACCCCGACCACGGCCAGCTCCTGGCAGGCGCTCCTGCCACCGCGTGAAATACCGCGCCGGTCGGCCCCCGACACGGCCCCATGCCCCCCATTTCGGGCTCTTCCCCCGCTACAGGTGGCCCATGGACTGCCCAAGCGGCCGCCGCATGCGCGGCGCGGTCACCCCATGAATGCGCCTTGGCCGCTCGCACTACCCGTCACGGTGATGCGCCCCGCTGCCGTGCCCACGGTTCCCGTCGGGGCCGGATGGCAACACACGATCAAGGTGGACGGATTTCGCGTCATCGCGGCGGCAGGAGGCGACCAACTCGTGCTCCACTCCCGCGCAGGCCGCGCGCTCGCGCCGGAGTTCCCCGAACTGGTCAAGCCGCTCGCGGACATCATGCCGACCGGGAGCGTGCTCGACGGCGAGCTCTGCGCCGTCCAGTCGGACGGGCGGATGGACTTCGCAGCTCTCCTGCGCACCGCCGCGTGGCGGCGCACGAACGGGGTGCAGTTGTCCTTCGTCGCGATCGATGCGCTCGCCCTGGACGGCCGCGACATCCGCGCGCAGCCGCTCTCGCAGCGATGGGCGGGCCTGTGTCGCCTTCTGCAGGACACCCCAGTACGTCCGGTGCTGTCCACCGATGACCGGGACACGGCGCTGGAGTGGGCGCGCACACTGGCCCCAGCCGGTGTCGAAGGCGTGGTCTCACGCCGCTGGGATACTCCCTACAACCCACGCTTGACCCGCGCGTGGGTGAAGTGGCGCTCGGCGGACAGCACGGACGCCCCGGTGCTGTCCGTGCTGGGTCCGGCGCACCGTCCGCGGGCGGTGCGGGTACTGCTCGACGACGAGAAGGTCACGACGTCACCGCGGCTGACCTCCGTGCAGAGCGTCCAGGTGGCTCGGGCTGTCGCCGGACGCCTCGGCCCGGCCCGGATGCCGCCCGACGGCACAGCCGAACATCCCGTCCTGGAAGAGGAAGCCCTTGTGGCGGAGGTTCTGCCCACCATCGGCCGTCACCGCACGGTGCGGTTCGTCCGGCTGCGGCTGCCGGACTGAACTAGGGCCCGTCTTCAAACACGCAGTGGCGTCGTTCACGCGCTCAGGTCTGCCTGGCGTAGGACTTGAGGCGTGGACACGTGGCCATCGCGAAGGACTGAGGCTTCTACAAGCACGGCGACGTCGGCGGCCAGGGAACGGCTGGCACCGTTCTCTGCCAGCCAGCGGGCTGCGGCCACGGTGCCGAAGGTGGACCAGCCGCCGATGAGGACGACGCGCCTATTTGGGTTGAGGGGGTTTGGAGCTCTGACGATGTAGCCGCAGTCGCGTACGACCTCACCGTCTGTGGCGTCTCCCGTGTAGGCGGTGTCCTCCCAGGTGATCGCTCCTCCACCCAGTCGGAACGGCAGCATCTCCGCCATGGCGTCAAGGATGCGGTCGGCGACTTCGTTGTTCTTCGGTCCGCCGAGGACGAGCAGGTCGTGCTCCATCTCGTGGCCCGGCAGGTGGGCCGACAGTCGGACCTTCTCCAGGTCGAGGTCCCGGTAGGCATGGGTCAGGGTAGGGATGAGCACGGACAGCGCCCGGACCTGTCCCAGACCAGCTACAGGCCGTTGGTAGCGACCGGTGTCTATGTGGGAAGTATCCAGAACGATCGAAACCTCGCCGCCAGTTGAGTAGCGCCACGTGCGGCGGGCGGGCAGTCGTTTAACCACGAACCAGCGGACCAGGCCGCCGATACCGGTGACCACAGCAGCCACCACCGCGCTGAAAATCTGCGAGCCCACCGCTCCCGCAATGCTGTCCATGTCGATCTCCCCCTCCGCTCGGGCAGACCTTAGCGTTCGCCGGCGGCCCGAGTTGTCCTTACTGGATCATGGTCGGGTGCGTCGTCATGAACTCACCGACCAGGAATGGGAGTTGCTGGCCTCGTTGATACCTCGGGCCGTGACCGGGCGACCGCGTGCGGATGACTGCAGGGTGATCAACGGCATGGTCTACAGGATCCGGACGGGGATCGCCTGGCGTGATCTGCCCGAATGGTTCGGCTCGTGGAAGACCGTCTACACGCGCTTCCGGCGTTATGTACTGACCGGCGTGTTCACGCGGGCGCTCCAACGGATCCAGGCCCAGGCCGACGCCGCAGGTGACGTCGACTGGCTGGTCCAGATCGACTCCACGATCGTTCGCGCCCGCCAGCACGCCGCACCGACCGGCCGAAGGGGGGCAACGCCTTCATCGGCGTGCTGTAAACAGAGTTTCGTCGCGCTTTGTCGTGGAGGGAATACTCAGGGAATTGAATTATTCCGAGAAGTAAGACGGCTCTAGAATTCGGCGATAATTCGTGTTAGCTTTCCTGCGGGGTTCTGTACCGCCCTGAATAGGCTGCATCTGCGGGTGCCTAAAGCATTCCCACGGCTCCATTGGGCCCGACCGCAAGCACGAGCAGTGGCCGAGTTTCGCGTCCCGCGCGGCACTCGGCCGCTCGTGATGCAGTCAGGCCAATGCAGTCGAGCCGGAAGGTTTCTACCACGCAATGTGTAACCGAAGTCGCGTCAAACGCGGCCCGCTAGCCGAGCTGTGCAAGCAGCTCGGCCTCACGATCAGGCTCGCCCTGGTCACCCCCCGAGGGATGATTGCCCTGACAGTACTCACGGTCGTGTTCTTCGTCGGCCTCTACTTCGTGCTGCCTCTGATTCCCGCCTATGTACAGGTACTGATTCAGTACATCGCCTAACAATCAGGGGGTCTTGGATGCGGACAAGCAAGCCAAGACCCCCAACATAGCCTCGTCGTCATTTAAAGGCAAGTTTAAACGCCAACGAATCGGAGAGTCTAAAAGGGTAAGGCGCGATTGTCGTCGTAACAGTGCACCGTACTGCCGCGTCTTCCCCTGCGATGAACATGCTTGTTGGACATCGTCTACCCGGCACTTCGATGCCCAGGGATTGATGTTCAATAACCGACCGATTGCTGGACAGGCGGGCAGCGAGGGGCTACGACAGGCCCATCCGTCCTTCGGCTGCGACCGCGGCGGCCGCTCCGATTGTGCCCGGACCGTAGCGCTGGTTGAGGGCGTCTAGGACCGGCTCGATGCGCAGGCGTGCCTCCCATCTGCGCGATCGCCGCCGAAGGCGGCAGCGTCTGTACCAAGGGCGTGAACCGCCCGAGAACCTCCACCAACTGCGGCAGTACGCCGGGCTGACGCAAACGGATGTGGAAGAACACCTGCTGCCTCACACCCATCACGTCACTCCTTCCTGATCGCCGGCCACCAACGGCCCGCGGTCGGTGAACTCATCGGCCGACGGCAGGCTGAAGCGGAAGCGGAAGAGGCGGCGCTGTCCCATGACGTCACCCCGCGCTTCCCTGGCTGCGGTGGCCCAGGCGCCGCAGGTCGGCCGCGCGTGTACCGGCGGGCTGCAGGTCGGCGTAGGGGTGCAGCCGAGCCCCGGCGGTGCCGTCGGGGAGGGTGCGTGCCGGCGCGGCGGGCTGGGCGGGGGTGGCGGCGGGCGCGGTGCGGCCCAGGAGTTCCAGGGCGGCCTGCGGGCCGAAGTCGCGTCGGGCGGCGGCGACTTCGTCGAGATCCCACACCATCTCGCCGACCACGGTGCGTCGGGGGCCGCGGGCGGTGACGCTGCCGCGGACCAGGAGCAGGCCGCTGTGGAAGACGGTGTGCGCGCACGTTTCGTGGCTGTCGTCGAAGAAGGCGACGTCGACGAGCCCGGAGCCGTCCTCCAGCGTCACGAAGATGACGCGCTTGCCCGAGGGGATCGGCGGGGTCTGGGTGGAGGCGCGCACGCCGGCGACCAGCACCTTCTGCCCGGGCACCATGGCCTTCAGGTGGGTGGCGTCGGTCGCGCCGAGCTCGGCGAGCAGCCGGTGGTGATGCTCCATCAGGTGACGGGAGACGTCGATGGAGAGCACCTCCAGCTCGGCATTCAGCTGGTCACGGCTGCTCATCTCCGGCAGCCCGCTGGGCTGCGCGCTGACCAGGTCCCCGCCCAGCGGGAGCTGCCCGTCGGTGGCTGCACGAGAGCGCGACTGCCGGTGCAGCTCGGTGGCCTGCAGCAGCAGATCCCGCCGCGTCAGGTCGCCGGTGAGGCCCTCGAGGGCGCCGATACGGATCAGCCGTTGGGCGAGCGGCAGGGAGGGCCGGGCCCGCTGCCAGAGATCCTGCAGCCCGGCATAGGGCTGGCCGGCGGCGAGCCGTGCGGTCTCGGCCTCGCTGATGCCCTTGACGGTGGACAGCGCCAGCCGCACCCCGAAGCCCTGCTCGGTGGGCTCGACGCCGTGCTGCGTGCGGGAGTGGTTGACGTGCACGGGCAGGATGGGCACGCCGTGGCGGCGGGCGTCGGCGACGATGACGCGCAGCGGCCACATCCCCGGATCGTGCTCCAGCAGCCCCGCGTACAGGGCGGCTGGGTAGTGGGCTTTGAGGTAGGCGGACTGCAGGGCGGGCACGGCGAAGGCCACCGCGTGCGCCCTGCAAAAGCCGTAGGCGCCGAACGAGGCGATGATCTCCCACACCTCGTCCAGCACCTGAGGGCCGTAGCCGCGCTCGCCGGCGGTGCGGCGGAACCATGCCTCCACGCGCGGCAGCCGGTCGGCGTCGGCCAGGGCGCGGCGGGCGACGTCGCCCGCCGCCCGGTCGCAGCCGGTCATTCGCGTGAGGATCGCGATGATCTGCTCGTGCCAGATCACGACGCCGTAGGTGTCGGCGAGGATCGGCTCGAGGTCGGGGTGCGGGTAGCGGGGTGCGGCACCGTGCCGGGCGGCGATGAACAGCGCGGGCATGCCGCCGCTCACTGGGCCCGGCCGGAACAGGGAGATGTCGGCGATGACATCGGCGAGGTGGCGGGGCTGGAGCCGGCCCACGAGGTCCTGCTGGCCGGGGGATTCGAGCTGGAACATGCCGACGGTGTCGGAGGCTTGGATGAGTTCGAACGCGAGGCGGTCGTTGAGGTCGACGTGGTCGGGGTTGTCCAGATCGAGCTGGCGGCCGGTGGTGCGGCGGATCTCGGTGACGGCGTGCGCCATCGCCGACTGCATCCGCACCCCCAGCACATCCAGCTTGAGCAGCCCGAGGTCCTCGACGTCCTCCTTGTCGGCCTGCACCATCGGATATCCGCCCGGGGTGGGCTGTACCGGCAGCCGCTTCAGCAGCGACGCATTCGACACGATCACTCCGCAGGGGTGCATGGCGTACCCGCGCGGCAGCTTGTCCAGGCCCTCGGCGAGCTCCCACAACGGCCCGAACTCCTCGGCTCGCGCGGCGAGATGGCGCAGCTCGGGCAGCTCGGCCAGGGCCCCGCGGATATCCCGCGCCCGCAGATGCGGAAAGGACTTCGCTACCTCACCAATGACTTGCGGCGCGATGCCGAGCGCGAGTCCGGTATCGCGCAACGCGTGCCGGGCCCGGTACGTCTCGGGCATGCCGGTGACCGCCACCCGCTCCGCCCCGAACGTCTCGATGATCTTGTCGTAGACATCCAGGCGCCGCGCGGACTCCACGTCCAGGTCGATGTCGGGCAGCGTCCGGCGCCGCTCGCTCAAGAACCGCTCGAACAGCAGCCGGAAATCCAGCGGATTGGCCGTGGCCACGAACAACACGTGATTGACCATGCTCCCGGCGCCCGAACCGCGCGCGGCGACCCGCACGCCCATCGCCCGCACATCCGCCACGACCTGGGCGACCGCGAGAAAGTACGCCTCATAGCCCAGCCGGCCGATGACGTCGAGCTCGTAGTCGAGCTGACGCCGCGCCCGCTCGTCGGTGTCCAGACCGCGGGCGACCATCCCCGCCTCGCACCGCTGCCGCAGCAGCCGCATCCCCGCCCCGGCCCCCTCGCCGGCGCCCACGACCGACGGCTCGGGAAAATGCGCCCGCCCCAGCCCCAGCTCACCCGCAGTCAAGGCGCAGGACTGGCCGGTCGCCTCCGTCTCCGCCAGCAGCCTGGCGGCGCGCGAACGCTCCTCGCCCACGGCCTGGCTGATCCGCTCCGCGGCCGCCGCCATCGCGCCCGGGCCCTTCAACCAGCGCTCCCCTCCGTCCAGGGCTCGCCGGTCGATCGGCCGCAACAGCCGGGCCGCATCCAGCACATCGGCCAGCCGGTGCTGGCCCGCATCCGCGTACCGCACCGCATTGCTCAGCACCACGCCCACACCGAGCTCATCGGCCAGGCCCACGCTGCGCGCGGCCAGCCGGAGTGAGCCCGGACCGGTGCCCCGGCGCCCCAGCCACACCGCTTCCAGGCGCAGCCGCGGCCCGGCCAGCTCCCGCCACGGCTCCAGCAGCCGCGCGGCCAGGTCCGGGCGGCCGGCGGACAAGGCCCGCACCGGCTCCGAGGCCGGGCCGAGCAGCACCACCAGGTCACGGTCGGCATGCTGGTGCAGCACAGGCCAGGACACCACCGGCAGCGAGCCGCCGGCCTCGGCGTGCGCGGCCGACACCACAGCGCACAGCCGCGCCCACCCGGTGGCCGACTGCGCGAGCAGGGTGACGCGCAGCGGCGGCTCCACCACGTGCGCGCCGCCGCGCACGGGCGTGCGCACCCGGGCGGTGCGGGCGGGCGCCTCGGCCATGGGGGCCACGGCGACGTCGACGCCGAAGACGGGCCGTACCCCGGCCGCTGCGCAGGCCTTCGCGAAGCGGACCGTGCCCGCGACGGTGTCCCGGTCGGTCAGTGCCAGCGCCGCCATGCCGCGCTCAGCCGCACGCTTGACGAGGGCGTCGGGCAGGGACGCGCCGTAGCGGGCGGAGTAGCCGGAGGCGACATGCAGATGAGTAAATCCACGGCCCTGTACCTCCTGCTTCCCGCGTGTCCCTCCCCACGACCTGCGTCTTCTGAGGCATCCACCATAACGCAGGAATCGAAGAAACGTTCGAGCGTCGTGTGTGGCATGTCTTCGGGCGGTGAACGGCGTGAGGCGACCGAGCCATCCGGCCGCCTGGCAAATGTCAGCCGGCGCAGGTCGGGCCCCGCCCGCGCTGTCGGGCCTGGGCCCTGTCAGTGAAACCGGCGGCCGCGTCAGGGCCATCGACAGCAGCAGCCCGGCGTATGGCCCGCCGGTCGTGGCTTGGCAGGACTCAGTCGGCAGCCAGCGGGGCTGTGTTCGGCTCACGAGGGCGTGCCGCCCGAATCGCGCGTGGGCAAGCCTCGCGGAGCGGCCCCGCCGCACAGTTGCTCCCACGGTGGTCTGCACGGTTGGCCGCACAGGCGGTCCCGCGGTTGCACCGGGAGTGCGGCCGCGGGTGGGGGCCTGCCCTTCCTGCATGCTGACGTTTTCGCTGGTCAGTGGCTGTGGGCAAGCCCTTCCTGGACGCCGACACCTCTTTCTCCGCGTAAGTCGGAGGAAGAGGACTTAGCTCAGTACGGGCCAGCCCGCCCCAGAGTCCAGCCCATCTCGGCTCGGCTTGGTCGTCCCGCGGGAGCACGGTCGTTTCGGGTGGCCGCCAGCCCGTCCAGGGGCCCCGCGGGCGGGTGCTTGCGCCCGCGGGCGCGGCTTCGCGCGAGCCGCTGACCAGCGCAGACTCTCGAAGAAGTGCCCGGAACCCCTTCCAGGAGTGATGAATATGCGGTATATTTCTCTCGTTGGGTTGGTCGGTGGCACGACCCCCAACACCGAAGCCACACACCCCATCACGGAGGACTTCCCCATGTCGCACACCGTCAAGATCACCACTCCCGCCCGCCACGCCATGGCAGGGCACGACCTTACGGACGCGCGCACGATCCTCGCTTCGGACGCTGACCTGTACCCGGCGCGGCAGCGGCAGAGCACGACGTGCCGCGCGGTTGCGTACTCCGTCTACTGCCCCGCGACGGACCGGTACAGCCTGGTGACGCTTGACGGGCGTTGGATCATCCCTGGCAAGGAGGGGTACAAAACCCGGGGGCCGGTGCTGACCTACGTGCGGAAGAACGTCGCGACCGTGGTGGCTGGCGCTCCGGAGGCTCCGGCGGTCGGGGCTCCGGCCGTCAAAATCCCGGTTACGCCCCCAACACAGACCCCGGAGACTGCCCCGGCGGGCACCCCGGAGAACGCGCGCCGGTTGATCAGCGCGAGCGAAACCGGGCGCGCCTACGTGACCGGGAACGGCGACCGGATGCGGATTGAGTCGACGGACGGCCGCATGGCGTACACGCTGCGCACGGTGCCGGAGGAAGGACACCAGGAAGCCAAGAACGGCTTTGCCGCGTGTGTACGGGAATTCGCCGGTGAAGTCGCCCGGTACGGGGCGGGCGCGCCGAAGTGGCGCAAGCGTCCGCTCAGCATGTGGCCGGGCAAGCCTCCGCGCGCCAAGGAGTTCACTCCGGTCGACTACGCCCCGGGCGTGATGCTGGCATGGACCGTGGACGGGGCCCGGTACACGGGGCAGGTGTGGGCGAACCGCATCCGGTCCGGGGAGTGGAACGGCAACCGAGGCCAGACCTCGGCGGTCGTGGTGGCGACAGTTGACGGCCGTCGGGCACGGCGTGATGAGGCCGTATGCCTGCCGTTCGTGCACGGCTCGACCCGGAAGCGCGCTTACGCGTTCGTGGCGACCCCGCGCGGAAACGCCGATGTTGAGGTGATCGCACCGGAGTGCGCGTCCGACGGTCTGTTCGACAGGGTGGCCACGACCGGTGACCCGATCGAGGAGTGGGAGGCAGAGGGCGGTTACGTACCGGGTGTCGAGCCTGCCCCGGAAGCCGCTCCGGCCGACACCGCCGCGCCGGAGGGCCCGGCAGGTGCGCACTGCCACCGTTGCGGCACCGACACCGTGTTCGGTGCGGAGTGCCGGACGTGTGGACGGGTGGACATCGTGACCGCACTCATGCCGTCCGGGCCGATGCTGTGCCCAGCGGAGGAAAAGGCCATGGCTACGGGCCATCAGTACTGCCCACGCTGCTTCACGGTCGGTGTAGCGCTGTACGCGACGACACTGCACACGGGGCCCGCGTACGTGTGCGCCGAGTGCTACACGGCAGCCGGGCGCCGTCTTCCCGAGGCGGGCCCGGCGCCGGTCCAGGCACCTGCCCGGGACGTTATCCGGGCCGCGCGGGCAGCGCGCAAGAAGGCGGAGGAGTCGGGCGCGAGCCTCGGCGAGATTCACCGCGCTGGAGAGGCCGCGCGCAAGGCAGCCGCCGTGGCGTACGGGCAGCGTCCGGCCGACGTGATCAGCGACCCGTGCAGCGTGGACGTGTGGGAGGACGAGGGCGGGGCGTGCATCGGCGTCGACCGGCCCAGCGCACCGGGCACTGGATGGCGTGCTCGGCCCGTCGGCACCGACCCTTCACCGGAAATGGATACATGTACCGCCCCGGCCGTAGACGTCACCCCGGTACGCCCCGACGCCGTGAGCGACTCGGGGGCCATCGACACCTGGGACGGCGAGGACGGCGCCGTGACCGGAGTCGGTGACCGCGCCGCAGGGGAGCGGGGCACCGATGACCCCTACGCTGTCCATCCGGCCGCGCCCGAGTGGGCACCCGTGCCGGGCACGAACCGCCGAACCACTGAACTGACCTGCGCCGGGAGGCAGTACCGCGTCTATCACACCCCGGACACGGTAGTGCCCTACACCCTCGGCGACACCGACACCGACCTGGGACGGTGGGTCGGCCTGGACGACGTGCGCGCGATCATCCGGGCCGATCGCCGCCGGACCGCGGCCCTGGAAGCGGACCGCCGCCGGATCGAGTCTCAACAGCGGCGCGCAGCATGGAAGTTGGCGGCCGAGCGGCCCCAGACCCCCCTTCGGCCCACCGAGGACCGCCGCCGAGCCGTCGCCCGACGCGCTGAGGAGAAGCACCGGCCTGTTGCCGCCGAGCTCTACGTCTCACCGCTGACGGGAGCCGCAGTGCTGTCCTTTGTGTGCGGTACATGCAGGACGGCCGCGCACGGTGACTCCCTGCGGAGGCCGCAGGGGATCGAAGGCAGCTACCGCAGTCCCTTGGCCGTGGGGCAGGAGAAGATCGCGGTCCTGGTCGAGAAGCGGGGCTGGACCCTCACCGGTACCTGGACGGCCCACGGGACGAACGGGACCACCCTGCGCGCCCCCATTGCCCCGACTCCGGCCTACCTGGCATGGATGGAAGCGATGTACGGGCCTGGCCCGCAGACGCCGGAGGTGAACCCGGGGGAGTTCATCGCCCCTGTGCAGCGGGGGTGGTGGGACGTTGTGAGCGCGGAGGGGAACTGCTACGAGTTGACCTGGAGGCCGCATCTGACCGGTGCGAGGTGGAGCGTGCGGCACAAGAACAAGAGCGGCGACGGCTTCGAGACCGTCGCCACGGAGAGGCAGGCCAGCACCGTCCTGGCTGCCCTGCGGACCCACTCCGCCAAGAGCGCCGGGCAGCCCCGGGCCGAGTACCACGAATCAGTACACGTCCCGATTGCCAGTTGACGGCGCCCGTCTTGGGCCCGCCCACCGGGCGGGCCCAAACCCGCGCAGCAGCCCGAAAGGCAGCCGCCGGACCGTCCGCCCGGCCACCGCCCCGCGGGCGACCCGTTGCCGGACGATGCATAAGCGACAATCAGCCCGCCGCCCGGCACCAGGCGGCTTGTGAAGCTGCCCGAGGGCTGCGGCTTGCCCTTCAGCGGAGCGGCCCGGACCCTCATGCCTCGCCGGTGCCGATACAGGCGGTACGACGGCGACGGCCGGAGGCTCAGTGGCTCAGCACGGGCAACGGGCTGCGGGTGCAGAGCTGGTGGGATTCGAACCCACGGACAGACCCGGGCCAGGGTCGGCCCTGCCCGTCAGACCTGAACCGGGGGATCCCTCCCGGGCCAGGTTGCAATTGGCCGCTCTGCCACAGCCTGCACCCTGCAGGACCGCGCGATCCTGCTGGCCCAGCCTATTCCGGGGCATCACCAAATGCTCCGTCATTTTCTATGGTGGCACCGGCCGTGAGGTGGCGCCGCGCTGGCAGAACGAGCCGCGGCCTGAGCCAGCTCGGCCTTCCTCCGGTCTCCGCACTCGAAGGCGCTGTTGACCACTGAGACGGGGAAGTGGGTACATGTACCGGATGAGTGCGCGCATCAGATGGCAGGAGATCATCGACCGGGCCCGCGACATCGTCGAGGGATACGACGGCGGCGTGACCGTACGCCAAGTCATGTACCGGCTTGTCGCTGCGGGCCTCGTGCCGAACACGGCCCCCACGTACCGCAGGCTGTCCTCCCGGCTCGCCCAGGCCCGCCGGGACGGCCTCTTCCCCGACCTGATCGACACGATCCGCGAAGTACACGTCCCCCCGGCCTGGCAGGACACCGACGCGTTCGTGGCGGACATGCCCGCGTGGTTTCGCCTGGACCGCACCCGCGGGCAGGAACGTGCGCTGTACGTGGCAGCCGAGAAGGACACGCTGCGCCAGCTGCTCACCGGGTGGCTCGCCGAGTACGGCATCCCGGTCCTGGTGGTGCGCGGGTTCGGCAGCCAGTCCTACGCCGAGGTCGTCCGCGACCGCGTGCGCAGCGACCCCCGCCCCGCGGCGCTGCTCTATGTCGGCGACTTCGACGCCAGCGGCTCCGACATCGAACGCGACTGGGTCGTGCGCACCGACTGCTGGGAGCGAGTGGAGCGGGTGCTGCTGACGGACGGGCAGGTCCGCGAGTACCAGCTCCCGCCGGCCGAGGGCAAGAGAGACGATCCGCGCTGGCCCGGGTTCGCCCGCCGCTACGGCTTCGACCTGGACCGCCCCGTCCAGTGGGAGGTGGAGGCGCTCGAACCGGCCGAACTCAAGCGCCTGGTCCTGGAGGCCATCGACGTCTACATCGACCGGGAGGCCCTCGCCCAGGTCATGGCAGAGGAAGAGCAGCAGCGTGCTCGACTCGCTGGCATCCTCGGCCAGCAGCAGGACGGCTGAACCAGCGCACGGACTCGGCCATCGGGAAGAGCCGGTACAGCGAAATCGGCCCTGGGCGGGGATCAGGCTGAGACACTGGCCCTGCCCCGCCGCTCCCCCGTCGGCGGGGCACCTACGCTGCAGGGCAGCTGGGAGGCACGACGAAAGAAAGCGGCCGGCGCCCAATCCGCCGAAGCGGGTGGCAAGGGCACCGGCCAACCGAAGACACACACCGCCCAGGACAGGAAGTGACCCGCACGGGTTGCGCCGTCCTTGGAGTGTAGCGGTGCGACAGGCACGAGGAACGCCTCCTTGCCCGCGATGACGTAAGCCCGGTAACTTTCTTTCGATGGGTGTGTTGTGGCAAGCGCACCACGGACCGAAGTCATCACCGTCGTCAAGGAGTTCCCCCATGCTGCACCGCGCTCGGCCGCGTGCCTCCGTGTTACCCCACGCCCGCGATGACGCCGGCACCGCATCCGTCGAAACCCTGCTCCTGACCGTCTCCGGGCTCACCTTCGGAGCCGTCCTCTGCTTCCTCGCGATCCGTGGGAAGGCCAAGTTCGACGCCTTCGTCGCCGGCCGCCCCGCACCGCCCTTCCTGCCCGAGGTCACCATCCCGTGGGGAACGATCGGCATAGCCGCCGGCGCCATCGCATGCGGCGCCATGATCACGGTGTTCGTGCTGGCCTCGCGGGCAGTGTCCCGGGAGTGCCAGGCGGAGCGCTGCAGCCGCGCCGTGCTCGAGGCACGCCACGCTCGCGTCCTTGAAGACCTCGGTGCCCACATCGTCGAAGACCCAGCCGGCCGCCGCTCCCTGGGCGAGCTGGAACTGCTCGAGGCCCTGACGGAGGCCCAGGACGCACGGATCGGCGACGACGATCACTACTACCGGGCCGCGGTCCGCACGCTCGAAGCCCAGTGGAAGGCCACCGCCGCTGACCGCACGCCCGCCCACACCGCATAACCCATCCGTCCCTTGCTCGGAACGCCGACGCCGGCGCCCTGCCCAACCGACCAGGAGAGAACGATGATCCGCGCCGGACGCCGGAAGTACGCCCAGACCAGCGACGATCTCGCCAAGGCGATGGGCATCAGCATCGGTACCTTCCGCAACAAGCAGCCCTACACCGCCAAAGACTTCCCGCCCACGATCAGTTCAGAGGATGCGCGGGTGAAGCTGTGGGACAGCCAGCAGACCGCCGCCCACCTGGCCGGCCGCCCCGTCCCCGCCCTTCCGGACGAGGACGACGACCAGGACCTCCTCGACCGCAACGAGGCTGCCGCCGAACTCGGGGTCACTCCCAAGACCTGGGACGCCTACAAGACGCACCCCCAGATCTCCCAGCACCTGACCAAGATCAAGGGCGTGGAGCACTGCCCGCGCGGCATCGTGAAGGCATTCCGCACGGCGAAGGGCGACAGTGCGGAGGCCGGGCCCAAGGGGCGTCCCAAGGGAAGCGGCGACATGGTTCCGCGCGATGAGATCTCCGCCCGGGTCGGCGCCCTGCTCGACGAGGACCCGGCGGCCACCATCGCAACCGTGCAGGAGCGTGTCGGCCTGTCCTATGCCGCGGCCGCGCGGGCACTGCCGCGGCTGCGGGGAGAGCGGATCGCTGACCTGCTGCAGGAGGCGCCGCATCTGACCTCCGAGGACGCCGCCGCCCGCCTCGGCTATCCAACGGCGGTGCAGCGTACGGCCCTGGCCAGCGCCGCCACCGAACTGCGCGCCCGGCGGGTCCAGCTGTACCTGCAGCGCGTCGCCGACGTCCTGGTCGGTGCAGGCCTGGCCGCGCAGCAGGACGTCCAGGTACATCGACTGGAGGGCGAGGTGCTGGCCGCCGCCGTGCTGCTCAGTGGAACCGGCTCGCCCGCCCTGGTGTGGGATGAACGCTACGGCTGGCGCACCGCCGTCAGCCGGCGCCACCCCATCGGCAAGGAGACCGGCACCCCACCGGAGGGCGACGACATCCGCTACCTGAGCGAGGAGCAGCAGCCCGAACCCGCCGATCTGCTTGCCGCGCTCGCCGACCGCCGGCGCGGCTCCCGACACCCCAAGACGATCCGCCCGGCCGGTACCGTCCTGCACGGGTGAACCCGCAGCAGTACAGCGGGCCATCCAGGAGGCCCGTGGAAGACGATCCGTTGCTGCGCTGGAGAACCTCAACGACGGCGACCCCGCCATTGGCGGCGTGGTGGCTTAGCCACAAGCGTCGCCGTTCTCGTGCGTGAGTACCGCAACGCCCGAACGCGATTTTGAAAACGTCGGGGCCTGGACACCCGCGGTGTCCAGGCCCCGACACGGCATGCTCCTCTGGCGATCCGCACCCTACTCAGACACCCGTTGCAACCGAGGAGTTCTCGCAACGCTCCTCAAGGGCGCGGGACGGGCGTGTCAGGCGCCTCGGGCACGGGGTACAGCGCGGCCTGGGCAGCAAGTTCAGGAGTGAGATCCTGCGGTGAGACCGCGCACGTCCCGCCGTACGTCCGCGCCCACTTCATCGCGGCCCGACGAGTGCGCTCCCGGCGAAGTAGTCCGTCCTCCTCATCGTGCACGAACCAGTCACAACGGCCTCGCGCTGAAAACCAGGCGCGTCGGATTGCTGTCGGCTGCAGCCACACGTTCGGACCCCTCTCGCTCTCGAACGCTCGCAAGCGTCGTGCTCCGTGCGACGTGCTGTCAACCACCGCAGACGCCCAGCTATGGGCCGCTTGCGAGAAGCTGACGCAGCGAGAACGTGAGCGCCGCTCGGCGGCCGAGAGCCGCGAGGTGCGCCCTTGCCGTTGGTGACGTGCGCTCGGTGGTCGCTGAGGGTGCATCGCTGACGTGGCAATTCCCCCCGGAAACAGGCGTGTCCCCTCCCCTTCGTGTTGTTAGTGCTGTATCTTTGTCTTGCGGGTTTCGTGGCAGAGCCCACCACCGAAGACAGACACATCCCCAGGGAGACTCCGTGCTGGACACGATGAAGAACACCGCCCACCAGCCGCTCACCGACACCCTTACCGACCTTGGCCGCGCCATGGACGAACAGCGCGCCGTCACCATCGCGTACGCCGACGCGGACGAGGCCCCCTCCATCCGCACCATCGAGATCCACGACATCGTCACCGGCGGCGACGGCGCCGTCTTCGTGCAGTCCATGGACCGCCTGAGCGAGAGCTTCCGAGGCTTCCGGGCCGACCGCATCCAGATGTACATCACCCTCGACGAGGCGTACGTCCTCGACACCCCCACCATCCCGCTCCCAGTGCGCTTCACCGCCCTCACCGACAAGGAGTTCGTGGCCCTGGAGCTGGAGCGCAACTGACCGCACGCGGCACACCGCCCGGTGCCGGGCCCGCCGTACGGGCCCGGCACCGCGGCCGCCGCCTCGGTCGGTCTCCATCGACACGCTGCACCGGCTGCGCCGCGAGAGCACGCAGCGCGCCGACCGGCAGCGTCGTGAGGACTATGCCCTCTACCTGGAGCGGAACGGCCTGGTTCTCGACGAGGACGGCGAGGCCGTGCCCGCGGACGTAGTGCCGCAGGCCCGGCCCGCCGCGGAGGTCCTCGGACTGACGGCTGCGTAGCGGTCTTACAGACGGTCCGGGCCTCAGCCCGGGCCGCCCTGGTCTACAGCTCCCAGCACATCCGACGAGACGAGTTGCACCCGGGCGCGGAGCAGCAGTGGCAGCCGCCCGCCCCCGGCCCGAACCGAAGACACGACACGGCTGAGGAACCCATGGAGATCACCACACGCCTGCACCTGCTGGACCTGGTCCGCAGGGCGCAGCAGGCGACCGCCGCACACACGGCCGCTGTGCGCGCCGCCGCCCGAGCAGCAACGGCCACGGCCCAGGCCCGCGCCCACGCCGACGAACTCGCACAGCAACGCCCCACGGCCCAGGACCCCGAGCAAGCCTCCGACGAGCTGGATGAGGCACTGGCGGAATACGCCGACCGCCTCCGTCGCCTCCAGTCCGCAAAGAACAAGGTGGCCCGCACCTTCCTGGCCGCTCGCACTACCAACCGCACCCTCAGCGCCTCCTACGCCCGGCACGCCCGCGGCCACGCCCGAGCGACCAGCCGCGATGAGATCGCCGCCGACCTGCTGGACGAACTCGCCGACACCCCACTTGAGATGATGGATGCCGCGCACGCCATCCTGGTGCAGTCCAGTGCCGGCAAGGACTCGCTGGTCATGCTGCACCGGATCGCAACCTGGGCCGAAAAAGCGGGCTGCCTCCACAAGGTCGTCGTGATCCACATCGACCTGGGTGAAGAGTCCGAATGGCCGGGCGTCCGCGAGCTCGCCCAGCGCCAGGCCGAACGCTACGGCCTACGCTTCCATGTCCTGCACGCCGAGGGCGGACTCCTCGGACTGGTCGAGAAGCGCGGCATGTGGCCCGACGCCGCCCGCCGACTGTGCACGGCGACCCTGAAGCGGGACGTCGCCAACAAGCTCCTGCGCCAGATCGCCGCCGAACTCGGCCTCGACGCGCAGGCCGTCATCCTCAACTGTATGGGGATCCGAGCGGCTGAGTCCCCCGCCCGCAGCAAGAAGCAGCGCCTGGCCATCGACATGCGCACCAGCGCGAACAGCCGCCTAGTCCTCACCTGGCACCCCATCTTCGAGGTGACGGACCGAGACATCTGGCAGGAGATCGCCACACGCGCCCTGGAGTACCACCCGGTCTACGACGCCCTGATCCCCCGCCTGTCCTGCGTGTTCTGCGTCCTGGCCCCCTTCGCCGTCCTCGTGCGTGCCGCCCGCCTGTGCTGGGCCCTCGGCCTGCCGCTGCCCGCCCGCTACCGCGACCTGGAAGCGAAGATCGGCCACCGCTTCAAGCAGAGCCACAGCCTCGCAGAGGTCTACGGCGAGGCCGAGCGCCTCGAACGCGAGGAAGGCCCTCTGGTCTGGAACCGCGGCGACGCCCTCCGGCAGCACCTCTGCGACGGCGCCGCCGACAACTACCTAGCCCGCATCGCGCTCGCCGCCTGATCCCCATCCCCCAGTCCTCCCCGGAGCCGCCGATCGGCCACGCGGCGCTGCCCCTGGGCGGACGGCCCTTGCCCGCAAGGAGATCCACATGACGTGCACCGACGCCTTGAGCTCTCCGGAGCACCTGCCTTTCACGGTCCAGACGGAGATCCCGCCCGCATCCGACTGGTGCCAGAGGTGGCAGCAGCGCACACCCTCGTGGCGGCACGCCAGCGAAGGCGGCTTCGACGCCCGCCGCTACACGGTCGAGCCGCTCGCCGAGGAAGAGGCCAAGGCATTCGTCCTCCAGCACCACTACTCCGCCTCCTACCCCTCGGCCAAGGAGCGGTTTGGCCTCTACCTCGCCGCCGGGGCAGAACGCCGGCTGTGCGGCGCAGCGGTATTCGGCGTCCCCGTCAGCGAAGCCGTGCTCACCAAGCCGCTGCCGGAGCTCCGCCCGTACGACGAATCCCTGGAGTGCTCGCGCTTCGTCCTGCTGGACGAATGCCCCGCCAACTCGGAGAGCTGGTTCCTCGCCCGCTGCTTCGAGGCCCTGCTCACCCACGGTGTGCGCGGGATTGTGTCCTTCGCCGATCCAGTACCACGCCGGAGCAACACCGGTGCCCTGATCGCGGTGGGTCACGTCGGGACGATCTACCAGGCGTCGAACGCGGCCTACTGCGGCCGGGCAACCGCGCGCACTGTGAAGCTGTTGCCGGACGGCACGGTCTTCAATAGTGGAGTACGCGCGGGTTCCCGCCATGGCCCCGTGATGGCGGGAGGGCCATTTCGGCAGGTGAGTTGGGGTGCTTGCGTCGTTCACTCGATGGCGTGAGATCTCCGCAGTAACTCGCAGAATCTGCGAGTAGCGCCCGTAATCTACGGCTTCGTGTCAGATTCTGAAAGTCGCCTGCTGACGCTCGTGCGCCCGGACCCGGACCCGAGAGTCCCCGTGGACCCGGCCGGCGTGTCGGTGGAAGCCGGGCTCGCGGACGTGGTCACGCTCCAACGGCGTCGCCAGGCCCGGATCTCGGTGCACGACGAGGAGAGCTTCTTCCTCGACACGTTGTCCGAGTACCAGTGGGCGCGCGATGCGGCAGGTCTGGCTCCGGCGACGCTGGACGGGCTGATCAAGCCCGTGATCGAGGTCTGTGAGTTCTACGGCACGGTCCCTTGGCAGCTGACATCCCGCGAGGTCGATCGGTACTTCGCCGGCCCGGGCAAGCGGGCCCAGTCGACTCTGCGCGGCAAGATCAACAAGATCGACGCGTACTTCGCGTTCCTGGAGCAGCGTTACGTCGGCGAGATCATGCGCCGCTTCGGTGCTGCCGTTGAGTCGCCGATCGATCCGTTCAACCGGCCGCGTCACCGCGGGGACTTCGGGCTGCGTATCCCGCCGTCGCAGACGGCGATGAAGGACTTCTTCGGCCGGTGGCGCGAGGATCTGCCGGACACGCGGAAGTACGCGGTGGCCTGCCGCGACTATGTGATGACGAAGGTCGCCTACCTCTCTGGCGTCCGCGCGGCAGAGCTGTGCGGAGTGTGTTTGGGCGACATCCACTGGGAGCACGGCCAGTGGGGCCGTTTTGTCGTTCTGGGCAAGGGCGCTCGGGGCTCGGGTCCCCGCCCGCGGGAGGCGTACCTCTTCCAGGAGGGCCGGGCCCTGCTGTGGTGGTACATCGAGGAGGTACGGGGCGAGTTCGGGGACGATGCCGAGCACCCGCGGGCGCCGCTGTGGCCTTCGGAGCGCAAGTCGAAGGCGATCGCCGACTTGAACGTGCCGATCGCGCCAGCGATCGTGCCCTCGACGTTCCGCAAGGCGTTGCACACTGCGGCCGCGAACTACCTGAGCGGTCCGGTCACCGACCTGTTTCCACATCTGCTGCGGCACGCTTGCGCGACTCATAACTATGAGCGGGGAATGACGCTTTGGGAGGTTCAGAAGGTCCTCGGGCACGACTGGGCCACCACGACTCTTCGGTACATGGCGACTGCGCACGCCGACCCTGAGCTTGCGAATTTGGCCGCCAGCTCGCGTGCGGCTCAACGACTGGTGATGGACAAGGGGAACCTTCGGTGAAGTGGAATTTGCGGATGGTGGCCGCCCAGCGGGATTTGTGGCGGCCGACGGAGGTGCTCGCCGCTTTCCAGCAGGTCGGGTTCAGTCCGTCACTGAGCAAGGTGGCCGCGCTGTGGAGCGGCACGCCGGTCACCGTGCGCCTGGATGATCTGGACAAGATGTGCGCCGCGCTGAACTGCACGGTCGCCGACCTGCTCCAAGCCGAGCCGCTTGCAGCGATGGAGGCTGCGCCAGAGTCGGAACGGCGGGCGGTCGGCGCCGAGGAGGAGCTGCCTGGGCCGGTGCGTCCGGTACCGCGCGGACGCCGGGGCAGCGGGCCGCGCTCGCTTCCGCCGAGCTGACGGGTCAGGGCGGCGATGGTGAACGAGCGGGGCACAGCTCGCAGCTGCGAGCTGTGCCTGGGCTGGTCGGTGATGTACTGGAGCCGGGTCTGCGTGGCTTGCAAAGCGTGGAAGAAGGCTTATCCCGCACGCGGGAGGTGTCCGCGCTGCCGTCACGAGGCGCACCTGAACACCGACGGGCTGTGTAAGCCGTGTCTGCAGGCGATCCGGATTGAGGACGACGCCGAGTGGGCGCTTGGCCTGGACGACGCGCGGCCTCGGGATATCCAGCTGCTCGTGGGGGCGTACCGCGACCACACGACCAAGGCCCGGCCGCTGGTGCGGGGCAGCAGCACTGGCGCACGCGTGCAGCAGGAGTGGTGGAGGAAGCTGAAGCAGCAGCGCGAGGCCGCCATCGAGCAGCCGACCGTGCTGGAGCCCGGTACGCGAGGCCAGATCCCGCTGTTCGCCATGGAGCGACGGCTGACCGAGGCAACGGTCAGCGCTCTGGTCGGCCGGTCGGTGGCCGGCTGGCAGGCGGCCCGCCAGGCGATAGCGCAGATGGCAACCGAGCACGGGCTGAGCTCGGGTTGGATGTACAAGGTCTCGGAGATGGTCCGGCTCGCACTCGCCGTGCGGGAAGCCGAAGGTGCCGAGCGGCTGCCCGAGGCCATGTTGCGGGATCTGCTAGCCAATGGTGACGCCGTGCGTCAGATCCTGCTGTGGGCTGGACTTCTCGACGAGGCTCCCGAGCCGATGCGGTTCTCGCGGGCTCGTCAGCCCATGCGGACCCCGTACCTCACCGCTCCGGCACCGCTGCCGCCCCGGCTGCCGCGCCAGTGCCGAGACTGCCACGCGTGGATTCCAGCCGGGCGGCGGGCTGGGTTTGTCTGCGATCCGTGCCGGCATTGGAGGGAGCGGCCCGGGCGGGGCAGGTGCTGCCGGTGCGGCCGTGACGGGTTGGCCGTGCGCGACGGCCGCTGCCGCGGCTGCCACCCCTACCGCCTCCTCGACCAGGCCCACCCCGCCTCCATGCGGGCTACGCAGCTGGTGTTCGCGCTGCCGATGGGCAAGGGCGGCCCGTTCGAGGCGTTCCCTGTCGGCGACGACGAGACACCGGACTACGTCAAGCAACGGCCCGCTCTGCACATCGGCCGTGGACAGGAACCGCTGTTCACCGTGCGGCGCGACTGGACCCCGGTGCTGGCCCGGCTGCGGAACATGCCTTCGGGCGAGCCTCCTCTGTCCGGCCCCGCCCGGCGCCTGGTCAGGGAGTTCGCTCGTCATCGCCCCGACGAACGGCCGGAGTACCGCAAGAACATCCGCACACTCACGATCCTGCTGTACTGGCTCGGCGCGGAGGCGGCCCTTTTCGAACGCGACGTGTACGACCTCGCCCGGATCGAAACGAACCTCGCGGCCAAGCCCGTCTGCCAGTTCCTGCGCGCCTGCGGCCTGCTCGTGGAGGACCCCGAGCTGCATCGGGACGCAGACCTGGCGTGGATCGAATCGGCCCTGGCCGCCCTGCCGGAGCAGGTCGCGAACGAGGTGGGCATCTGGGTGAAGGCCAGGCGGGAAGAGGGCCGCCGCGAGGGCGAGCCCCGCGGGTACGACGGCATCCGCCGCTACCTCATGTTGCTCCTGCCCGCCCTCACCGCCTGGACCACGACGGCCGACGTGACCTCGCTCAGGCAGATCACACCGGACCACATCGACGAGGCCGTGGAAGGCATGACCGGCTACGCCCGCCGAGGGCTGGCCACAGCCCTACGCAGCCTGTTCCGCGCGCTCAAGCGCGAGCGGATCATCTTCCGCAACCCCGCCCACGGCCTCCCGGTCGGCGACCTCAAGGGCCTCCCGAAGCCCATCCCCTCCGACCTCCTGATGGGGCTTCTTGACCAGGCCAGGACACCGCTCGGCCGCCTCGTCGTCGCCCTGGCCGCCATCCACGCCCTGCCCGGGTACGAGATCCGCACCCTGCACACCGCGGGCCTGGACCTCTCCCGAGGCACCCTCGAAGTACGTCGCGGCCTGCTACGGCACACCCTCTACCTGGAGGAACTCACCCACCAGCTCGCCGCCGACTGGACGAACTACCGCCACCAGCGCTGGTCGGCGTCGACCAACCCCCACCTCTTGGTCAGCCAGAAGACCGCGGTCGACCCCGACCACCCGGCCGTCAGCCTCGGCACCCTAAGCGGAGCCCTTCCCCGCGGACTAACGCTGAGCGGCCTGAGACAAGACCGCATCCTCAACGAAGCTGCCGAAACCGCCGACCCACTCAGGCTCATGCGCCTGTTCGGCATCACCGAGCAAACCGCCATGCGCTATGTCACCGCCGCCCACCCCGAACGCACCGCCAAGATGACTCGATGACCATCGGCGCCTTTGAGGAGACCACACAGCAAGGAAATAGTCATGTGCTCGGCCATCATCTGCGAGAGCGTGTTGAGCTTCTCTTCGAACATGCGCGAGGTCCTGCCGAATCACATCCGGTGAACCAAAGCGGTCACGGACTAGCTGGGTCGACGCTCCCTAAGATGCAGATAATAAGCACAGAACAGTCCGAGATTCATGAGACCGAGGAGCAGATGCTCGATCCACAGCGAAGCATCGCTACGCAAGATGGAGTCATCGTAACCCAAAGTTGAAATGAACTGAATTTCGATTGACAGGGAAAAGGCCAGCCAACCCGCAGCTAATCCCGCCCCCAACTGACGGGACTGAATAGCCAGCCCGCCTACCGGCAAGAGGATGGCAAGAAGTGAAATAACCACACATCGGATTAGCCTCGACGTAACGTCATCCTCAAGGACTCTGATGTTGGTGTGCCAGCAAATAACAAATGCGACATACGCAACCATCAGCGCCAGCACGAGAATGACGAAAGGCATACCGCGTCGAGCGGGGAGCCCAATTTTCACTGATGGGAAGGTTCGGACCACAGTCACAAGTGCTGCAACTGCGGCTATAGCCAGGAGAGCCCTGCCGGCGATAATGACCTCAGGCGAGGGGAAAATGGAGTGGTAGAGGTGATTCGGTTCGTACAGGCTTACGGCAATAGCGAATGGGATACCTGCCGCATCTGCGGTGCCATACCCCAGGAGTGCGCATACACCTACCCATGAGCGAGCATCATCTCGTCGCGTAAATCGAAAGATGAGCGAACCTACAAGCATGTTGAATAGCGGCAACGTGATGTCGACCAGGGTGATTTCGTGACCCGGATCGCCAGTAACCAGTTCGCGGAAGCTAAGAGTTAGGGTAGGGCTTGCCGCTGACTCAATAAGCAAGAATAGGGCAGTTGATATCTGACCTAGCCCGTAGAGCCAGGTTGCAAACAGGGCGATCCAGCCGATATTCCGCAGAATTTTCCAGTCGCCCATAGGTTTTCTATTGGTCAAAGAGGTCGGCTGCAACTTAAGGGGCCGGATAATCTTCTGCCGTATGCGCGAGGGCACAACAGGGTGCCCAGCAACGGCCGCAGGAACAGGGGCTTCCGCCGAGGCGGCAGCATTCCGCACGAGGGCCAGTAGATCAACTGTGCCGGTGCCGCGTTGCCGAGGCGAAGGAAGTCCTCGAAGTGTGGTGGCGTGCAGAAGTCTGCGGTAAATCTCGCCATAGGTAAGGAGCTCTGGCCCACCGGGGACTCCTGTCCGGAGCAACTGAATCAGCTCCCCGGTGAAGGCTGTGTGGCTCGCACCAACCGGTGCCAGCGCCACGGAATTGACGGGAGTCGACGCAAGTACATAGGTTCCCTCGACCGCGACCTGACCAAGAATTGCTTCCTCCTCACCACTCATATCTTGGATGGCGCGGCCGCTGAAGCAGCAGTCGAGGATGACGACACGGTTGACAGCGGGACAATCGATGAGGACGTCGCGGATCAGGTCGAATTCCAGGGCGCTGACCCTTAGTTCGTCGGGATCAGTGTCAGTTAGGCCGAGGTAGAGCTCATTGCGCAATCCAGTCTGCCCATGTCCCGCGAAGTAGACGATCAGGGTATCCTCGGCGGCCCTCGCATACCGGCGTAGGATTCGGTAGACGGTGCGCGCATCCGCGGGATCAGAGATAATGATGCATCGCTCTTGAGGGACGCCGCCCAAATTGGGATCGGTAAGAACAGCAGCCAAGTCGCGGAGGTTGTTACTGACTGCGGGTAAGTCGGCCAGCTGAGACGACCGGTAGGTGCTGGTGCCGATCAACACGGCGTATGAACGGTGCGGATCAGGAAGGCGCATAGCTACCCGCCCTGGCCGTCTCCTGTCGAGGTAGACGACGCAGCCTCTGGTTCCCCATGGGCAAGCGCCAGGCGTACCAGTCGCTCTGCCTCAGCCGACTCCACTGCGGTGACCTTGATGCTTCGGCCATCAGCTGTGGTGATCTCCACTGCCGTGTTCCTGTCGCCGCAGGCAAGCCGCTGATTCAGCCAGACTGAGAGCGACTGACCTAGCAGCCCGGCGAGTGAACCGATAGTGCCAGTCACTACTCCTTCAACGACCAGCTCGCTAATGGACCCCATCGCCCCTGGCTGCGCCGGTTGGCTCATATGGCGGATACGACCGCGTAGTCCAGGTTCCTGTCGTAGCCAATCCAACAGCGATTCACCAGCCGTGTCATCCCCGGCTACCGTGATACGCACGTTCACCGACCCGCCCCCTCAGCAACGTCAGTGCGACCGGCTGACCCACCGGCGCCTTGCGCAACCGATGGTCCCATCCCAGGTTTACTCTTCGCAGCCATTTGGGCACATGGAGCGCCTGTTCGCCACATGAAAGAGCGACGCACCCGGAAACGGCCAGCGATCGGAAGGTCCCAGGCCAGGCGCTCTTTACGCCTGGCCTTCAGCCCCGGGGCCGTTCCGCTGCGGCAGTCGCTCGGCGGCGACGAGTACGCGACCAGGTACTACGCGCACGTGCGCGACCTGGCTGCGATGGCCGCCGAAATCGAGACTCTGCGCGAGAGTTAGCCCTCCGGCCAGGAAGGTGCGCCCGACTTGTGGTCACGGCGGTTGGGTGAGCGGTGACGTCCGATCCATCCGCTGGAGGCGCGATGGCCGAGCTTGTCCGTGTACCCAGGTTGACCGACCAGGAGGGGCCGAGGCTGCAGCAGAACGTACGCCGGGGCAGTACTAGTTCGGTGCGGTTCCGGCGCGCGATGATGCTGCTGACATCTGCCGGCGAGAAGCGGATCCCGGTGATCGCGAAGCTGGTGCAGGCCGACAAGGACACTGTCCGGGATGTGATCCATCGGGGCGCCTATGAAGCTGGAACTGACGCGTGGTTCGTGGTCCTGCCCGCGATCCGCGGGCAGGTTCGCATAGGCACGCGTCCAGGCTTTCAGGAACCCGCGCGCTTCCGCCCGAGCCGCCCAGAAAATCCGCAGGCAGGAACAGGGCCACGAGTACGCTGCCGCCCAGCTCATCAGGCTCGGCGCGCCAGTGCCGCGGGCCGGCAGCGACCCCGCGCTCTGGCTCCGAGACGCCCTGCTCGCCGTCGGCGCGCGGAACGTGAGGCACGCCGGTCCGCACCGGTACGTGTTTCGGCTCGGAAGGAACGGGCGCGAACAGGCGAGCATCCGGCTCGGGATCGACCGCCGCCCCTACCCGAAGCGCCCCGACCCCAACCTTGCGCGGCCATGAGCCCGCGGCGCAGCCACCCATGGCACACCCCACCATCCAACTCCGGCAGGACGCTGTGCCGGTGACTTCCAGGAAGGAGCCAGCAGGGCGCGTGATCGTCATCGTGCCCTGCTCGGCCGCCAAACTCGCAGTGGACCGTCTCACCCCCGCCTGCCGCCTCTACACCGGCTCGTATCACCTCATGTGCCGACGAGCCGCCGAGAGGATCGCCGGTCCCACCGGCGTTCTCGTGCTCTCCGCCTTGTACGGCTTCGTCCGGCTCGACGACGAACTCCTGCCGTACGAGCAGCGGATGGACACCGCCGGCCGCGTCAGCGCCGAGCAGCTGCGCGCCCAGGCCGCCGGGCTCGGCATCCTCGCTGCCCCCGACCTGATCGCCCTGGGCGGCCGCGCCTACGTCGACGCCGTCACTGCCGTACGGCCGGACACCCTGCGCCCTCTGGACGGATGCCGCGGCATCGGCGAGCAGCGCTCCCGCCTCGCCCGCCTGGCAGCAGCCGACGACCCGCTTGGCCTCGCTCGAGAATTCGCAGGCTAGGAGAGCTGCCACGGTTCGACACCGCCCGGGGCGGCTGGTGCATTGCGGGGAGAGGGCGCAGCAGTCGTCCAGGCGCGGCAGAGCGGGGACAGCATCAGTTCTCGCCCTGCCGGGGCGCGCCGCCGTACGTGCCGGTCGGCGGTGCGGCACGCTCCGCGCGCCGCACCACCCTCGCCGCGTGCCCGGTGGCTGCTCCGAGCCCACCGGGCCGCGCGCTCACGCGCTGCGGGATACGGCAGACGGTCCCAGCGCGCTCCGCGCCCTGCTCCCTCGCTCCGCGCTGCCGTATCCCTTGCCCGTGACGCTCCGCGCCACGGGGCCCGACACGCCCCGCGACGTGCCCCGGCAGGGTGTCTCAGAACCCGCTCTGGCCAGGGGAAATACCCCAAGGAATGGCGTGCCGCGCCTGCAATTTCTGATGCTAGTGCGGTATATTTGTCTTGTTGGACGGTCCTGTGGCAAGGCCCCAACACCGAAGACCCACACCCGAGTTCAGGAGCACCCATGCCCCCGACCACCACCGCGAGTGACAACCAGCGCTTCGCCCTGATCATCCAGCCCACCGGCGTCTTCCGCCTGCTGGCCTGGCTCCCCGTCAGCACCCCACACCACGCGCTGCGCTGCGAGACCGCGCGCCCGGTCGACCTCACCACCACCCTGACCCTCTGGGTCGACCAGGACGCCGCAGTGTATGGCCACAAGCCCAACAAGCCCGCCCACGGCCTCATCACTCTCTACCGGCCCGCTCCGCTGCCTTACCTCGGCGACGTCGCACTCACCGGCACCCCGGACACCGACGGCAGCCCCACCGGGCTCAGCCACGCCCAGGCCCTCGCGCTGGTCGACCTGTACCTAGACATGGCAACGGTCGGCCTCATGCCCCGACCGCGCTCCTGACACGGATCACGCGCTGGCCCTCGGGCTTATCCGGAGGCCAGCCCTGCAAGCAAATGGGCAGGAGGAACAGAACAATGCAGAGTGAAGCTGTTCAAACTTTCACCGTCATCGGCCTGCGTTCCGACGTCGACATGAGCGACCTATTCATCGCCGGAGTAATTACCGGGCCAGTCTCCGAAGAATTCGCAATTCTGGAAACCAGCGAAGAGGTATTCACCCGCTGGGCAATGGAATTCGATGCCACTGACCCCGATTCCGCAGCAGAACAGGCGTACGCCCACTGCCGCAACGGCGACGAAGAGGACGAGTCCCATGTATCTGGTGACAACTGACGCCCAGCTCGGCGCCGTCGTCGTCGCCCCGGAGTGCGCCGAGGACCTCAGCGACGAGACCCGCTCCGTCATCGAGAGGGCCGCCTTCACCTGGCGCCCCGACATCGAAGCCTTCACCCAGCCTGGCCAGGACCGACAAGCGGCCGCCCGCATCGCGCTTCGGCTCGTCCAACTCGGGCACGACGTCCTGGCTTGCTGACCCACCCGGCACTAACCGGCGGCGGGGGAGTGGCACCTCCGCCGCCGGGACCAACCGAAGACACCGAAAGGCACACCATGTCCAACTCTCTGGTCCCCGGCGCGTCCGACTACGACGGCATCAGCGAAGACGCCATGCGATGGACACCCGAGCAGGGGCAGCAAGGCAGCGCCGACGCACTCACCGAACTGTTCGGCGGGGACGTGGACGTCATCCACGCCTACACCCGCGCCCAAGCGATCGCCGACGGGGCCCTGGTCGACGTCCCCGGCCAGCTGGCCCGCGAAGCAGGCTTCACGGTCCCGATCGCCCTGACCGTCTCGGCCTGGGCGGACTGCGTGGAGTGGACCGACGAGGACAGCAACCGCCAGACCTCGCAGGATGAGACCGGCCGCCTGTGGGACGTCCTGAACATGACCCGCTTCGCCATCCAGCGCGGCTGGGGCAGGGGGAACAGCGTCATGGTCGAGCTTTACCGGATCCCGCGAGGCGGCAAGGTCCGGCAGCCCCGCCGCGTCCAACTGGTTGCCCACGTCGGGCCCGGCGACAACGCCGGGCCGGTGATGACGATCATGATGCCGGACGAGGACTGATGCCCTGGCGGCGGGCAGTCTCGGGGGACTGCCCGCCGTGTCCGCCGGCATTTTTGGGTCGGGTACGCCGTGGGCGTGGCTGCCCGGCTGACTGCCTGGCTCTGTGGGGCCAGCACTGTCCCATCGAACCCTGGCGGGAGCGTCCCCCGCCGTGAAGCTCTGAGGCAGAGGCTTATGGATGACATTGCACGGATGAGCGGCATGACGCAGGCCGATCGCGCGGACCGCGCGCGTACGGCGTGGGAGACGTACATTGCGGAATTCGGTGGTTCCGAGATCTGTGATCTAGTTTCAGATCTGCTCCACCTGGCTGATATTGAAGGAGAGGAAGGAGGATCCTGGACTCTGGCTCGAGCCGAGATTCATTACGCAGCAGAACATGAGTGAGAGGAAAGGGCCCGAAAGGGCCCTTTCTGCTTTTGGTGCCCCTTGCGTTTCAACTATTGGAAGAGAGGCGTTTTTTGAGGAACTAGAGAGTACCTGATGAGCAGTCAGGTTGTGATGTTCCTGAGGGGGCGTCATGCGGCGTCATGAGGAATTTGATGTGTGCTCGGGGATCGGCGTGTGCGTTCGTCTATACTGCCTGTACGTGTCTCGATATCAGACCTGAGTTTTACGTGGTGCCGTCACCGGAAATGGTAATTCGTCGCCAGGCTTAAAGGCCGACAGGACGAAACGCTCACCAAAGTATCGCTCGCTGTTTGTACCACGCCCCGCCAGGGGCATGCACCCCCCCTCACCCGCTCGCCCCCCGCACTGGTACGACCCCTCCCCTCGCATCCCAGGCCCCGGCAGGGGCCCCTGTCCAAGCCCTCCGAGCCCCACCAACTCACCCACCACACACAG
>NZ_AOPZ01000004.1 GCF_000414115.1 Streptomyces aurantiacus JA 4570
CCGAGCCGTCCCCCGACTCCCTCAGTCCCGAGCCGCGGCCTTCCGGGACGCGGCCCGGCACCTCCGCCCCCGCCCTGCGCTCCCCCGCCCCACCCAGCACGCCCAACGCCCTCGCCAACTCCCCCAACCGCGCGGTGAGTTCACCCGCCCCCCGTTGCCGCTCCAGTTGCAGCAGCGCTTGCAGTACCGGGCCGACGCGGTGGCGTGGCACCGGCAGGGAGCGCGGCGGGGGCGTGTCCGCGTGCTGCTCGGCGTACCGGAGGACCAGCGACGTCAGCGCGCCGTCCACGTCCAGGTGGAGGCCCTGGATCCAGTCGGCGACCTCCTCGTGGGCGAAGCGGTAGCCCGTGCCGGCGGGGACGAGGACGCCCTCGGTGAGGACCGCGGTCGCCCATCCGGTGCAGCCGTCGAATCCCTTGCCCGGTAGGGCGCCCCACGGGAACACTTCCTCGAAGGAGGCCCGGTCGAGCTGGCCCTGGCCGGGGCCGAGGCACCGCCGGGCCGCCTCGTGCACCTGCCCGGACACCTTCGCCGCGAGCCGCCGCACGGCTGCGCCCCGCAGCCCGCTGTCGGCGGCGAGACGGACGGCGACGCGCAGGGCGAGCAGGTCGAGGTAGGCGGCGAACACGTCCTCGCGACAGGGCTGCCCGGTGGGGCCGTCCGGCAGGGCCGCGGCCACCTCCGAGAGCAGCCGCAGCGTCAGCGGGTGGCGGGCGTCGGTGTCGGCGAGGGCGCCGTCCTCGATGCCGAACCGCGCCCGAGCCCGCCGCGCCTGCGGCTCCGGCAGCTCACCGAGCCGCACACAGCCGGGCAGCTGCCCGCGCCCACCCGCACCGAGCCGCCCACCGAGTCCGAAGGCGGGCGGTTCGCCGGGGCCGGGGGTGTGCCGCTCTCCCAGGCCAGGCACGTGTGCGTACAGCAGGTCCCTGGGGAAGTGTGTTCCGGCCTGTTCCCAGTACTCCGCGCGGCAGGCCACCACCAGCCGCGTCCCGGTGTCCCGCAGCCACCCGGACGTCCCCGCGCTCCACTCGGCGAGGCGGTGGGCGAGGACGGGCGGCATCTCCTCGGGGCCGTCGAGCAGGAGCAGCAGCGGCCGGCCGGCGTCCCGCACGAGCCGGGCGACGCGGCCCGCCGAGATGTCCCCGAGCCCGTCGTCGCCGCCCACCACCGCGTCCGACGCGGTGAGGATGCGGCCAGCCCGCTCCAGGGCGCGGCCCACCGCGTCGGCCACGGAGGTGTCCGCGTCCCGCAGGTCGGCGCCGCGCAGCCAGACGGTGGGCGCGGGTTCGGGGCCCCGGGCGCGGCGTCCGGCGAGCGCGGCGAGTTCCGTGGTGCGGCCGGAGCCGGGGTCGCCGACGAGGCCGAGCACGCGGGCGGGACCGGCGGCGGTGAAGTACGTGAACTCCCTTACGGTGTCGGGCCGTTCGACCGGTTCCGGGCAGGGTGGGCGCGGCCCGTCGGAGCCGAACGAGGTGGCTGTGAGCTGCAGCGCGCCCGCCAGGTTCAGATCGCGGCCGTAGCCGGGCACGGTGGCCGCGTTATGGGCGAGGAGGGCGGCGAGCGGCCCGCTGGGGTCGGCGGCGGCCGCGGCCCGCAGCGGCACCGCGAACCCGGCCGCGCGGTGCGTCGCCTCCAGGGCGGTGGCCAGGACGGCGAGAACGGCGCCGGACGCGGCGTCGACGACGGGCCCGCCCGCGGCACCGCCGCCGAGGCGCAGCGCGTCCGCGCCGTCGGTGCCGATGGCCAGCTCCATGGCGGCGTCCAGGAGGTGGAAGCGGTCCGTCGCGGTGTATGTCACGGCGGCCGAGTCGAGGACCCGCGCCTGCCGCCAGGCTCCTGTGGCGATGCGTACGTACGACCCCACGGCCACGGTGTCGCGGGCGGTCACGGGCAGCGGGCGCAGGCCGAGGCCCTCGGTGCGGACGAGGGCGAGGTCGTACTCCGGCAACGCGGTGACGGCGTCGTCGGTCACGACGCAGGTGCGCTCGCCCGGCGCGTGCAGCACTATCCGGGCGAGGCCGTCCACCGCCTCGTGGCTGGTGATCACGGTGCCGTGCTCGTCGGCGGCGAAGCCGTGGCCGCGCGGGCGGCCGGCCAGATCGCAGATCCGCACCAGGGACCGCTCGGGCTCCCGCCACGCGTCCCGGCCCACCGTCCACTCGCTCGGCAGATCGCTCCGGTGGCCGCTCCGGTAGCTCCGGTCACTGCGGCCCCGGATCCGCTCCCCGCCGCCCCGTACCCGCGGGCCCCGTCCCGCCATGCTCGAACCTCCCAGCCGCACCCCGTACTTCGACCGTAGGCCGGAGATGATCAGCGGGACAGAACGCGAGCCGAACGCGCCCCCTTC
The DNA here is from genome assembly GCF_000414115.1 of Streptomyces aurantiacus JA 4570. Taxonomy (GTDB): domain Bacteria; phylum Actinomycetota; class Actinomycetes; order Streptomycetales; family Streptomycetaceae; genus Streptomyces; species Streptomyces aurantiacus_A. The sequence continues at coordinate 2,348 of NZ_AOPZ01000004.1, forward strand.
CGCTCCCTCGGTTCACTCCGAGCGCCTGCCCGTAGGGGTGAATCGGCGGGTGGCGGTGGATACACCTTCAGAGGGGGGACCGCAGGGGGGGGGACTGTGGAGCGGCGGACGATCGTGCGCCGCTCCACAACAAGGGGTTCCGGCCGGAGCCGATGCCGTAGGAGCACGGAGCCGGCGTCAGGAGAACACGGCGAGGCTCTTGGCCTTGCCCTTCAACTCCTCGGCCAGGACCAGGAATTCGCCCGCGGGCCCGAACACGGCCACAGGACCGGAGCCCGCGTACTCGTCCGGCATCTCGATCCGCACGCCGTTGGCGAGCAGCCGCGCCCGCCGCTCGTCCACGTCCCAGCGCGGGAACGCCGCGGCGGCGGCCTCGGCGACCGGCATCACCGTCAGCTCCTCCTGGAGCTCGTCGAGGGTCTTCGCGGCGTCCAGCTTGTAGGGCCCGACGCGGGTGCGGCGCAGCGCCGTGAGATGGCCGCCGACGCCCAGACCGGCACCGAGGTCACGGGCCAGGGCGCGGATGTACGTACCCGAGGAGCAGACGACGGACACGACCAGGTCCAGGACGGGGGTGCCGTCCTCGGCGACCGCGTCCCGGATGTCGTACACCTGGAAGGACGAGACGGTCACCGGCCGGGCGGGGATCTCGAAGTCCTCGCCCTGACGCGCCCGCGCGTACGAACGCTTGCCGTCGATCTTGATCGCGCTGACCTTCGACGGGACCTGCATGATCGCGCCGGACAGCTCGGCGATGCCCGCGTCGATGGCGTCCCGCTTGATGCCGGAGGCGTCCGCGGACGCCGTGATCTCGCCCTCGGCGTCGTCCGTGATGGTGGACTGGCCGAGGCGGATGGTGCCGAGATACTCCTTCTCGGTCAGCGCCAGATGGCCGAGCAGCTTCGTGGCGCGCTCGACGCCGAGGACGAGGACTCCCGTCGCCATCGGGTCGAGGGTGCCGGCGTGGCCGACGCGGCGGGTCTTCGCGATGCCCCGCATCTTGGCGACCACGTCGTGCGAAGTGAAGCCGGACGGCTTGTCGACGATGACAAGTCCGTCCGGCGTCGTCGTTCCAGTACTGCGCTTGCTCATTACGAGGCGTCGCCGTCCTTGTTGCCTGCGGCGTCGTCGGCTTCGCCCTCGTCGGCCTCGTCGGCCTTGCGGTACGGGTCGGCTCCGCCCGCGAACTCGGCGCCCGCGGACACCTCCCGCACCTTCTCGTCCGAGAGCCGCGCCTTGTCGAGGAGGTCCTCGATGGCCCTGGCGTTGTCGGGAAGGGCGTCCGCGACGAAGGCCAGGGTGGGCGTGAACTTCACGCCCGCGGCCTGACCGACCGCCGAACGGAGCACGCCCTTGGCGCTCTCCAGGCCCGCGGCCGCGGCCGCGCGCTCCTCGTCGTCCCCGTAGACCGTGTAGAAGACGGTCGCCTCCCGCAGATCACCCGTGACCCGGGTGTCCGTGATGGTGACATGTGAGCCGAGCCGCGGGTCCTTGATCCCGCGCTGCAGCTTCTGGGCCACCACCTCTCGGATGAGGTCCGCCAGCCTCTTCGCCCGCGCGTTGTCGGCCACTGCTCCGTCTCCTTCTGTGCCTTGCTCGTCGCTGGTCGTTCAGGTCGTTCAGTCATCATCGTTGCCGTGGAACCGCCGTCGTACCGACAGCAGCTCCACCTCGGGCCGGGCGGCGACGAGCCGTTCGCACCGGTCCAGTACGTCCGTGATGTGCCCCGCGTCCCCGGAGACCAGCGCCAGGCCGATCTCACTCCTGCGGTGCAGGTCCTGGTGGCCGACCTCCGCCGCGCTCACCGCGTACTTCCTTTGGAGTTCCGCCACGATGGGGCGGACGAGGGAGCGTTTCTCCTTCAGCGAATGTACGTCGCCGAGGAGCAGGTCGAAGGACAGAGTCCCCACATACATGTGTGTCCCGGATAACCCGCCGGTCGGGATCGGTGCCCGCCGGTGATCGGCGGGGTCACCAGAAACCGTACAACGAACGCCCGGCTCCCTCGACGGAGTTTCCGCCCCCGCCGCCCCTACCCGTCCCGTACCTGGGGCTCCGCCCCAGACCCCGCTCCTCAAACGCCGGAGGAGCCCGTCCGGCGTTTGAGGACGAGGCCCGGAGGGCCGAAAAACCCCGGGGTGGGGTCACCGGAAAACTCCGGCGACCCCACCCCGGTTCAGCCAGCCGCTAGGCGCGCGGCTTCTCGCGCATCTCGTACGTCGCGATGACGTCATCAACCTTGATGTCGTTGAAGTTGCCGAGGTTGATACCGCCCTCGAACCCTTCGCGGATCTCGGTGACGTCGTCCTTGAAGCGACGCAGGCCCTCGATGTTGAGGCTCTCCGCGATGACCTTGCCATCGCGCAGGAGCCGGGCCTTGGTGTTGCGCTTGACCTCGCCGGAGCGGATGAGCACACCCGCGATGTTGCCCAGCTTGGACGAGCGGAAGACCTCGCGGATCTCCGCCGTGCCGAGCTCGACCTCTTCGTACTCCGGCTTGAGCATGCCCTTGAGGGCCGCCTCGATCTCCTCGATGGCCTGGTAGATCACCGAGTAGTAGCGGACGTCGACGCCCTCGCGCTCCGCCATCTGCGCGGCACGTCCGGCCGCGCGGACGTTGAAGCCGATGACGATGGCGTCGGAGCCCATGGCCAGGTCGATGTCGGACTCGGTGACGGCACCCACGCCGCGGTGCAGCACGCGGATGTCGACCTCCTCGCCCACGTCGAGCTGGAGCAGGGAGGACTCCAGGGCCTCGACGGAACCAGAAGCGTCACCCTTGATGATGAGGTTGAGCTGCTGGATCTCACCGGCCTTGAGCACCTTGTCCAGGTCCTCGAGCGAGACGCGGCGGACGCGCTTGGCGAACGCGGCGTTGCGCTCACGGGCGGCACGCTTCTCGGCGATCTGACGGGCCGTACGGTCCTCGTCGACCACCAGGAAGTTGTCGCCCGCGCCCGGGACGTTGGTGAGACCGAGGACGAGGACCGGGGTCGACGGACCCGCCTCTTCCACGTTCTCGCCCTTGTCGTCGAGCATCGCGCGGACTCGGCCGTACGCGTCACCGGCGACCATCGTGTCACCGACGCGCAGCGTGCCGCGCTGGACCAGGACGGTCGCGACGGCGCCGCGGCCCTTGTCCAGGTGGGCCTCGATCGCGATGCCCTGCGCGTCCTGGTCGGGGTTGGCCCGCAGGTCGAGCGAGGCGTCGGCGGTGAGGACGACGGCCTCGAGCAGCTGCTCGATGTTGGTGCCCTGGCGGGCGGAGATGTCGACGAACATCGTGTCGCCGCCGTACTCCTCGGCCACCAGGCCGAACTCGGTGAGCTGACCGCGCACCTTGGTCGGGTCCGCGCCCTCGACGTCGATCTTGTTGACCGCGACCACGATCGGCACGTCGGCCGCCTTGGCGTGGTTCAGCGCCTCGATCGTCTGGGGCATCACACCGTCGTTGGCCGCCACCACGAGGATCGCGATGTCGGTCGACTTCGCACCACGGGCACGCATGGCGGTGAACGCCTCGTGACCCGGGGTGTCGATGAAGGTGATCGCGCGGTCCTCGCCGTTGACCTCGGTCGCGACCTGGTAGGCACCGATGTGCTGGGTGATGCCACCGGCCTCGCCCGCGACCACGTTGGTCTTGCGGATCGCGTCGAGGAGTCGGGTCTTTCCGTGGTCGACGTGACCCATGACGGTCACGACCGGCGGACGGGACATGAGCGCCTCTTCGCCGCCCTCGTCCTCGCCGAACTCGATGGAGAACGACTCGAGCAGCTCGCGGTCCTCCTCCTCGGGGCTGACGATCTGAACCGTGTAGTTCATCTCGTCGCCGAGGAGCTGCAGCGTCTCGTCGGAGACGGACTGCGTGGCCGTGACCATCTCGCCGAGGTTCATCATCACCGCGACGAGCGACGCCGGGTTGGCGTTGATCTTCTCGGCGAAGTCGGTGAGGGAGGCACCGCGCGACAGGCGAACGGTCTCGCCGTTGCCGCGAGGCAGCATCACGCCGCCGACCGACGGGGCCTGCATGGCCTCGTACTCCTGGCGCCTCTGCCGCTTCGACTTGCGACCGCGACGCGCGGGACCGCCGGGACGGCCGAAGGCGCCCTGCGTGCCACCGCGGCCACCGGGACCACCCGGACGGCCACCGAAGCCGGGACGACCGCCGAAGCCGCCGCCACCACCGGGACGACCGGCACCGCCGCCACCGCCCGGACCACCGGGACGACCGGCGAACCCACCGCCGCCGCCACCCGGACCACCGGGACGACCGGCGAAGCCGGGACGGCCACCGCCGCCACCGCCGCCACCGGGACGACCGCCGCCACCGGGACCACGGCCACCGCCGGGGCCACCACCGGGACGCGGGCCCGCGGCGGGACGCTGCGGCATCATGCCCGGGTTGGGACGGTTGCCCGCGGGGCCACCGCCCGGACGCGGCGCCTGCGGGCGCGGCATGCCGGCCGGGGACGGACGAGCGCCGCCCTGACCCTGCGGACGCGGACCACCCTGGCC
>NZ_AOPZ01000005.1 GCF_000414115.1 Streptomyces aurantiacus JA 4570
TTCCGCTGGTACTGGATCAAAGCATTCGGCGTGTGCATGGAAGACGACCCTTTCCCCTTCCACGTCCTCTACGACCTCGTCAGGGAGCAGCGCCATGGCCTGCCGCCACTGCGCCGGACACACGCCTGTCCGCCTGTACGCCTACCCCGCCGGTAACCCTCGCGCCGAACTCCTGGCCGCGCACCGTGCCGACGAAGCCCGCGCCACAGCGCCCGGACCGGTCCACGTCCACTACGACGCCATCCACGACACCTTCGCCGTCATCCGCACCGACACCACCGTCAATCACCCCTGAAGGAGCACCACACATGATCACCCCGCCCACGCCCCTGGACTTAGTCCTGGGAGCCGACCAGGCCCGCGCGTTCATCTACGCCCGCGCCCACGAGCTGACCCACCTGGACCTCCTGCCCGAACCGGTCGCCCTCCAGCTCACCGTCCACCGCATCCTGCACAGCGACCCGATCGCGCTGGCGGAGCCCGGCCAGGTGTGGACGCTGCGTGCGGACACCGACCCCGATGACGCTCCCGCGCACCGGCTGGCCATCCACGCCCGGCTCGGCTGCCCGCCGCGCGTGCTGGTCACCGACCCCGATGACTCCACCGGCGAGGTGGACGAACTCCTCATCGAGGTCCTGGAGATGTACCGGCTCGCCACCTGGCAGCTCTGCGTCGCCAGCACCGATGGGAGGACCGCGTGAGCACCTGGGGGAACGGTCCGATGCTGGCGCTGGATGTGGAGACCACCGGGACCGACCCGGAAACCGCCCGGATCGTGGCCGCCGCCGTCGTCGCCGTCGGCGGCACCGAACCCGACACCACGGCATGGCTGCTAGACCCTGGCACCGAAGTGCCGGCGGAAGCCGCCGCGATCCACGGGATCACCACCGAACAGGCCCAAGCCGACGGGCGCGCACCGGGCGAAACACTCCCCGAGATCGTCAGCGCCCTCGCGCAGGCACTGTCCGAGGGGTGTCCACTGGTGGTCTTCCGCGCGCCCTACGCACTGACCGTGCTGGCCCGCGAGTGCGCACGCCACGACGTGCCGTTCCTGGACGGGGACGTGGCACCGGTCATCGACCCGGCCGTGCTCGACAAGCAGGCGGAGCGCTACCGGCGCGGACGGCGCACCCTACCCGCCCTGTGCGAGCACTACCGCGTACGCCATGACGGCCCCAACGACCCCGTCCAGGACGCGTTAGCCGCGGCCCGGCTGACCTGGCGCCTGCCCCGCGTTCACCCCCGGTTCGCTGCAATCCCGCTGGTCGACCTTCACCTCCGTCAGCGGGCATGGGCAGCAGAACAGGCCGCGGGCCTGCAAGCGCATCTGCGCCGCACCGACCCCGCCGCCACCGTCACGGCCGACTGGCCCCTCATCCCGCCCAACCTTGCGGAGCAGAGCGGTGTTTGAGATCCGGGTCATCTGCGACGACCACGACGCGGACACCATCATCCGCGCCCTGGGGGAAGCCTTCCGCACCGGAGAGGCGCGCACCTACCCCACCCGCGACGGCATGCGCACCCGCCTGTACCTCACCGCCGACCTGGCACGCCCCGCAGACGGCAAGCCGGACGACACCTAGCCAAAGCCAAGGGCGGCCCCCTCATCTCGCCAAAGATCCGGGGCCGCCCTCGTTCCACCGCACAACTCAACAGTGGAGGTCCCAGGATGACCCAAGACACCCGTGCCGTGCTGCTTCAGGCAGCATTACAAGCCGCCGCCCGCGGCTGGCACGTCTTCCCCCTGCGCCCCGGCACCAAGCGCCCCGCCCTGCACGGCGAGACCTCGTGCCCCCGCACCGGCCCGTGCGCCACCACCCACGTCAAGTGGGAACAGCGCGCGACCCGCGACCCCGACCGCATCCGCGCCGCATGGACCCGCGCCCCGTACAACGTCGGCGTGGCCTGCGGACCGTCCGGGCTGCTCGTCGTCGACCTCGACATGCCCAAGACCAGGGGCAGTTCGGACGCGCCTTGCGGCGCGGCGACCTTTGAGGCGCTCTGCGAGCGCGCCGCACACGCCGTCCCCGACACCTACCGGGTGCGGACCGCGAGCGGCGGGATGCACCTGTACTTCACCGCCCCGCCTGACGTACGGCTGACCAACACCGCAGGAACCATCGGCGAGTTGGTCGACACCCGAGCATGGGGAGGCTACGTCGTCGCTGCGGGCAGCATCGTCGACGCCGGGCCGTACGAAACCGTGAGCGGCTCTGTGGCGGCGCCGCTGCCCGAATGGCTACAAAACATCCTGAAACCGGCCTCCGCGCGCCCTGCGGGGCCGCTGCGGCTTCCCGCGGTCGACGGCAGCCGCGCGGCCCTGGCCGCGCTGGAAGCCGAGTGCGCCATTGTCGCGACGGCGCCGGACAAGCAGCGCAACACCACGCTCAACCGCTGCGCCTTCAAGGTGGGGCGCTTCGTGGCGTGGGGCGACCTCCCCCGGCACGTGGCTGAAGCGGCCTTCCAAGGGGCGGGGGAGGCCCGGGGACTCACGCCGGCCGAGTGCCGCGCCACGATCCGCAGCGCCCTGGACAGCTCCATCCGCAAGGCCCGCCCCCGGGAGGCAGCATGAACGCCCCCGCCCGCTCCCCCTTGGAAGGCCAACCGGCCGCGAACCGAGGATGGGTCGCCGAACTCGCCTCGCCCGCACCGGCCGTGGGCGCCCCGAAGGGCGTCGCCGAAGGCGTCCTTTCAGCTCTTCGCCCTGACCCGCACATCGGAGACGGCCGGTACCCCATCGCGTGGCTGCACATCGTCGCGCCGCGCGGCGCCGTGCCCACGGCTACCTCGCGGTGCGCGTGCGGACGCGACCGCAGCGCCGTCGGCCATCGCAAGGTGCTCGCCCTCATCGACGACCACACCGCCCACGGTGGCCAATGCCCCCTTCGCACTCCTCAGGAAGGGAGGAACGCCGTATGACCAGCACCAACCCGGACGCGCCGTCCATCGACGGGGCCGCGCTGCTCGACGAGGTCGAAGCGTTCCACCGCCGCTTCAACGTCTTCCCCACCGAAGCTGCCTACGTCGCCGTAACGCTGTGGGACGCCCACGCCCACCTGATCGATGCGTTCGACGGCACTGCCCGCCTCGCCTTCCTTTCCCCCGAACCGGGGTCGGGCAAGTCCCGCGCGCTGGAGATCGTGGAAACCCTCACCCCACGCGCGGCCACCACCGTCAACGCCTCCGCCAACGCGCTCTTCCGGCTCGTAGAGGCCGACGGAGGAACCCCCACGCTCCTGTTCGACGAGATCGACACCGTCTTCGGCCCCAAAGCCGGAGGCAACGAAGAGGTGCGAGGGTTCCTGAACTCCGGCTACCGGCGCGGCGGGAAGTCCCTGCGCTGCGTCGGCGACGGCTCCAACCAGAACGCGGAATGGTTCTCCTCGTTCTGCGCCGTCGCCATGGCCGGACTCGGCTCGCTGCCCGACACGATCCTGACCCGCTCCGTCATCATCCGCATGCGCAAGCGCGCCCCCAACGAGAAGGTCGAGCCCTACCGGCGCCGCTCCCACGAGAAGCAAGGCCATGCCCTGCGCGAGAAGCTCGCCGACTGGTCCGCCACCGTGCACGACCAGGTCGCCGAAGCGTGGCCGGAGATGCCCGAGGGCGTCTCCGACCGTCCCGCCGACGTATGGGAGCCGCTCCTTGCGGTCGCGGACGCGGCCGGCGGGCACTGGCCCGAGAGAGCCCGCGCGGCCTGCGTCGCTCTCATCAAGGCCGCGCAGGAAGGCGACGAAGCCTCCCTCGGGGTGCGGCTGTTGACCGACCTGCGCGACTGCGTGTTCTGCGGCGCGGACCGGATGCCCACCGCCGCCATCCTGGAAGTCCTCCTTGGACTGGACGACGCGCCGTGGGCCGACCTGAGTGACGACGGACAGCACAGCAAGCCGCTCACCGCCCGCGGCCTGTCCAAGCTCCTGAGCCAGTACGTCCGACCCGACAACACCCCCATCCGGCCCCGCGGTATCCGCGTCGGCAGCGGAACCCCGAAGGGGTACTACGCGGAGGACCTCAGCGACGCGTGGGCCCGCTACTGCCCCCCTCCCCCCGAAAAGTCCGCAACAGCCGCAACAGCCGCAACACTGCAGGTCAGCGAGGGTGAATCTGTGGCGGAAGGCCCGTCCGAGAGCCGCCACATGTTCGCGGAAACCGACACACGCCCGCTGCGCAGCGTCGGCTGACCAACCACACCCGATAGGTGCCGCCGCGCCCGCGCGTGGCGGCACCTATCCGCAACACAATCACGATCCGCCACAGATTCAAGCCGCTGACCAGCGATGTTGCGGCGTGGCGGATGTTGCGGATTCCCCACAAGCCCTAAAGACACCTGCCGAGGAGGCATCCCGGATGAGCTCCGTCACGTCCTCCGTAGCCCCCCTGCTCTACAGGCCCGAAGAGGCCGCGACCGTGCTTGGGATCGGTCGCTCGATGGTCTACGAGGAGATCCGCCTTGGGCGACTCCAGACGGTCCGAATAGGCCGACGACGGCTTGTTCCGCCCGAGTACGTCGCGGCGTACGTCGAACTTCTCAAGCGTGAGGCCGAAACCGCCGCCTGATCCCGAGATCTAAGCGGGGCCGCACCCGCCACGGGTGCGGCCCCGCTCATTGCCCACGGAAGGTACGAACGCATGACCGGGACACCTGCGAGGCGAAGCAGAGCAGGGCACGGTGACGACTCGATCTACTGGGACAAGTCCAAGAACAGGTACATCGGCGCGGTATCGCTGGGATACACCCCGTCCGGCAGCCGCAAGCGTCCGAAGGTGTCGGGCAAGACCAAGACCGAAGTGCGCCGGAAGCTGCGCGAGCTGCGGAAGGAACTGGCCCGCGGGGCAAGAGCGCCGGCCAGCTACACGGTTACCCAAGCCGTGAACGACTGGCTTTCCCAGGGGCTCAAGGGGAAGGAAGCCACGAGCATCGGCACGTACCGGAGCCTGGCGGACAACCACATCATTCCGTATCTGGGTGTGGCCAAGCTGAAGGATCTTGAAGCTGATGATGTCGACGAGTGGTTGGAGGGCCGGGCGGAGGTGCTCGCGACCCGGTCCTTGAGGATGGTGCGTTCGATCCTGCGGCGGTCCATCGCTCACGCACAGAGACGCGGCAGAGCCGTACGCAACGTGGCTGATCTGGTCGACTTACCGGAAGGCCGACCTGGCCGACCGAGCAAATCCCTTTCCCTCGAGCAGGGGGAGGCGGTCCTGCGTGCCATGGAAGGGACTTGGATCCACACCTACGTGGTGCTGTCCCTCCTGGTGGGAGTCCGGCCAGAGGAAGCGCGAGCCCTCACCTGGAGACACATCCACTTCGCAGAGTCGACGGAGGGCAAGCCGCACGTGGACGTTTGGCGCTCTGTGCGCCGGCATGGTGACACCAAGACGCATAAGAGCCGTCGCTCGCTGGCCATGCCGCGGCAGGCCGCTCTCGTGATGAAGGCGCATAAAGCCCGACAGCAGGCTGATTGCCGGGCGGCGGGCAAGGTGTGGACGGACGATCGACTCGTCTTCCCCACGGCGACCGGGAAACGACGCGATGCCACCGACGTACGGCGGAACTTCCGGGTGCTCCTGGATGCAGCCGGCATCGAGAACCCGGGGGAGTGGACCACACGGGAGCTCCGGACGAGCTTCGTGTCCCTGCTCTCCGACCACGGCATTCCGATTGAAGTCATCGCACGTCTGGTCGGCCACAGCGGCAGCGTGACGACCGAGAGGGTCTATCGCAAGCAACTGCGGCCAGTGATCTCCGATGGGGCGGAGGCTATGGACGACATTTTCGGCGACGACGAGACGGAGGGAGAGGGAGCCTCCGAACACGACTGATTCGAGCGCAGGGCTCCCCGTTTGGCTCCCGGAGCCTGGGGGAGCCCTGCGCCGCATCACCGTGACGTGCAGGGACCGTTGACCGGTACAAACCGCCCCGTTTATCGGATTGGTAAAAATCGTCCAGCACGTCTGTTGTCAGGGACCGCACAGACGGAAGTATCCCCGTACCGAGCGAACGACCGAATCGATGTGCGGGAGGCCCCACTTGAGTCGTACCCCGATGACCACGCGGACCAGACGGACGGTGACGTTCGGGTCCGCGGGCACACTCGTCGCGGCGACGCTGATAGCGGGGGCGCTCGCCGCGCCGTCCGCGAGCGCCGACGCCCAGTCCGGCCAGGGCCGTGCCCATGCCGCGGCCGCCAAGGACCGTGAAGCGGCGGGTGCGGCCGTCGCCGCCCGGCGCGCCGCGAAGAAGGGCATCGACTGGAAGGACTGTCCCGAGGACTGGGGCATCGCCAAGCCCATCCAGTGCGGCTGGGTCACCGTCCCGCTCGACTACGCCAAGCCGAACGGCAAGCAGATCAAGCTCGCGGTGGACCGGATCGGCAACACCGGGAGCAAGGAGGAGCGGCAGGGGGCGCTGCTGTACAACCCCGGCGGACCCGGTGCCTCCGGCCTCCGCTTCCCCACGCGCGTCACCAGCAAGAACAAGCTGTGGGAGAAGACCGCCAAGGCATACGACTTCGTGGGCTTCGAGCCGCGCGGCGTCGGCCACTCCGCGCCCATCTCCTGCGTCGACCCGCAGGAGTTCGTGAAGGCGCCCAAGCTCGACCCGGTCCCCGACTCCGAGGCCGACAAGCGCGCCCAGCGCAAGCTCGCCGCCGAGTACGCGGAGGGGTGCAAGGAGCGCAGCGGTGCGATGTTGCCGCACATGACTACGCCCAACACCGCCCGTGACCTGGACGTCATCCGGGCCGCGCTCGGTGAGAAGAAGCTCAACTTCCTGGGTGTGTCGTACGGGACCTACCTCGGTGCCGTGTACGCCACGCTCTACCCGTCGCACGTGCGCCGCATGGTCTTCGACTCCGTCGTCAACCCCTCGACGGAGAAGATCTGGTACGAGGCCAACCTCGACCAGGACGTCGCCTTCGAGGTCCGGTTGAAGGACTGGATGGAGTGGGTCGCCAAGTACGACGCAACCTTCCACCTCGGCGACACGTACAAGGAGGTGCGCGCGCAGTGGGAGAAGCTGCGGGCGACGGCCAAGAAGAACCCCTTGAACGGTGTCGTCGGACCGGCCGAGCTCGTCTCGTACTTCCAGAACGCGCCGTACTACGACTCCACGTGGGTCTCCATCGCCACCAACTGGAGCAAGTACGTCGCCGGTGACCCGAAGCCGCTGATCGAGGCCGCGAGCCCCGACATGTCCGACATCGCCGGCAACAAGTCGTCGGAGAACGGCAACGCCGTCTACACCGCCGTCGAGTGCGCCGATGCCAAGTGGCCCACCAGCTGGAAGAAGTGGGACCGGGACAACACCCGGATCCACAAGGACCACCCGTTCATGACCTGGGCCAACGCCTGGATGAACCTGCCGTGCGCGACCTGGCCGAGCAAGCAGCACAAGCCCGTCGAGGTCAAGACCGGCAAGGGCCTGCCGCCCACGCTGATCGCCCAGGCCACGCGGGACGCCGCCACGCCGTACCCGGGCGGGGTCGAGCTGCACAAGCGGCTCAAGGGCTCCCGTCTGATCACGGAGAAGGACGCCGGTTCGCACGGCATCACCAACCTGGCGAACCCCTGCCTCAACGAGCGCGTCGACACCTACCTGCTCACCGGCAAGGTGGACAGCCGCGACGTGACGTGCGCACCGCACGCCACGCCCAAGCCGTAACCACGGTCAGGGCCGAGCCGTAGTCACGGTCAGGGCCGAGCCGTAATCACGGCCACACCCAAGCCGTAACCACGGCCGGCAGCCACCACGCAGCTACTGGGAGATCGTCTCCAGCCTCGGCTGGGCGATCTCCCGGTAGTCCGCGGTCCGCAGCGCCAGCGAGCGGTCGAGGCGTGCCGCGTTGAAGAACAGCTCCTCGTGCGCCAGCAGGGCCGGATCCACGACGAGTTCCAGCTCCGGGTCGAAGGAGAACGGCAGAATCGTGCCGCTCACGCTCCCCGAGAGCCGCTCCGCCACCTCCTGCGTGGCGAAACCCGCGTACACCCCGCCGAGCAGGGCCTTGACCGCGTTCAGGTCCACCCGCCGGTCGCCGGGCACGACCGCGAGGACGTACCGCTTCGTCTTCTTGTCCAGCTTCACCATCACCACGATGCACTTGGCGGCCTGCGCGAGTCCGTGGCCGCGCAGTGCGCTCACCGCCTCCGTGGCGCCCTCCGGAGCGTGCTCGATGACGCGGTACCCCGCGCCCCTCTCCTCCAGCAGTCCGATGAGCTTCGTGTACTGGGCGTGCTCGGTCACCTCTGGCCTCCGGCCGTGCCAACCAGGCGTCCCCGCCCGGTAGTCGAACAGTCCGATGGCTGGATCATAAGCGCGCGCCGGGAACGCCTCGCCGCACGGGAGGCACACGCGTCAGCTCAGCGGCATCCTCGGGAACTTCCGCTCCGGTAAGGAGCGGCCGCTGTCCGAGGCCCGCTCCGCCGCCTCCTCCGCCTTCACCACGGCGGCGTACTTGTCCACGTACTCCTGGCCGGACAGGCCGAGGATCGCGTACATGATCTCGTCCGTCACGGCCCGCAGGACCGCCTTCTCGCCGTCCATGCCCGCATAGCGCGAGAACTCCAGCGGTTCGCCGAAGCGGATGGTCACGCGCCGGAAGCGCGGTACGACCTTTCCGGGCGGCTGGGCCTCGAAGGTGCCGATCATCGCGCACGGCACCACCGGCACGTGCGCCCGCAGTGCCATCGCGGCGACGCCGACCTTGCCCTTGTACAGGCGGCCGTCGTGCGAGCGGGTGCCTTCGGGGTAGATGCCGAGCAGCTCGCCCTTGCGCAGCACGCCGAGGCCCTCGCGGATCGCGGCCTGGCCCGCCTCCTTGCCGGAGCGGTCCACCGGGATCTGCCCGGCGCTGCGGAAGAACGCGGCGGTGAGCCGGCCCCTGATGCCGGGGCCGGTGAAGTACTCGGCCTTCGCCAGGAACGTGATGCGCCGCCTGATGATGGCCGGCATCAGGAAGTGGTCGGAGAACGACAGGTGGTTCCCGGCGACGATGGCCGCTCCGTGCTCCGGAATGTGCTCCAGGCCCTCGATCCTTGGCCGGAACATCAGCCGGAGCAGCGGCCCGAGGATCACGTACTTGAGCAGTAGATAGAACATGCGGGCGCCGCCTTCCCCCAGGGGTGGTGCCGACGCACAGTAGTCAATCGTCCGCGCATGCGCGAGAGCCCGTTCGGGTCTTGTGGATCGTGCGGTGCGCGGTCGGTGGGGTGCCGGCCGTGCGTCCGTGCGGGGGTGCGACAGGCCCCGTACGGGGGAGCGACCGGCGTGGCGGCTTGCCGGGCGGGGTGCCGCGAGGTGCTCTGACCGGTGCCCGACGTTCCTGACGCCACCGTCCGTGCCCGGCGTCCGTCGCTGCTCCCGGAGGTCCCATGCGCTCGCTCACCGTCACCTCGGCCGCCCTGATCGCGCTCGCCGCGGCCGCCGCGCCCGTCGCGGCGGCGCCCGGTACCGACGCGCCGTCCCGCCAGCGCGGTGTCTTCCTGACCGTCTCGGGCGACGAGAACACCTGGATCCGGGGCGTCGTGCTGCGGTGCGTGCCCGAGCCGGGCGGCCATCACCCGCACGCGGCGCGCGCCTGCGCCGAGCTGGACGCGGCGGGCGGCGACTTCGACAAGCTGGCGCGCGAGGGCAGCCTGTGCACCAGGGAGTACTCGCCGGTCACCGTGAGCGCGACCGGGGAGTTCCGGGGCAAGCCGGTGACGTGGCGCAAGACGTACGGCAACGCGTGCGAGCTGGAGTCGGGGACCGGGCACGTCTTCCGCTTCTGAGGGCGTTTCCGAGGGCGTTTGTGAGAGCGCTCCTCGGGGCGTTGCCGAGGCCGTACGGCCTGCCCCTCACGTCGTCCGCGCGAACACCATCGCCACCGTGAGCAGCCCCAGCACCACCCAGCCGAACCACAGCCAGCCGTTGCTCCCGAGCGCCACCGTGTAGGCGGTCACCATCACGAGCCCCCCGATGGTGAAAGCCCCCATCGTCTTCGTAGAACCAGGCATCGCCCTGCCTCCTCAAACGCAGGTCGGGCGGTCGGCTGGCGCCGGCGCCGTGACCATGGCCTGAGGCCATCCTCACCCGTGATGCGGCCTTGCCGCTAGCGTCCGCGCGCCGCCAGTGAGGCCAGATAGGCGTTGTACGCCTCCAGCTCCTTGTCCCCGTCGCGGTCGGCGGCACGGTCCTTGCGGCGGCCTTCCCGCTGGTCGGAGCGGTACCACTGGAAGAGCAGGGCGAGCAGCACGAGCACCGAGGGGATCTCGCTGAAGGCCCAGGCGATGCCGCCGGCCGCGTTCTGGTCGGCGAGCGCCTCGACGCCGAGCGAGGCCGGGGGGTTCTTGTACGTGTCGATCATGGGCTCGGACGCCATCATCAGGGCGATGCCGAAGAAGGCGTGGAACGGCATGCCGGCGAAGAGCTCCAGCATCCGCATCAGGTAGCCGGGGCGGTGGGGGCCCGGGTCCACGCCCATGATCGGCCAGAAGAACACCAGGCCGACGGCGAGGAAGTGCACCATCATGCCGATGTGCCCGGCCTTGGAGCCCATCAGGGTGTCGAACAGCGGCGTGAAGTACAGCGCGTACAGGCTCGCGATGAACAGCGGGATGGTGAACGCGGGGTGCGTGATGATCCGTACGTACCTGCTGTGCAGCAGCGCCAGGAGCAGCTCGCGCGGGCCCTTGCGGCCGCGGCCCGCGACCGGCAGCGCGCGCAGCGCCAGCGTGATCGGGGCGCCCATGAGCAGCAGGATCGGCGAGAGCATGCTGATGATCATGTGCTGCACCATGTGCACGCTGAACAGGACCATGCCGTAGTCGTTCAGCTTCGTGCACATCACGAGCAGGATCGTCAGGACGCCGACGACGAACGAGACGGTGCGGCCGACCGGCCACTTGTCGCCGCGCCGCACCAGCCGCACGACCCCCCATCCGTAGAGGGCGAGGGCCACCAGGCAGCCAATGAGAAAGAAGGGGTCGGCCGAGGGCTCGAGCCCGCGCCCCAGCGTGAACGGCGGCAGATCCATGTTCATGCCATGCATGCCGTGCCCGCTGTGATCCATCCGCTGGCTCCTGTTTCGTGCAGATTGTGCGCTGTGTGTCCGCACCAGAGTAGAACCGCCCCCGGACGCGTTTGCGACCGGGGGCGGTTCGGGGTCCCTGAGGGCGCCGGAGTGCTACAGCACACACTCCGCTTCCTCGTACCGCTCCTCGGGCACGGTCTTCAGCGTCTCGACGGCCTCGGCGAGGGGCACCATGACGATGTCCGTGCCGCGCAGCGCCGTCATCCGGCCGAACTCGCCGCGGTGCACGGCCTCCACGGCGTGCCAGCCGAAGCGGGTCGCGAGGACGCGGTCGTACGCGGTGGGGGTGCCGCCGCGCTGCACATGGCCGAGGATCACCGGGCGGGCCTCCTTGCCGAGGCGCTGCTCCAGTTCGAGGGAGAGCTGGCGGGCGATGCCGGCGAAGCGCTCGTGGCCGTAGACGTCCTTCACGCCCTCGTCGAACGCCATGCTGCCCTCGCGGGGCTTGGCGCCCTCGGCGGCCACGACGATGGCGAACTTCTTGCCTGCCTCGAACCGCTCGCCGACCTTCTTCGCCAACTCCTCGATGTCGAAGGGCCGTTCGGGTACGACGATGGCGTGCGCGCCGGCCGCCATGCCGGAGTGCAGCGCGATCCAGCCGGTGTGCCGGCCCATGACCTCGACGATCAGGACGCGCTGGTGCGACTCGGCGGTGGTCTTCAGACGGTCGAGGGCCTCGGTGGCGACGCCGACGGCCGTGTCGAAGCCGAAGGTCACATCCGTGACCGCGATGTCGTTGTCGATGGTCTTGGGCACGCCGACGATGGGCAGCCCCGCGTCCGACAGGAGACGGGCGGCCTTGAGCGTGCCCTCGCCGCCGATCGGGATGATCGCGTCGAGGCCGAGCTCGGCCACGTGACCCCTGGCACGTTCGACGCCGTCACGCAGGTGGGCGGGCTGCACCCGCGAGGAGCCGAGGATCGTGCCGCCGCGCGCCAGAATGCCGCCCACCGCGTCCAGGTCCAGCTTGCGGTAGTCGCATTCGAGCAGGCCCTTCCAGCCGTCGTGGAAGCCGATGACCTCGTCGCCGTGGTCGACGACGGCACGGTGGACGACCGAACGGATGACGGCGTTCAGGCCGGGGCAGTCGCCGCCGGAAGTCAGGACACCAATGCGCATAGCCCGGAATACCTTCGCTACGTGGGCCGAATCCCGGACCACGTCGTCCGGCTGGATCAGCAGTCACCCTACCGGCGCGAGGTCCCTCTCCGTAGAGTCCGCCCACCCACTGGACACCGGCTCGGGGCGGGCTGGATTCCAGCCCGCCCGGCGCTCGCGGCGCTACGCCGGCTGCTGCTGCGCGGCGGCGATCCGCTCCCCGCGCAGCGCGTCGTACCACCGGTCGTCCGTGGGTGGCAGCGCGTTCACATCGAGGGCCAGCTTCAGCAGCAGGTCGGCGATGAGGGGGTTACGGGCAAGGACGGGCCCGTGCATGTACGTACCGAAGACCGTGCCGTTGTAGGCGCCTTCGGTGCCGTCCCCCGTGCCGTTGCCCTTGCCGAGGCGGACCCGGGCGAAGGGGCGGGCGCCGGGGCCGACGTGCGTGATTCCCTGGTGGTTCTCGAAGCCGGTGAGTTCGGGCAGGCCGAGCTGCGGGTCGATGTCCGCGAGCACGTCGCCGACGCAGCGCTCGCCCTCGCCGCGTGTGGACACCACGTCGAGCAGGCCGAGGCCGGGCTCGCGCTGGCCGAGGTCGTTGATGAACTCGTTGCCGAGGATCTGGTAGCCCGCGCACACCGAGAAGACGATGGCGCCGTTGCCCACGGCCCGCTGCAGACCGCCGTCACGGCGCAGCCGCTCGGACGCCAGGCGCTGCGGGCGGTCCTCGCCGCC
Organism: Streptomyces aurantiacus JA 4570; assembly: GCF_000414115.1. GTDB lineage: Bacteria > Actinomycetota > Actinomycetes > Streptomycetales > Streptomycetaceae > Streptomyces > Streptomyces aurantiacus_A. The sequence goes on from NZ_AOPZ01000005.1 coordinate 12,903, forward strand.
GCCGATCAGGTAGATGTCGCCGGAGGTGGGCACCGGCTGGTCGCTGCGGACGTCGTACCGCTCGACCTGGAGGCCGCGCTGGTGGGCGCGGCGCTCGACGACGAGGGCGTTGCCCTGGTCTCCGTACGTGCTCAGCAGGTCCGGGTAGACCCACACCAGCCGCAGGCTGTTGTCGCTCATGCTCATTGGTCCCTACGAAGGTCTCGAAGTGCGGGGGAGTCCGGGGCCTCAGTTGCCGACGCGGCGGCGCAGGTCCTGGAACGCGGTGTAGTTCGCGATCGTCTCGATGCGGCCGGGCGGGGCGATCTGCACGGCCTCGTCGAGGCTCTCGCACACGCGGAAGTCGAGGCCCGCGACCTCCAGGCGGACGGCGAGGTCCAGCTTGCGGTCGCCGAGCACGAAGATCGGGTGACCGGCGAGGCGGGTGTAGTCGACGTCCCACAGCCAGGAGGTGTCGGTGCCGTCCGCGCCGCGGGCGTTCACCGAGAGGATCACCGGGGTGGTCGGCGGGTCGATGAGCGAAAACGTTTCGAGCCAGCCCGCCGGGTTCTTCGCGAGCAGCAGGCGCAGGTCGCGCCCCTGGAACTGCACGACGTCATAGCGCCCGGCGACCGCCTGCACCTGATACATCCGCTCCAAAGCGACCTGCGGGGGCACCCCGAAGACGGCGGCCACGGCGGCGGAGGAGGCGGCGTTCGCCTTGTTCGCCCGGCCGGGGAGCTGGAGGTGGATCGGCCAGGCCGAGCCGTGCGGGTCGAGCACATAGTCCCCGGACAGGGCCCAGCTCGGCGCGGGCCTGCGGAAGCCGCACTCGCCGCAGAACCAGTCGTCGCCGGGGCGCTGCATCACGCCGCCGCACGCCGGGCACGACCAGGCGTCGTCCTTCCACTCCTGGCCCGCGGCCACCCACACCACGTTCGGCGAGGAGGAGGCGGCCCACACGACCAGCGGGTCGTCGGCGTTGGCGATGACGACGGCCTTGGACCCCGCCAGGCCCTCGCGCCACTTCTCGGCGAGCATGCGGGTCTCGGCGGCGCGGTCGAGCTGGTCGCGCGAGAGGTTGAGCAGCGCGATCGCCTTGGGGGAGACGTCGCGGGCGACACCCGCGAGGTACTTCTCGTCGACCTCGATCACGCCGAACCGGGCGTCGGAGCCGCCCGCGAGCGCGGAGGTGATGCCGGCAGGCATGTTCGCGCCGAGCGCGTTGGAGACGACCGGGCCGCTGGCGCCCAGGGCCTCGGCGATCAGCCGCGTCGTGGTCGTCTTGCCGTTCGTGGCCGAGACGAGCACCACGTCCAGGTGCGTGGCGAGCCGGCCCAGAAGCTCTGGGTCGAGCCTGAGGGCCACCTTGCCGCCGATCACCGAACCGCTGCCGCGGCCCGCCGCGCGCGACACCGCCGCGGCCGCCTTGCCCGCCGTCACGGCCAGCTTGGCCCGCGGCGACAGCGGGTCCGTGTTGCCTGCCATCAGTCTGGATCCTCCTTGCGTACGGCGCCGCGCCTGCCCGGCATCGTGTCGGGCCAGCCTATCGAGATCGACTGACAAGCCCGAATCACGGCACCTGTCAGCCCCTGTCAGCCCCTGTCAGCGGCGCGGCAGTCCCTTGACCGTACTCTTGCCGCCATGCGACACGGCTCGATCCCGGGCGCCTCAGGGCGCGTACGACCCCTGACCCTGCTCGGCGACCCCGTGCTGCACACCCCCTGTGCGGAGGTGACCGACTTCGGCCCGCAACTGGCCGCGCTCATCGAGGACATGTACGCCACGATGTACGCGGCGCAGGGCGTGGGCCTGGCCGCGAATCAGATCGGTGTGGGCCTGCGGGTGTTCGTCTACGACTGCCCGGACGACGAGGACGTGCGTCACCTCGGGCACCTGGTGAACCCGCGCCTGGTGGACGTGGACGGGGTGAGCGTGCGCGGCCCCGAAGGGTGTCTGTCGCTGCCGGGCCTGGAGGCGGCGACCCCGCGCTTCGACCACGCCGTCCTGGAGGGCGTCACGCTGCGCGGGGAGCCGGTGCGGGTGCACGGCACCGGGTTCTTCGCCCGCTGCCTCCAGCACGAGTACGACCACCTGGAGGGCGGGGTGTACACCGACCACGTCACCGGGTGGCGGCGCCGCCGGGTGCTGCGTCAGGCGGCGCGGGCGCCCTGGGCCACGACGGCCTGAGAGCCCGTCGTCGAACCCCGTCCGGGGCCTGCCTCGGCAGCCGGACCTCGGCAGCCGGACCTCAGAAGCCGGGCCCGCCCACCCGGTTGCCCGCCGCCGCGAGCCGTCCCCACAGCAGGTCGGCCAGGCTGCGCACCAACTCGGCGCGGGAACAGGGCCGTTCGCCGAGCCACCAGTCGCCGGCCGCGTGCATCATGCCGACGATGCCGTGGCCCCACACCCGCGCGAGCTGGGTGCTCTCCGGGCCGAGGTCGACCCGCTCCTCGATGACCTCGGCCAGCTCCTCGCCGAGCCGGCGCAGCAGGGGAACGGAGTGCAGGCCGACGTCGAAGCCGCCCTCGCCGCTCTGGTCGCCGGTCGGGCCCGCCTCCGACGGATGCATCAGGAAGCGGTAGACCTGGGGACGGGCCTCGATCGCCGCGAGGTAGGTGTCGAGCGTGGACTCCACGCGCTCCCTGCGCTCGGCGGGGGCGTCCAGGGCCGCGCGGAGCGAGGCGAGCAGGGCGTCGGTGTGCCGCTTGGCGAGGGCCGCGTACAGCCCTCCCTTGTCGCCGAAGTGCCGGTAGAGAATGGGCTTGGTGATGCCCGCCTCGGCGGCGATGGCGTTCATCGAGGCGCCGGGTCCTTCGCGGAGCACGACGCGGTCGGCCGCCTCGAGCAGTTCGCGCCGCCGTTGCTCGGCGGACCGTTGCTGATCGGTCCGCTGCGTGGTCTCCATGAAGTGCTCTCTCCGCCCGATGCGATTGGCTGCCGCACGCGCAACGTAACACTCACGCGGGGGTGCGCATCGAACGGGCTGCCGGGAGTTGACATCGGCTACCGGCCAGTAACAGACTCCAGTTACCGGAAGTAACGTAGCAGGGTTCCGCAGTCCTGGAGGGGTCATGGCCGAGTTCACCATGGAGCTCAACGACGAGCAGAAGGAGGTCCGGGACTGGCTCCACGGATTCGCCGCCGACGTGATCCGCCCGGCCGCGGCGGAGTGGGACGAGCGCGAGGAGACGCCCTGGCCGGTGATCCAGGAGGCGGCGAAGGTCGGGATCTACTCCCTGGACTTCTACGCCCAGCAGTTCTTCGACCCCACCGGGCTCGGCATCCCGATGGCCATGGAGGAACTGTTCTGGGGCGACGCGGGCATAGCCCTGTCCATAGTCGGCACCGGCCTGGCGGCGGTGGGCGTCCTCGCCAACGGCACCGAGGAGCAGATCGGCACCTGGATCCCGCAGATGTACGGCGACGTGAACGACGTGAAGGTCGCCGCCTTCTGTTCGTCCGAGCCGGACGCGGGCTCCGACGTGGCCTCCATGCGGACCCGCGCCGTCTACGACGAGGCCAAGGACGAGTGGGTCCTCAACGGCACCAAGACCTGGGCGACCAACGGCGGCATCGCGGGCGTCCACGTCGTCGTCGCGGTCGTCGACCCCGATCTCGGCTCCAAGGGCCACGCGTCCTTCATCGTGCCGCCGGACACCCCTGGCCTGTCCCAGGGGCAGAAGTTCAAGAAGCACGGCATCCGCGCCTCGCACACCGCCGAGGTCGTCCTGGAGGACGTGCGCGTCCCCGGCTCCTGCCTGCTCGGCGGCAAGGACAAGCTGGACGAGCGCCTGGCACGCGCGCGTGAGCGCGCCAAGACCGGTGGCGAGCGCCTGAAGAACGCCGCGATGGCGACGTTCGAGGCGTCCCGCCCGGCGGTCGGCGCGATGGCGGTGGGCACGGCCCGCGCGGCGTACGAAGAGGCCCTGGAGTACGCCAAGACGCGTACGCAGTTCGGCCGCCCCATCATCGACAACCAGGGGGTGGCCTTCCAGCTGGCCGACATGCGTACGCAGATCGACGCGGCCCGGCTGCTCGTGTGGCGCGCCTCCTGGATGGCCACCACGGGCAAGAAGTTCGAGTCCGCCGAGGGCTCGATGTCCAAGCTGTTCGCCAGCGAGACCGCCAAGAAGGTCACCGCCCAGGCGATCCAGATCCTCGGCGGCAACGGCTACACCCGCGAGTACCCGGTGGAGCGCATGCACCGGGACGCCGCGATCTACACCATCTTCGAGGGCACCAGCGAGATCCAGCGCCTGGTGATCGCCCGTACGCTCTCGGGGCTGCCGATCCGCTGAACCGCGCCGGTGCGTACGGGGCTCACACGAGCTTGTCCTTGTACGCGATGTTGCAGCGCCGCGCGCCCTCGGCGCCGGACGCGAAGCCGAAGGTCAGGCGGGCGCTGTAGCCGCCGGGCCCGGCCGCGTCCGGCACGAGCATGATGTTCATGCCCTCCGGCTCACGGAACGTCAGACTCTTCAGGGCGCGCGTCAACGCCCGCTCGGTGGCTCCGGTGTTGAGGTCGACGCGGGTGATGTACGTGTTGCCGGTGTCGTCGGTGTTCCCGGGGCCGCCGTTCTTGTACGCCTCGCCCTCGTACAGGTACAGGTACGAGCCGTACAGACAGAAGCCCTGGGCCACCGGCGGCTTGTACAGGCCCGCGCGGTGCGCCAGGGGTGCGCCCAGGGGCGCCGCGACGGCCGCGTCCAGGTCCCACACGGCGCACTGCAGATCGCTGCCCCGGTTGAAGCGGACCAGGAGCCGGCGGTGGTGCATGTCGACGACCGGGCGCGGCGCGGAGAGCGTCGCGCCCGTGCCGGGCAGCTTCGCCGGATCGGGTGTGCGGTCCTTGAAGTTCATCGCCGTGCGGTCGGCCGCGCTGTCCCAGTGGAAGCTGCGCGGCGGCTGACTCGCGGGCGGGCCCAGGTACTTGATGCGGCACACCTTCGTGCCGAAGCCGGTCTTGCCGTCCGGCGCCTCGGAGGCGTACTCGATCCACAGGTAGGGCGGCGCGCCCGCGGCGGTCGGCTCGACGCCGATCTGCGCGCCGTGCCCGAACCCGCGCAGATACATGCGCCCGATCATCGTGCCGCCGTCCGCGCTCAGCTTGGTGATCGCGATGTCGCCCTCTTTGAGGCGGGTCGCGTACGGCACGCCGTCGTCCGGGTTGTACATGACCTGCGCGACGTACCAGTGCTTGTTGAGGTGGTCGTAGCCCGCGCACTGCATGACCGTCGGGCACCACGTGGGCTGGTGCATGAACACCGGGTCCGAGGAGTCGGCGAGGTCGAAGGCGCGGGAGGCGGGGAGGGCGAGCGGCTGGGCGGCGCGGGCGGTGCCGAGGCCGGCGCCGGCGAGGGCGGCGGTCGCGACGGCGGTGCCGCCGAGGCGGATGAGGTCCCTGCGGGTGACGTGTTCCCCCATGATGTGCCCTTTCCGGTACGGAAGTCGGACGCGCGTGGGACAGGTGACGGAGGTGATGGTAGGGGCGGCCGACGCGCTCTGGTAGACGCCATGGTCATGCCATTACCGTGGACGCTCGCGTCCCCCTGCCGAGGAGTGCCGATGCGCAGACGTCCCCTGACCTGGCTGATTCCCGTCCTCGCCACCGCCGCCGCGGTCACCGTGACCGCGGTCGTAGTCCCCGACGGAGCGGGCCGGGATCCGGACGGCCGCACGGCGCCCGCCGCTCACGGGGAGCGGCCCGCCGGGAAGGGCAGGCCCGACGCGCGGGACGTGGTGCTCGCCGTGCACGGCGGGGCCGGTACCGCGCTCGACCGGGACAAGACCACTCCGGAGCGCGAGAAGGCGTACCGGGACGGGCTCGCCGACGCCATGAAGGCCGGGCGCAAGATCCTCGACAAGGGCGGCTCCAGCGTGGACGCCGTCCAGGCCGCCGTGCAGAAACTGGAGGACAACCCGCTGTTCAACGCGGGCAAGGGCGCCGTGTTCACCGCAGACGCGGGCCACGAACTGGACGCGTCGATCATGCGTGGCTCGGACCTGAGGGCGGGCGCGGTGGCGGGCGTGAAGAGCCTGCGCAACCCGATCGCGGGCGCCCGCGCGGTCATGGACAAGTCCCCGCACGTGCTGCTTTCGGGCGAGGGCGCCGACGACTTCGGCGCGCGTAACGGCCTGAAGACGGTCACCCAGGACTACTACTGGACGCAGGCCCGCTGGGACGCCCTGATGGCGGCCAAGGAGGCGGCGCGGGGCGGCAAGGGCGGCAAGGCGGGCGGGGACGGCAAGGGCGGCTCGGACGTCTCGGACGGCGAGAAGGCCGCCGTCGACTCGCCCGCGTCCGTCGCCGACGCGCAGTCCAAGGGCACGGTCGGCGCGGTCGCCGTGGACGGCGACCGCGACCTGGCGGCGGCCACCTCCACGGGCGGCATGACCAACAAGCTGCCCGGCCGCATCGGCGACTCGCCGCTGATCGGCTCGGGGACGTACGCGAAGAACAGCACGGTCGCCGCGAGCGCCACCGGGGCCGGCGAGGTCTTCATCCGGGGCGCGGCCACCTCCACGATCTCCAACCTCATGGAGTTCAAGGGGGCCGGCGTCGCGACCGCCGCGTACGAAGTGATCGTCGAGCGGCTGCCGGGGCTCGGCGGCGACGGCGGTGTCATCGCGCTCGCGCCGAACGGGGAGTTCGACGCGCCGCACAGCAGCCCGGGCATGCTGCACGGCTATCTCACGAAGGACGGCAAGATCGTCACGAAGATCTTCCCGGACGAGACGCCGCCGAATTCCTGACGACCGGGCGGCCGGACGCGCGGGCGCGTGGGCGGCCGGGGTCAGGGTCGGTACACGTACGGCGTCGTCTTCGCCAGCTCCGTGAAGCCGAGGCGGCCGAGGATGGGGCGGCTCTGGTCGGACGCGTCGACCTGGAGGTAGCGCACGCCACGGGCCTGGGCGAGGCGGGCGCGGTAGGCGATCAGCGAGCGGTACACGCCCCGGCCGCGCCACTGCGCCACCGTGCCGCCGCCCCACAGTCCGGCGAAGTCCGTGCCCGGCTGGAACTCCAGGCGCGCCGAGCTGACCGGTGTGTCACCGGCCAGGGCCACGACCGCGGCGACGGACTCCGGCGCCGTGGTGAGCTGGTCGAGGATCTGTCTGCCGAGCGCGCTGCCGTCCGTGCCGAATGCCTGCTCATGTACGTCGACCATGAGCCGCACGCCTTCCGCGTCCGTGACCGGGAGCAGCCGGACGCCCTCGGGCGGGGGCGCGTCCAGGGGCAGTTCGTCGACGGCGGCCACCATCAGCGTCTCGGCGGGCTCGGGCGCGAATCCGGCCGCGAGGAGGCGCCCGGGCAGGTCGGCGGGCAGATCGTGCGTGTACGCCTTCCACTCGAATTCCAGGCCGCGGGCGGTGAAGTGGCGTACCTGGGCGGCGATCGCCTCGTCCGCCGTGGTCTCGTCGAGCCCCGACCAGAGGACGCCGTTCCAGTCGTGCGCGGCGCCCACGCGCCGTACGACACCGCCCGCGCGCTCGATGAGCACGCCCGGCCCGTCCGGCCCGACCGTGTCCAGGTTCCGCCGTATCTGCCGGTCGTACGCCGCGAGCACCGTTGTGTGATCCATGCGGGTCACTTCAGCAGGGGGGTGCCGGTCGGGCAACGGAATTTCGCGGCGGCGCCCGCCCGTTGGCCGCCCGGGTCAGGCGTTCGCGCGCGGGGTGTCCTCGGGGTCCCGGTCCGCCGCCGGGCGGGGCTGTCCGCCCGCCGCCCGGGCGAGCGGCGGCAGGTGCAGCGATGTGGTGATCGCGGCGAGGCGCAGGGCGAGCACGAGTCCGGCCGAGGTGACCGTGGTCGCGGTCGGTGACGCTCCCGCGTGGTGCAGGCCGAGGTAGCACAGGGCGCCCGCCAGGGCCGCGGTCGCGTACACCTCCTCGCGCAGCAGCAGCGGCGGGAACTGGCCGCACAGCACATCGCGTACGACCTCGCCGGTCACGCCCGTGAGCACGGCGAGGATGACGACGGCGAGCGGCGTGACGTGCGCGTCGATGGCGGCCTGCGCGCCCATGACCGTCACCACGGACAGGCCGACCGCGTCCACCACCATCAGCGAGCGCTGCGGGAGTTCGCGGTGGCGCAGGTACAGCATCGTGGCCACGCCCGTGCAGGCGACGACCGTGAGCAGCACCCAGTCGTGCGTCCAGTACAGCGGGTGCCGGTCGAGGATGAGGTCGCGCAGGGTGCCGCCGGAGATGGAGGCGACGAAGGCGAGCACGAGCCCGCCGAACGGGTCCATCCGCGCGCGGTGCGCGGCGAGCACGCCACTGGCGGCGAAGGCGGCGATGCCGACGAGGTAGAGCGTGTGCATCATCAGCCGACCCCGCTTCCCGGAATGGCTCCACCCTCGGTGGTGGCCCCGCTTTCGACAGGGGTCGCATCTCCTTCGGCGGAAGCGGAAGGGGCGTCGGCGGCGCCATCGCTCGGGCGCACGTCCTGGTCGGCGCCCACGTCGCCCCTGTCGGCGCCCCATGGGACCGGCCGCCGCAGGACCACCAGGAATGCCGCCGACGCGACGGCGGCGATCGTCAGGGCGAGGACGTCGAGCCGCGGGTCCGCGCCGCCGTGCTGGGGCAACATCCGTCCAGGTTGACCGGGGCGTGCGGGGGCGCGCCATCGGTCACGTGGCCGGTTCGGGGTGGCCGAAAGGACGAAATCCGCCGTCCCGGGCGGTGCGGGACGGCAGCGGCGGGCGGCCGTCACCAGGTCTCGCACAAGCGCACGCAAACACCCGGCAAAGCCCTCCCGCACCGGGCCGCCGGTGCGGGAGGGTACGAGGGGCGCGGAGGCGCGGTCGCACGCGCGGGAGGACAGGCGCGGTCACACGCGTGGGAGCAATCGCTGAGGGGCGGCCCGGGCGCGGAGGTACCGCGGTCAGGCGTGCCGGCGGGCTCGGGCGTACGGCGGCCTCAGGCGTGCCGACGGTGTCAGGCGTGCCAGCGGCAGCGCACGGCCGCGGTCGTGAAGCCGGGCCCGAACGCGACGGTGTAGCCCCGCGCCCCGTCGGCGGGCGGTGCCGCGTGGGTGCGCTCCAGGACACGGAGGATGCTGACGCCGCCCAGGTTCCCCTCGTTGGCGAGGGTGTCCGTGGAGTGCCGCGCGTCCTCGGCACCGAGGCCGAGGGCGGCCGCGGTGTCGGAGATGATGCGCGGACTGCCCGGATGGATGACGGCGAACTCGGCGCTCCGCGGGCCTATCCACTCCAGGAGCTGCGGCAGCACGTCGTCGGCCGCGGTCAGCGCCTTGCGGGTGGAGTCGAAGTGGAACCCGTCCGCCGTGATCCGGCCGCGCTGGCGGTCGATGCTCCCCGGCAGGACGTATTCGTACGAGTCCTCGATCAGCAGCCCCGGGCCGAGAGGCTCGTCGGTGACGACGGCCGCGCCCGCGGAGTCGCCGAACAGGGCCTTGTAGATCATCGCCTCGATGCCGGTGTCGTTGTGGTGGTAGACGGAGGAGATCACCTCCGCCGCCACCACCAGGACCTTGCTGCCCGGCCGGGCGGCCACCAGGTCCGCCGCCCGGATCAGGGCCTGCGTGCCTCCCGGGCAGGCCAGCGTGGTCAGCGCGATCCGGCGCGCCGTGGGCCGCAGCCCGAGCCGGGCCATGAGATGGATGTCCAGGTTCGGCACCGACCAGCCGGTGGTGTGCGTGGTGACGATGGCATCGATGTCACCCGGGGCGAGGCCCGCCGCGTCGAGGGCGGCGGTGGCCGCCCGCTCCGCCATCACGACGGCGTCGTCGAAGGCGGCGGTGGCCCGCTCGTGGATGTCCGCCGTGCCGGCCACGGTCGGTGAGTCCAGGGGACGGGTGAAGTAACGGGTCTGGACGCCGCAGTTGCCGATGACACGCAGGAACGCGCCGAGCCGGGGGTGCTCGGCGTGGTGCTTGCGTATGTCGTCGGTGATGTCGGTGGTCGTGACCTTGTGATCACCGACAACAGTCTGGGGTCTGAGGACATAAGCGGACACGAGAAGGCTCCCACCGGCGCAGTCGTAATGTGGAGGGCAGACATAAGGAAACGTACTGCACCTCGTCGAACGCGCGTCCAGTCGTGCCGGTTCCGCTTGCGGAATCCCAAGTTGTGATCACGTGGCCCGGAGCATCGGTGCTCTGGAGTGCACCCGCTCCCTTCCGGGGTGGAACACAAGGATCATCATCCGGGCGCCCGGAGCGGTCAAGGGCTGGGCCGCGCACATGATGACCCAGCCCTCCCCCTTCTCCGAGTGCAGCAGGGGCCGCTCGTCGCCGTCGGGGTGGGGGTAGGGCTTGTCCGCGCCGTACAGCGGCGCGGCCACGGGGTCGGCGAGCACTTCCTTCTCTATCTGCCGCAGGGTCTCGTCCTCCGGGCGGGTGGCGAGGGCCGCGCGCAGCTGCGGCAGCAGCATGGGCGCCCAGGACGTGCCCCAGTCGAGCAGGATCTCGCGGGCGGCCGGGTCGAGGACCATCCAGCGCATGATGTTGGTCGGCACCTCGCGGCCGGGGAACACCGCGGCGCACGCCTCGTTGTAGGTGAGCATGTCCCACGAGGCGTCTGTGACGTACGCGATGTGCGAGACGCCGTTGACCGCCTCCCGCCAGATCCCCGGAACCTCCTTCCCCGAGGACAGATGCAGCGGCCCGGGAGGGTCCTGTAGCAGGGCATACCTGCACAAGGACACCCACTCCTGCTCATTCAGCCCGAACAGCCGGGCCACGTCGCGCAGGAGGGCGGCCGGGGGGTTCGGGTAGTTGCCGGACTCCAGGCGGTGGTAGGTGCCCAGGGTGCGGTGGAGGAGCTGGTCCACCTGGTGCTGGGAGAGGCCGGGAGCGCGGCGGCCCTGGCCCGTCGTGCGGACGAACCCGTGCGATTCGGGGGCGATGAGGGCGCGTCGTTCGCGGAGCAGAGCGCGCAGCGCCGTCTTGTTCATGGTGGGTAATCCCTCTTCGTACACGCCGAGTTGAGCGTCAGCAGTCTAAATATTCGCAACTTCTTTGGGCATAAACATTGCCTGAAGAAAACGATCAGTCGGTGCGGCATCATGGAGTACGCGAGACCACCGACCTGCAGGTTTGATCGTCGGTGGGCTCGTGGGCACAACTCAGGGGCGTCTTGTTCGAGCAGCGTGAAATTGGCTGAAATTCCTCGGCGTCGGACACCCCCTACGCCTACGGGGTCGCAGTCGGGCAGTGCGCGGGACCGGTTGTTCGTATTCCGATCTGTGTGGTCGGAAACTGAGCAGTGTGTACCTGCGCGGCAGTTACTGTCCGGTTCGGTTCCTGGGTTCACTGGCTGCGGCCGGTGCCGTCACTCGCCATTACGTAGCGGCCACGGTACCGGCCGCCCGTGCTGTTCCGGGCGCCGCGAGCGGCCGGGATCGACTCAAGAGGCCCGAGTCGTCGACCGGGCCGGAAGTTCCGTGCCCCGCCGCGCGTCCACTTGTCGCTCCGCGTCCGCGAGAATCTCCGTCACCCGAAGCCCGAAATGTACGTCGCACGGATGCCGCGCCCCGCCGCCCGCCGCGAGCGCCAACGCGTCGACCGCTGACCGGAACGCGTCGGTCGAGTCCCCCCACCCGCTCTCGCCCCACCCCGGCGGCGCGGCCGTCCCGGTCTCGCCGCGGAACTCCAGCGTCAGGCCCGAGGCCGCGTGCGGCGCCCGCAGTGTGAGCGTCGCGGTGCTCGACGCGCCGCCCGCGTGCCGCAGGATCAGATGGACGGCGTCGGCCGGGCCGGGCGCCGCCGTCACGGACGTGACCTCGCCGAGCACCGCCGTCAGGACGGCCAGCGCGTGCGGGCCGACGTCCCAGAGTCCACCCTTGTCGGCCCGCCACGGCGAGTCGAACGCGCCGGTGCCGTCCGCCGCGAAGAACGAGCTGTACCAGTCGGCCCGCGCCGTGAACCACGGCCCTTCCTGCGCCCGGTCCGTCAGCCACCGCGCCATGGGCGGGGCGAAGCGGAGCGTGAAGAACACGACCGACGCCACACCGGCCCGGTCCGCGGCCGCGGCGACGCGGCGCGCCGCCTCCGGCGAGGTGGCCACCGGCTTGTCGAGCAGCAGATGGCAGCCGGCCGCGGCGGCTCTCTCGGCCAGCGGCGCCTGGACGTCCGGCGGCACCGCGAAGGCGACCGCGTCACTCGCGGCGAACAGCGCGTCGACGTCCTCGTACGCGGTGGTGGCGTACGAGGACGCGAGCTCGGCAGCCGCCTTGGGGCGGCGCCCCCATATTCCGGACAGCGCGGCATCGGGGTGCGCGGCGAGCACCGGCGCGTGGGTCTGTGTCGCCCAGGGCCCCGTGCCGATCAGGCCCACTCGAAGTCTGGTCATGCGCGCAGTATGGCGGAGCGGACTGTGGCCGCAGTATGGGGCGGCAGGCCGCGCGGCGGGCCCCGGGGGCACGCAAAAGGGGAGGTCGCCTCCGGATGCCTTAGGTCTGGACCTTTTCTCTCCGCGGTTCTTCCAATGGTGTCTCCCGGCTGCTCTCCTATGCCCTGCGGGGGCAGAGAGGAAGAGGAGCGGACAGAACGGAACCCACCGTTCGCGTGGGGTGTCCAGATTTTCGACGCTCCGTCAACTCCCTTCCTGTGAATGGCAATTCATGGCCATGGCTGCGCACGGGGTGAATTCACATTCACTTGTGGCTGATAGTTGATGTCCGAAAGGGCCGGCGCGTTCGCGGGGGACCGGCGGTGCCGTGCCCGTCCGGCCGAGGGGACCGTGATCGGCGTCTCCATGTCCAGTCCGCCCGATTCGTGGTCCCCGCGGCGCCACGCCCCATACGCTCGGACCCGGCCGCCCAAGTGGGCCGCCACCGACGGAAAGTGACGCGATGACCAGCTCGACCCCGCACCCGGCGGCGTGTTCGCCGGGCCCCGCGCGCCGTGACGCCGAAGCGACGAAGGCCGCGATCGTGCGTGCCGCCCGCCATCTGCTCGCGCGGCACGCGCACACCGACATCACGCTCAAGGCGGTGGCCGAACGCGCCGGTGTGAGCCCGCCGTTGGTCCTGAAGTACTTCGGCAGCAAGGACGCGCTGTTCGCCCAGGTCCTGTCCTTCGAGGCGGACGCGGAGGCCGTGCTCGACGCGCCCCTGGAGGGGCTCGGCCGCCACATGGTCCAGCACCTGCTGACCAGCCAGGCCGAGCGCGGAGCCGACCCCATCCTGCGCATCGTGTACGCGCCGCTGCACCGCGAGCACGGCTACGTCCTGCGCTCCAACTTCCGTACGCAGGTGGTGCGCAGGCTCGGCGAGCGCCTGCCCGGACCGGACGCCGGGCTGCGCGCCGAGCTGGCCGTCGGGATGCTGCTCGGCCTCGGTGTGATGTACGGCATCGCGCGCGGCCCGCACGTGCGGTCGACGGCGATAGCCGAGATCACCGACCGCTACGCACCCGCCGTACAGGCATGTCTGACGCCACCGGAGTGACCTCGGCCCCAGCCCCAGCCCCGGCCGCGCCGCCGCCCGCCGCCGCCCCGCG
>NZ_AOPZ01000006.1 GCF_000414115.1 Streptomyces aurantiacus JA 4570
GCCGAACTAAATTTGATAAAAGAGAGCTGGTCCCTGAACTTCGGTTCGGGGACCAGCTCTTTTTTGTTGTGCGTCACTCGTTGTTCACGTTGCGAGACCAACATCCGCGACATGGGGACACACGCAATGCTGCGAGCCGCCGGAGTCGGGAGCGGTGACGAGGTCATCGTGCCCGCGTACGGGAACGCCGAAGTCGCCGAGGACGTCGTGCTCGCGGGCGCCATGCCCGTGTTCGCCGACATCGATCCACTGACGTACTGCCTCAGCCCCGCGGCGGTCGACGCCGTCGTCACCGACCGCACCGCCGCCGTCGTCGCCGTACACCGCTTCGGGAACCAGGCAGACATCGCCGGCCTGCACTCCGTCGGACGGCGGCACGGACTCCTCGTACTGGAACAAGGCGAACTGGACGCGCCGCATGACGGACTCCCGCAGCGGCGGGCCTGCGCGGCCTATCTGAACGGGCGCCTGACCGGAGTCATAACACCGACCGAGCACGCCGCCCACAGCCACCAATACGTCGTGCGAGTGCCCGGCAACGGGCGGCCGGACCGCGACGCGTTCGCGCGGGCCGTACGGGCCAGGGGAGTCGACTGCCACGTACCCGTGAAGACACCGCTGCACCGCACGCCGAAGTTCTGGCGCGACGTGGAACTGCCCGCCACCGAGCGGGCCGCCGACGAGACCCTCGCACTGCCCGTGGACGACTCACTGTCCCGCCGCGAACTGCAGCGGATCGTATCGGCGTGCAACGCGCTCGGAGGGCTCCTTCAACCCGCCTTCTGAGGGATTGAAGAGGGCGGTTCGGGACCGCCTGATGTTCGGGTATGATCTATTCCGTTGCCGCGCGGGAAACCTCGCAAGGCACAACTGGCCCCTATAGCTCAGTCGGTAGAGCGTCTCCATGGTAAGGAGAAGGTCAGCGGTTCGATTCCGCTTGGGGGCTCCGCCAAGAAAGAGAAGGCCATCGTCCTGGGGACGGTGGCCTTCTTTGTTGGTCACTGTGGTTGTCGCCCCGGCAGGGGCATGGGTTCAGTCGTCGAGGCCCGGGACGCGCATCGCCAGGATCGCCATGTCGTCCGACGGAGCGTCCGTCGCGAAGCGCTCCACCGCCCGCATGATGCGCGCCGCCACCGCGCCCGCCGTGAGGCCCGTGCAGGTGGTCAGGACATCGGCGAGGCCGTCGTCGCCCAGCATGCGCGTGCCCTCGCGGCGCTCCGTGACGCCGTCCGTGACACACAGCAGGACATCGCCCGGGTCGAGAGTCACCGTCTGCTCGTACAGCTCCAGGTCGTCCATGACGCCGAGCAGCGGCTGCGGCTCCGCGTACGGCTCGACCGTGCCGTCCTGGCGCAGGCGCAGCGGCAGCGGATGGCCGGCGCAGACGATCTTCAGGACCGCCGAGCCGTCCTCCTGGGGCCACAACTCGCCGTACAACAGCGTCAGGAAGCGGCTGCGGGCGCCCTCGTCGAGGATCGCCGCGTTCAGGCGCTCCAGGACCGCGGGGCCGCCGAAGCCCTCGCGGGCAAGGAGGCGCAGCGCGTGCCGGGCCAGGCCCGTGACCGCGGCCGCCTCGGGGCCCGTGCCGCACACGTCGCCGATGGCGAAGCCGTACGCGCCGTCGCGGATGGGGAAGAGGTCGTAGAAGTCGCCGCCGACCTCGTTGCCCTCGCCGGCCGCGCGGTAGATGACCTCCACCTCCACGCCCGGGACCTGGGGCAGGCCGGGCGGCAGGAGGCTGCGCTGGAGGGACTGGCTGATCGCCATGCGCTCCGAGTACAGGCGGGCGTTGTCCAGGGCCAGGGCGGCCCGGCGGGACAGGTCCTCGGCCAGCTCCAGGATCTCCTGGCGGAAGTGCTCGTCGGAGGGCTTGCCGAGGACCAGCATGCCGATGACGCGGTTGCGGGCCACCAGGGGCAGGACGACCGTCTCGCCGCCCACCGCGGAGGCCGTGGACAGCGTCGTGCCGATGCCGGAGCCGACCGTCATCGGTTCGCCGAGGCCGAGGTTGCGCATTGACGTACGCAGAGCGGCCTGGTGCGCGGCTTCGGAGGGGGCGGTCCAGACGCGGGCTCCCGGGGTCGGGACCGGGTCCGGCGGGTCGACCTTCGCCAGGAGGGCCTTGAGGCCGTCGATGCGCTCCTCGTCCTCGTGCAGGACGAACGACAGATACGGCTCCGACGCCTGGTCGGCGATCGTGTAGACGGCGCACCAGGTGGCGAGCGTGGGGACCGTCATCTGGGCCATGAGGGCCAGGGTCTGGTCGCGGTCGAGGGTGCCCGCCAGCAGGTCGGACGCCTCCACGAGGAAGGACAGGGAGCCGCGGCGCAGGCGCTCCAGCTCGCCGAGGCGGGCCGACTCGACGGCGAGGGCGATGCGGTCGGCGGCGAACTGCAGGCGCAGGGCCTCTTCGTTCGAGTACCGGTCGGGGGACTCGGCGGCGACGCCCAGGGACCCCGTGAGGCGGCCCTCGACCTTCAGCGGGACCGTGACCACCGAGCGCATGCCGGTGCCGTTGAGCAGCGGCACGGCGCCCGGCACGACGGTGAGGTCCTCGTGGACGGCGGGCATCCGCGCGGAGCCGTACCGGCCCGGTCCGGCCTCTACGGGGACGCGGGCGAAGCGCTGGCGGGCGGAGGGGAGCCCGGTGGAGGCCCGCACCTCCAGTTCCGTCTCGTCGTCCGTGGCCAGGAGCAGGAAGGCCGCGTCGCCGTCGAGCATGTCGCGGGCGCGCTCGACCGTGCGCTGGAGGAGGCCGTCCAGGTCGTCGGGCGCGGGGGAGCCGATGAAGACTTCGAAGGGGTCGGCGGTGTGCGGCTCGCTGAGCGTGCCGGGCTCGGGGGCCGGGCCGCGCAGCGGGGTCTGGAGGACGGCGCGCTCGTCGTCACGTACCAGAAGGCAGACCGTGGAGGGCTCGCCGTCGGTGTCGCGGACGCGCAGGTGAGAGGCGTAGACGGGGGTGACGCGGCCGCCGGCGTCGCGGATGCCGTAGCTGCCCTCCCAGCGGGAGAGCTGGAGGGCGTCGGCGATGCCGGTGCTGGTGCCGGGGGTGTGCGGCCAGGCGGCGAAGTCGGTGAGGGGCTTGCCGGTGACCTGCTCGGCGACGTACCCGAACAGTTCCTCGGCGTCCTCGTTCCACGCGGAGATGGCGCCCGTGCGGTCGATCTGGACGACGGCGACGCGGACGCGGCCGTCGGTGAGCGGGAGCAGGTCCGGCGGGAGGGCGGGGCCGGCGGCGCGGGTGCCCACGGGGCGGTCGGGCAGGTCGAGTTGGAACCAGACCTGCTTGTGGGTCGAGGTGTAGTCGACGCCCCAGCGGGTGGCGAGCGCGGCGCAGAGCTGGAGGCCGCGGCCGCCCTCTCGGTCGGGGCTGCCCATGGTCGCGGGGGAGCCCTGGAGGGGGATCTCGCGCTCGGGATAGTGATCGGATACCTCGATGCGGACGGCGTCCTCGGTGCGCAGACACAGGACATCGGCGGCGGTGCCCGCGTGCACGACGGCGTTCGTGACGAGCTCACTGGTCAGCACGACCGCGTCGTCGACGACGTCCGTGAAGCCCCACCCCTGGAGTGTGTCGCGGACGAACGAGCGGGCCGTCGCGACGGAACGCCCGACGGGTTCGAAAGTCGCAGCCGCGCGCGCGGTGATCACAGAGCTCCTCGTCCTCAGTCCCCCGGGAATCTGCAGTCCCATGGTGCGGCCGCCCCTCCGATGCCCGCTGTTATGTGTGCCACCGCCCTGGCCGGGCAGGACCGGGGTGGTTGGACAGCCGGATGCCAGGTTACTTACCTTCGCCGTCCATGCTGATGCCGGTCGCCAGTCTTTCCGCCCGGAGGGTGTGCGGACGGTGTGCGAAGCTGCCGAACTGTTATGGCCTGGTTCGGCCATGGTGAAACACTGGACGGGCTCCAGAAGGAGCCCCCAGCAGTACGGTCGACCCTTGCGGGAGGGACACAGTGGAGTCTGGCGCTGCGACGCGGGCCGCTAAGACGCGCGCGAAAGACGGACGGTCCCTGAACAGTCAGCGCAAGCCGCGCAACGGGACGACGGCCACGGTGGACGCCGCGGCCCTGAACAGGCTGCTTGCCGCTCTGGTGGCGATGCGGGACGGCAATTTCCGCAAGCGTCTCACGGTGTCCGGCGACGATGTGATGTCGGAGATCGCTGCCGTCTTCAATGAGGTCGCCGACCGTAACCTCCATCTCACCGGTGAGTTGTCGCGGGTGCGGCGCACCGTCGGGCGTGAGGGAAAGCTCACAGAGCGCCTGCAGGGCGGGGCCATGGAGGGCTCCTGGGCGGCGGCGATCGACGCCTCCAACGCGCTGGTGGAGGATCTCGTACGGCCCGTCTCCGAGGTCGGCCGTGTCCTTTCCGCGGTCGCGGAGGGCGACCTGGAGCAGCGTATGGAGCTGCGCGCGCAGGTGGACGAGGGCAACGGCCATCCGCTGCGTGGCGAGTTCCTGAAGGTGGGGCGCACGGTCAACAACCTCGTGGACCAGCTCTCGACGTTCACCGACGAGGTCACGCGGGTGGCCAGCGAGGTGGGCACGGAGGGCAAGCTGGGCGGGCAGGCCCGGTTGCGAGGTATGTCCGGTTCGTGGAAGGACCTCACGGATTCGGTCAACACGATGGCGTACCGGCTGACGGCGCAGGTGCGGGACATCGCCCTGGTGACGACCGCGGTCGCGAAGGGTGATCTGTCGCGCAAGGTCACCGTGCATGTGGCCGGCGAGATGCTGGAGCTGAAGAACACCGTCAACACGATGGTGGACCAGCTCTCCTCGTTCTCCTCCGAGGTGACCCGGGTCGCCCGGGAGGTCGGCACGGAGGGCGAGCTCGGCGGGCAGGCGCAGGTGCCGGGCGTCGCGGGTGTGTGGAAGGACCTCACCGATTCGGTCAACCTGATGGCGGGCAACCTGACCGCGCAGGTGCGGGGCATCGCCCAGGTCACGACGGCCGTCGCGAACGGCGATCTGTCGCAGAAGGTGCGGGTGAGCGCGCGCGGCGAGGTGGCCCAGCTCGCCGAGACCATCAACCAGATGACGGAGACGCTGCGTACGTTCGCGGACGAGGTGACGCGCGTCGCCAACGAGGTCGGTGCCGAGGGGCAGCTCGGCGGGCAGGCCAATGTGCCGGGTGCCGCGGGCACTTGGAAGGATCTGACCGACTCCGTCAACACGGTCTTCCGGAACCTGACGACTCAGGTGCGCGACATCGCGCAGGTGACCACGGCGGTGGCGAACGGCGACCTGTCGCAGAAGGTCACCGTCGATGTCGCGGGCGAGATGCTGGAGTTGAAGAACACCGTCAACACGATGGTGGACCAGCTTTCCTCCTTCGGTGCCGAAGTGACGCGGGTGGCGCGGGAGGTCGGCGTCGAGGGCGAGCTCGGCGGGCAGGCGCAGGTGCCGGGCGCCGCGGGCACGTGGAAGGACCTCACCGACTCGGTGAACACCGCCTTCCGCAACCTCACCGGTCAGGTGCGCAACATCGCGCAGGTGACGACGGCGGTGGCGAACGGCGACCTCTCCCAGAAGGTCACGGTCGACGTCTCCGGAGAGATGCTTCAGCTGAAGAACACCGTGAACACCATGGTGGACCAGCTGTCGTCGTTCGCCGACCAGGTCACGCGGATGGCGCGGGACGTGGGCACGGAGGGGCGCCTCGGCGGCCAGGCGCGCGTGGACGGTGTCAGCGGTACGTGGAAGGAGCTCACGGACTCCGTCAACTTCATGGCGGGGAACCTGACTTCGCAGGTGCGTCAGATCGCCCAAGTGACGACGGCGGTGGCGCGCGGTGACCTGTCGCAGAAGATCGACGTGGACGCGCGCGGCGAGATCCTGGAGCTGAAGAACACCATCAACACGATGGTCGACCAGCTTTCCGCGTTCGCCGACCAGGTGACGCGCGTGGCGCGCGAGGTGGGCACGGAGGGCCGGCTGGGCGGGCAGGCGCAGGTGCCCGGCGTGGCCGGTGTGTGGCGCGACCTCACGGACTCCGTGAACGGCATGGCCGGCAACCTCACCGCGCAGGTGCGCAACATCGCGCAGGTCGCGACCGCGGTGGCGCGCGGTGACCTGTCGCAGAAGATCGACGTGGACGCCCGGGGCGAGATCCTGGAGCTGAAGAACACCCTCAACACGATGGTGGACCAGCTCTCGGCCTTCGCCGAGCAGGTGACGCGGGTGTCCCGCGAGGTGGGTACGGACGGCATCCTCGGCGGACAGGCCGAGGTGCAGGGCGTGTCGGGTACGTGGAAGGACCTGACGCAGTCCGTGAACGGCATGGCGAACAACCTCACCCTCCAGGTGCGCAACATCGCCGAGGTCACCACGGCCGTGGCCATGGGCGACCTGTCCAAGAAGATCACCGTCGACGCGAAGGGCGAGATTCTCGAGCTCGTCACGACGGTGAACACCATGGTCGACCAGTTGTCGTCGTTCGCGGAGCAGGTCACGCGGGTGGCCCGTGAGGTGGGCACGGAGGGCAAGCTGGGCGGTCAGGCGCGGGTGGTCGGCGTCACGGGCATCTGGAAGGACCTCAGCGACAACGTCAACCTGATGGCCAACAACCTGACCATGCAGGTGCGGAACATCTCGCAGGTCGCCGCGGCCGTCGCCAACGGCGACCTCACGAAGACGGTGACGATCGAGGCGCGCGGCGAGGTCGCGCAGCTCGCGGACACCTTCAACACCATGGTGAAGACGCTGAGTTCGTTCGCCGACCAGGTCACGAAGGTGGCCCGTGAGGTGGGTACGGACGGCATCCTCGGAGGCCAGGCCCGCGTCCCGGGAGTGTCCGGTACGTGGAAGGACCTCACCGAGTCCGTGAACGGGATGGCGTCCAACCTGACCGGTCAGGTGCGCAACATCGCGATGGTCACCACGGCCATCGCCAAGGGCGACCTCACCAAGAAGATCGACATCGACGCGCGCGGCGAGATCCTTGAGCTCAAGACCACCATCAACACGATGGTCGACCAGCTGTCGTCGTTCGCCGAGCAGGTCACCCGGGTCGCCCGCGAGGTGGGCACCGAGGGCCAGCTGGGCGGCCAGGCGCGGGTGCGGGACGTCGACGGCACCTGGCGCGACCTGACGGAGTCCGTGAACGAGATGGCCGGGAACCTCACCCGGCAGGTGCGCGCGATCGCGGCCGTCGCCACCGCGGTGACGCGCGGCGACCTGAACCTGAAGATCGACGTGGACGCGGCGGGCGAGATCCAGGTCCTCCAGGACAACATCAACACGATGATCGCGAACCTCCGCGACACCACCCTCGCCAACAAGGAACAGGACTGGCTCAAGGGCAACCTGGCGCGGATCTCCGGCCTGATGCAGGGCCGCCGCGACCTGGAGGACGTCGCCTCGCTGATCATGAGTGAGCTGACGCCGGTCGTCTCGGCACAGCACGGCGCGTTCTTCCTGGCCATGCCCACCGACGACGCGCAGGACCTGACCGGTGACGAGGACGCGTACGAGCTGCGCATGCTGGGCAGCTACGGCTATTCGATGGGTTCCATGCCGACGTCGTTCCGGCCCGGTGAGACGCTGATCGGAACGGCCGCCAAGGAGCGGCGCACCATCCTCGTGGAGAACGCCCCGTCCGGCTATCTGCGGATCGCCTCCGGGCTCGGCGAGGCGCCCCCGGCGCAGGTCATCGTGTTGCCGGTGCTCTTCGAAGGCAAGGTGCTCGGGGTCATCGAGCTGGCGTCCTTCCAGCCGTTCACGCAGATCCAGAAGGACTTCCTCAGCCAGATCGCCGAGATGATCGAGACTAGCGTCAACACCATCAGCGTCAACACCAAGACGGAGATCCTGCTCAAGCAGTCGCAGGAACTGACCGAGCAACTGCGCGAGCGCTCCGAGGAGTTGGAGAACCGGCAGAAGGCGCTGCAGGAGTCCAACGCCGAACTGGAGGACAAGGCCGCGCTGCTCGCCCAGCAGAACCGCGACATCGAGGTCAAGAACACCGAGATCGAAGAGGCCCGCCAGGTCCTCGAGGAGCGCGCCGAACAGCTCGCGGTCTCGATGCGCTACAAGTCCGAGTTCCTCGCGAACATGTCGCACGAGCTGCGTACGCCGCTCAACTCCCTGCTGATCCTGGCCAAGTTGCTCGCCGACAACGCCGACGCGAACCTCACGCCCAAGCAGGTGGAGTTCGCCGAGACGATCCACGGCGCGGGCTCGGACCTGCTCCAGCTCATCAACGACATCCTCGACCTGTCGAAGGTCGAGGCGGGCAAGATGGACGTCAGCCCGACGCGCATCGCGCTCGTCCAACTCGTGGACTACGTAGAGGCCACTTTCCGCCCGCTGACCGCAGAGAAGGGACTCGACTTCTCCGTACGCGTGTCGCCGGAGCTGCCCGCGACGCTGCACACGGACGAACAGCGCCTCTTGCAGGTGCTGCGCAACCTGCTGGCCAACGCGGTGAAGTTCACCGACTCCGGAGCGGTCGAACTGGTCATCCGGCTCGCCAGCAACGACGTGCCCAACGCCATCCGGGAGCAGCTCCTGGAGGCCGGTTCGCTGCGGGACGCCGACGCCGACCTGATCGCGTTCTCCGTGGCCGACACCGGCATCGGCATCGCCGCCAGCAAGATGCGGGTGATCTTCGAGGCGTTCAAGCAGGCCGACGGCACCACGAGCCGCAAGTACGGCGGCACCGGCCTCGGCCTGTCGATCAGCCGGGAGATCGCGCGGCTGCTCGGCGGCGAGATCCACGCGGCGAGCGAGCCGGGCCGCGGCTCCACCTTCACGCTGTATTTGCCGCTGCACCCCAGCGAACTGCCGCCGCAGGGCTACACCCAGCTCCCGCCGCCGCCCGCGACGCCCGAGCTGGCCGCTCTGGAGCCCCTGGAGCCCACGGAAAACGGCGAGCGGCCCGAGCCTCAGGCACCGGACGCGGCCGCCGCCACGCCCCCGCAGACGCCGCCAGGACCCGCCGCGCTGTTCCGGCGCCGCCGCCGGTCCG
>NZ_AOPZ01000007.1 GCF_000414115.1 Streptomyces aurantiacus JA 4570
GCCGAACTAAATTTGATAAAGCCGTGTTCCCCGGACAGAAGTCCGGGGAATACGGCTTTTTTGTTTTTCTGACGCCGGCCACCCCTCTGCACAGCCGTCTGACAACTGACGGTAAGGTCAGGGGGCATCATTGGCTCGTTCCACACAGGAGGCCCCCGGGTGGAGGTCCAGGAGACCCGCGTCCAGACGGACCGGGTCCTCACCATCCCGAACATCCTCAGCATGGCGCGCCTCGTCGGCGTGCCCCTCTTCCTGTGGCTCATCCTCAGGCCAGAGTTCGGCGGGCCCAAGAGCGACGGCTGGGCGTTGCTCGTGCTCGCGCTGAGCGGAGTCAGCGACTACCTCGACGGCAAGCTGGCCCGGCGGTGGAACCAGATCAGCAGTCTCGGCCGGATCCTGGACCCGGCGGCCGACCGGCTCTATATCCTCTCGACGCTCGTCGGCCTCACCTGGCGGGAGATTCTTCCCCTCTGGCTGACCGCGGTGCTGCTGCTGCGCGAGCTGGTTCTGCTGGTGATGGTCTGGATCCTCCGTCGCCACGGGTATCCGCCGCCGCAGGTGAACTTCCTCGGCAAGGCCGCCACGTTCAACCTGATGTACGCATTTCCGCTGCTTCTGCTCAGTGACGGAAGTGGCTGGATCCATACACTCGCTGCTATTTTCGGATGGGCGTTCGCCGGATGGGGTACAACTCTGTACTGGTGGGCAGGGATCCTCTACGTGGTTCAGGTCCGCCGACTTGTCAAGGCGGATGCCAAGGCCGATTGAGCCTGCCGATATGGCGGCTGTTGAGGCTCGAAGGCCCGTAACTGACTGAACGGGCCAATCCAGGCGGGCTGAGTCGGCTAGATCGTCGTCTATCAAGGAGGACGTTTCCGACATGAAGGCCGTCGTTATGGCCGGGGGCGAAGGCACGCGTCTGCGCCCCATGACCTCCAGCATGCCCAAACCGCTCCTGCCGGTGGCCAACCGGCCGATCATGGAGCACGTGCTGCGCCTGCTGAAGAGGCATGGGCTCACCGAGACCGTAGTGACAGTCCAGTTCCTGGCGTCACTGGTCAAGAACTATTTCGGCGACGGTGAAGAGCTCGGTATGGAGCTCACCTATGCCAATGAGGAGAAGCCACTCGGCACCGCGGGCAGCGTGAAGAACGCCGAAGAGGCCCTGAAGGACGATGCCTTTCTCGTCATCTCCGGTGACGCTCTGACCGACTTCGACCTCACAGACCTGATCCGCTTTCACAAGGAGAAGGGCGCGCTTGTCACCGTCTGTCTGACACGCGTTCCCAACCCGTTGGAATTCGGTATCACCATCGTCGATGAAGAAGGCAAGGTCGAGCGCTTCCTGGAGAAGCCGACCTGGGGCCAGGTCTTCTCCGACACGGTGAACACCGGCATCTACGTCATGGAACCCGAGGTCTTCGACTACGTCGAGGCCGATGTGTCCGTCGACTGGTCGGGCGACGTCTTCCCGCAGCTCATGAAGGAAGGCAAGCCCGTCTACGGGTACGTCGCCGAGGGCTACTGGGAGGACGTCGGCACCCACGAGAGCTATGTGAAGGCCCAGGCAGACGTACTGGAAGGCAAGGTCGACGTCGAGCTCGACGGCTTCGAGATCTCGCCCGGCGTGTGGGTCGCCGAAGGCGCCGAAGTGCACCCCGACGCCGTCCTCCGCGGACCGCTGTTCGTCGGTGACTACGCCAAGATCGAAGCGGATGTCGAGATCCGTGAACACACCGTCGTGGGCTCGAACGTGGTCGTGAAGAGCGGGGCCTTCCTGCACAAGGCGGTTGTTCACGACAACGTCTACATCGGGCAGCACAGCAATCTGCGGGGCTGCGTCGTCGGCAAGAACACCGACATCATGCGGGCCGCCCGCATCGAGGACGGCGCTGTCATCGGTGACGAGTGCCTGGTGGGCGAAGAATCGATCGTCCAGGGCAATGTGCGGGTCTATCCGTTCAAGACCATCGAGGCCGGCGCCTTCGTCAACACCTCGGTCATCTGGGAGTCCCGCGGGCAGGCGCACCTCTTCGGAGCACGCGGTGTCTCCGGCATCCTGAACGTGGAGATCACCCCCGAACTCGCCGTGCGCCTTGCCGGTGCGTACGCGACGACGCTGAAGAAGGGCTCCACCGTCACCACGGCACGTGACCACTCCCGTGGCGCGCGAGCACTCAAGCGAGCGGTGATCTCCGCGTTGCAGGCCAGCGCCATCGACGTACGCGATCTGGAGAACGTGCCGCTGCCCGTCGCGCGGCAGCAGACGGCGCGCGGCAGTGCCGGCGGCATCATGATCCGTACGACGACGGGGGTGCCCGACTCCGTCGACATCATGTTCTTCGACGGGAACGGAGCGGACCTCTCGCAGGCGAGCCAGCGCAAGCTCGACCGGGTGTACGCGCGGCAGGAGTACCGGCGCGCCTTCCCCGGGGAGATCGGAGACCTGCACTTCCCGTCCAGCGTCTTCGACTCCTACACCGGGTCGTTGCTGCGGAACGTCGACACGACGGGGATCGCCGAGTCGGAGCTCAAGGTCGTCGTCGACGCGTCCAACGGCAGTGCCGGGCTCGTACTGCCCAGCCTCCTCGGGAAGCTCGGGGTCGACGCGCTGACGATCAACCCCGGGCTCGACGAGTCGCGGCCCACCGAGTCGGCCGACGCGCGCCGGTCGGGGCTGATGCGGCTCGGGGAGATCGTGGCGTCGGCGCGAGCGGCCTTCGGAGTGCG
The DNA here is from genome assembly GCF_000414115.1 of Streptomyces aurantiacus JA 4570. GTDB lineage: Bacteria > Actinomycetota > Actinomycetes > Streptomycetales > Streptomycetaceae > Streptomyces > Streptomyces aurantiacus_A. Next base: position 2,731 of record NZ_AOPZ01000007.1, read on the forward strand.
CTTCGACCCGGTGGGTGAGCGCCTGTCGCTCGTCGACGAGAAGGGGCGGATCGTCGAGGACGACCGGGCCCTGCTGGTCATGCTGGACCTGGTGGCGGCGGAGCGGCGCAGCGGGCGGGTCGCGCTGCCGGTGACGACGACACGGATTGCCGAGCAGGTCGCCGCGTACCACGGCACACAGGTGGACTGGACGACCACGTCGCCGGACGATCTGACCCGGGTGGGACGCGGCGATTCGACGATCTTCGGCGGGGACGGGCGTGGCGGGTTCATCGTGCCGGAGTTCAGCAGCGTGTTCGACGGTACGGCGGCCTTCGTAAGGCTCATCGGACTGGTGGCGCGTACGCAGCTCACGCTGAGCCAGATCGACGCCCGGATTCCGCGGGCGCACGTCCAGCGGCGCGACCTCGCCACGCCGTGGGCCGTCAAGGGCCTGGTGATGCGGCGTGTCGTGGAAGCCGCCGGCGACCGGTCCGTGGACACGACGGACGGCGTGCGGGTCGTGGAGGCCGACGGGCGGTGGGTGCTCGTGCTGCCCGACCCGGCCGAGGCCGTGACGCACCTGTGGGCGGAAGGACCGGACGACGCGTCGGCCCAGGCGCTGCTCGACGAGTGGGCGGCCGTCGTGGACAGCGCCGGGCACTGATGGCGCAAATGTGCCGGACAGCACCCGTAAGTGGCGCTGTCCGGCACGCCGGTGGGGCCATTCGGAGGTAGCGCCCGCGACGTGCGACGATGTGCGGCATGCCGCAGCAGCCCCCCGTTCGGAGCACCGTCTCGCGCCCCAGGCGCCCGGACGCCTCCATGTCGCTGCTCACCACCGTCATGGACCACAGCCTCGACGAGGGGTACGCGGAAGCCGCCGCCCGCAAGAGGGAAACCGGCACAGGTGGCGTCCCGAAGCCGTTGCGGGCCAAGCTGGGGCTCGCGGCCGGTCTGGTGCTCGCCGCGCTCGTGGTGACCGTGGGCGCGGCCCAGGCGCGCGTCGAGGCCCCGGTCCTCGCCAAGGAGCGCTCGGAACTGATCGACCGGGTCGAGTCGGCCACCGCGGACGCGGACAAGCTCGAGGACGAGGTCGACGACCTGCGTGACGACGTGAGCGCGCGGCAGCGGGCGGCCCTCAAGAAACACGGCGGCAGCCAGGCCGAGTTGGTGTCGCTGCTCTCCGGCGCCACGGAAGTGCACGGGCCCGGCGTGAAGCTCGTGGTCGACGACAAGAAGGAAGCCGACCAGGGCGGTGGCGGCCCCCGGGAGAGCTCGGGGTTCTCCGACACCGGCCGGGTGCGCGACCGCGACATGCAGCGGGTCGTGAACGGCCTGTGGGAGTCGGGCGCCGAAGCCGTCGCGATCAACGACCAGCGGCTCACCGCGCTGTCGGCGATCAGGGCGGCCGGTGACGCGATACTGGTCGACAACAAGCCGCTGGTGCCGCCGTATACGGTGCTCGCGGTGGGCGACGGCCAGAAGCTGAGCACCAGGTTCCAGAACAGCCGCGACGGTCAGTATCTGCACGCCCTGCACGAGAACTTCGGCATCCGGACCAGCATCTCCCCGGTGGACGACGTCCGGCTGCCGGCCGCGCCCAGTGTGACCGTACGTACAGCAGAGCCGAAGGCAGGAAAGGGCACAACGTGATCGCCGTACTGGGCCTCGTCGTGGGAGTCGTGGCCGGATTGCTGGTTCGGCCCGAGGTTCCTGCGGTGGTCGAGCCGTATCTTCCGATCGCTGTGGTGGCCGCGCTCGACGCGGTGTTCGGCGGTCTGCGCGCGATGCTCGACGGCATCTTCGACGACAAGGTCTTCGTGGTGTCGTTCCTGTCGAACGTGGTCGTGGCCGCGCTGATCGTCTTCCTCGGCGACAAGCTCGGCGTGGGCGCCCAGCTCTCCACGGGCGTCGTCGTGGTCCTCGGCATCCGGATCTTCTCCAACGCCGCGGCGATCCGCCGCCACGTCTTCCGGGCGTGACGGCGATGAGCCCCATGGACCCCACGAATCCCAGGAACCCCGGCGATGGGGACAACACGCCCGACGACGGCCGGCGCAGGGAACTGCCCGCCGAGGTCCCGGTGCCGCCCCCCGCGTCCGACGACGGGGCGGCACAGACCGAGCAGGGCGGGCCACAGACGGAGCAGAGTGGTGCACAGGCCGGGCCGGGCAAGGGCAAGTCCCTGACCGGCCGTCAGCGGCTCGTGAAGGGACTGTGGCCACCGCGCCTGACCCGCGCCCAACTCATCGTCGCCCTGCTGCTGTTCGTGCTCGGCCTCGGACTCGCCATCCAGGTGCGGTCCACCAACGACAGCAGCGCGCTGCGCGGCGCACGGCAAGAAGATCTCGTACGCATCCTCGATGAACTGGATGACCGTACTCAGCGTCTGGAAGATGAGAAGCGGCGTCTGGAGGACCAGCGCACCGGTCTCGAGAGCAGCTCGGACCAGGCCGAGGAGGCCCGCAAGCAGACGGTCGAGAGGGAACGGCAACTCGGCATTCTCGCGGGCACCGTGGCGGCGCAAGGTCCTGGCATCACGCTGACGATCGACGACAAGAAGGGGACGGTGGAGGCTGACATGCTGCTCGACGCCATCCAGGAGCTGCGCGCCGCCGGCGCGGCGCGCCGCCGGCGCGGAGGCCATCCAGGTCAATGACGTCAGGGTGGTGGCCGGCACCCACCTGTCGGATGCGACGGGCGGTGGTGTGCGCGTGGACGGCCGGAAGGTCGCCGCGCCCTACCGCTTCAAGGTCATCGGCAAGCCGCAGGACCTGGAACCGGCGCTGAACATCCCCGGCGGAGTGGTGCAGACTCTGGAGAAGGAGCAGGCCACGGTCACTGTCGCACGTACGGAGAAGATCGTCGTGGATGCCTTGCGACCGGCGAAGCGGCCTGACTACGCTCGGTCGTCCTCCCAGTGAGGCGGGGGCGCATGGGGGCCGCGGGTCCAGGGCATGAGGTTGCGGGGGGTCGGCGCACCGTAGACGGGGTGCGTGGTGGAAACTGTTTTGCGGCCGCGGACGTTGTGAGGATGTCCGTGGTGCCGCCGTACGAGGGTGTGTGCAATCAGGGTTCGTCCTGCCCCACGGGCGGGTCTGTTTCGGTCAAGGGGAATCGCCCGTGAAGTTGTTTGCGAAGTTGTTCGGCAAGAGCGCACGTGAGGACGCACGTCATCGTGCGCCGCGCGCTGGAGACGTGCCCGAGACACAGGTGGGCGAGCGCCCCCTGTTCCGGGACCAGGTCGGTGGAGACATTTCGGGCGGACAGGGCGCGTCATCTGTTGACCCTGCTACTTCCGGACGCATAGGTTTCGGGGAACCGTCAACCTCAAGTACGGGTGGAGGGTTTACGCCCGACCCGTACGCGTCCCATGCCCCAGCGGGGCAGCCGCGGCAGGAGGATCCGTCCATGTCGGCCCTGGTGTGTACGAGGTGCGGGAACCGCAACGCGCAGGCAAGCCGCTTCTGTTCCAACTGCGGTGCGCCGCTGCGGGCCGGAGCGGTCGCCGAGCGTCCGTCCGAAACCACTTCGACGATCTCCATCTCCGGTCTTGAGGCGTACGACGCCGAGGTCACGGGGCAGACGCCGTCTCCGGCGCTCTCTCCCGAGGCCCAGGCGGCCGTCGACGCGCTGCCGCTCGGCTCGGCGCTCCTTGTGGTGCGGCGCGGCCCGAACTCGGGCAGCCGCTTCCTCCTGGACGGCGAACTGACGACGGCGGGACGCCACCCGCAGAGCGACATCTTCCTGGACGACGTGACCGTGTCGCGCCGCCACGTGGAGTTCCGTCGCCTCGCGGACGGCTCCTTCACCGTCGCCGACGTGGGCAGCCTCAACGGTACGTACGTGAACAGGGAGCGGATCGACTCCGTCGCCCTGTCCAACGGCGACGAGGTGCAGATCGGCAAGTACCGGCTGGTCTTCTACGCGAGCCAGCGGGGCATCTGACCCGTCAGGAAGGTCCATGCTGCACACACCGAGGGGCGGTGCCGGGAGCGGCACCGCCGCTGCGGACCATCGGCTGATGAGCATCGGCACCGTGCTGAACGTGCTGAGTGACGAGTTTCCCGAGGTCACGATCTCCAAGATCAGGTTCTTGGAGTCCGAGGGGCTCATCGAGCCGCAGCGCACGCCGTCCGGCTATCGCAAGTTCAGTCCGGAGGACGTGGAGCGGCTCGCCCACGTCCTGCGGATGCAGCGCGACCACTACCTGCCGCTCAAGGTGATCCGCGAGCAGCTCGACGCCCCACAGGGCGGGGAGGATCCCGCCCTGCCCCTGCCCGCGCAGCAGACCGAGTCGGCGGCCGACGGCGAGCCGGCCGAGGCCGACGAGGAGCGCACGGCCGCGCGGCTGGGGCGGGACGCCCTGCTGGCCGCGGCCGAGGCCGATGAGCGCCAGCTCGCCGAGTGGGAGACGTACGGCCTGGTCACACCCCTGGCGGACGGCAGCTACGACGCGGACGCGGTGACGGTCGCCGCGCTCGTGGTCGAACTCGGCCGATTCGGTATCGAACCCCGCCATCTGCGCGCCATGAAAGCGGCGGCCGACCGGGAGGCAGGTCTCGTCGACCAGGTCGTCGCGCCGCTGCGCAGGCACCGCAATCCGCAGACCAGGACCCACGCGGAGGCCCGAACGCGGGAGCTCGCGGGGCTCACGGGCAGGCTGCATGCGGCGCTCGTGCACAGTGCCCTCGGCGTCCGGGTGCGCTGACTCGATCGGTGCCCGACTACCCAAACCTGCCGGGCACGTCCTAGGGTTGCTGTGTGAACGAGCTCGACGTCGTAGGTGTCCGGGTCGAAATGCCCTCCAACCAGCCGATCGTGCTCCTGCGTGAAGTGGGAGGCGACCGGTACCTCCCCATCTGGATCGGACCAGGGGAGGCGACCGCCATCGCCTTCGCACAGCAGGGCATGGCGCCCGCACGGCCGCTGACGCACGACCTTTTCAAGGACGTGCTGGAGGCCGTGGGCCAGGAGCTCACCGAAGTGCGCATCACCGACCTGCGGGAAGGCGTGTTCTACGCCGAGCTGGTCTTCGCCAGCGGGGTCGAGGTGAGCGCACGTCCCTCCGACGCCATAGCGCTGGCGCTGCGCACGGGAACCCCGATCTTCGGCAGCGACGGGGTGCTCGATGACGCCGGGATCGCCATTCCGGACGAGCAGGAGGACGAGGTGGAGAAGTTCCGCGAGTTCCTCGACCAGATCTCGCCCGAGGACTTCGGCACCAACAGTCAGTGAGCCGCAGCCAGTGAGCCGCCGTCGGCCGTCAGCCGGCAGCCAGTGCTCGCCGTCGTTCAGCCGGTGAGCCCCTTCCGGGAGGCCGTCCCCGGATCATTCGGCTAGCCTTTCCCCGCAGCATGGGAGGGGAAACCACTCGCAGGGTGATTATCACTCGGCGTGCCGAGTGTGGCGTTCGTTGACGAGCCCCTGGTGACTGCCTACCGTCGAGGAGGCAGGTCAAGGACGGAGGTCGGCGTGAGAAGCAGCGGCGACGGCACAGCGGTGGGCGGTCCGTACCCGCTTCACAGCAGCTCGGCCGATCACTCTCCGAAGCGCCCGGTGGCAGTGCCCGGTGGTACCTCCGGACCGGAAGGTCAGGCGGAGGGCCCCGAGCAGGACCGGGTCGGATATCGGGGGCCCACGGCGTGCGCCGCCGCGGGCATTACGTACCGCCAGTTGGACTACTGGGCGCGGACCGGGCTCGTCGAGCCGAGCGTGCGCGCGGCCGGCGGTTCCGGCACCCAGCGGCTCTACAGCTTCCGTGACGTGGTCGTTCTGAAGATCGTGAAGCGGTTCCTCGACACGGGGGTCTCGCTGCAGAACATCCGCACCACGGTTCAGCACCTGCGGGACAGCGGTTTCCGTGATCTTGAGCGGACGACGCTGATGAGCGACGGAGCGACGGTCTACGAATGCACCTCGCCCAGCGAGGTGCACGATCTGCTCCAGGGCGGGCAGGGCGTCTTCGGGATCGCCGTGGGTGTTGTCTGGCGCGACGTGGAGGCCGCGTTGTCGCAGCTTCACGGGGAGCGGGTCGACACGGGGGAGACCCTGGTGGGGAACCATCCCGCGGACGAGCTCGCGAGACGGCGCAACCGGGCCGTCTGAGACCGCACGGCGGTGGGCCGGCCGGTCACGGCGGGGGGATTGTCAGTGGCGTAGGGCAGCATCGGAGATGTGAGAACCGCGCCGACGATTCTGCATCTCGACATGGATGCCTTCTACGCGTCCGCCGAGCAGGCGGCGAAGCCGAGCCTGCGCGGAAAGGCCGTGATCGTCGGCGGGCTCGGGCCGCGCGGCGTGGTGGCCACCGCGTCCTACGAGGCGCGCCGGTTCGGGGTGCATTCGGCGATGCCCATGGGGCAGGCGCGACGCCTTGCGCCGAACGCCGCGTATCTGGTGCCGCGGTTCTCGTTCTACCGGGAGATCAGCGAGCAGGTGATGCGGCTGCTGCGGGAGCTGTCGCCGCTGGTGGAGCCGCTGAGCCTGGATGAGGCATTCGTGGACCTGGAGGCGGGCGGCGTCGCGTCGGACGAGGCGTCGGCGCGGGCCGTGGGGGAGCGACTGCGGGCGGACATCCTGCGGGTCACGGGGCTGAGCGGGTCGGTGGGCCTCGCCGCGTCCAAGATGCTGGCGAAGATCGCCTCCGAGCAGGCCAAACCGGACGGCCTGGAGCTCATAAGACCCGGCACGGAGCGGGAGCTGCTCGGGCCCATGTCGGTGCGGACGCTGCCCGGGGTGGGGCCCGCGACCGGGGACCACCTGCGGCGGGCCGGGATCACGACCGTCGAGGAGATCGCCGAGGCCGGCGAGGACGAGCTGGTACGCCTCCTCGGCAAGGCCCACGGAGGGGCGCTGCACGCGATGGCGCTGGCCCGGGACGAGCGGCCCGTGGTGGCCGAGCGGGACACCAAGTCGGTGAGCGTCGAGGACACGTACGACGTGGACATCCACGACCGGGTGCGGGTCCGGATGGAGGTGGCGCGCCTTGCCGACCGGTGTGTGCAGCGGCTGCGGGCCGCGGGGCACTCCGGGCGGACGATCGTGCTGAAGGTGCGGCGGTTCGACTTCTCGACGCTGACGCGGTCCGAGACGCTGCGGGGCCCCACGGACGACCCAGGGGTGGTGCGGGAGGCGGCCGCGCGGCTGCTCGAGTCCGTGGACACGACGGGTGGGGTGCGGCTGCTGGGCGTGGGGGTCAGCGGGCTGGCCGACTACACGCAGGAAGATCTGTTCGCGCAGGCCCAGGCGCAGGCCGCCGCCGAGGCCGCCGCGGAGGCTGACGCGCAGGCGCAAGCTGCCTCCGAGGCGGACGCGGGGGCCCGGGCGGATATGGCGCCTGGAGCCGCAGAGGACGGCGGCGGGGCGCCGGTGGAGGGCGTCGGTGACGAGAGGGCGGGCGGGGGCGAGGCCGGGAGTGAGGAGGCCGTCTCGTCGGCTGAGCGCCGGTGGCATGCGGGGCATGACGTGCGGCACGCGGTGTTCGGGGCGGGCTGGGTGCAGGGGAGTGGCCTGGGGCGGGTGACCGTGCGGTTCGAGACGCCGGGGTCGGCTCCGGGGCGGGTGCGGACGTTCCGTACGGATGATCCGGAGCTTGAGCCGTCGGAGCCGGTGCCGTTGGTGGCGGCCGTGGCGGTAGTGGAGGGCGCGGCAGCCGTGGAGGACGTCTCACCCGGGGTGGAGCAGGGCGTGGCCGGCGCGGCGGTGGGCGTCGGCCGTGGAGAGCCCGGCGTGCCTCGCGTGGAGGCGGCCGGAGGGAGGCGGCAGGGGGAGCGCGGCTGAGGGGCGCATCGGAGGGCGTGCAGCGGTCTCAGGGGGCATCCCATGGAGTCCTGAGGCAGAGCTCCTGGGGCGCTGGGGCCCGGCCCGTGGGTGGTTGTGAGGCACGGCGACGGTGCAAGCCCCAGCGGCGCAAGGCAGCAGATGTGGCAGTCACCCAGCAGGCAGCGCCTCAGGGCAGCCATCAGCACGGGGTCTCGGCCGCATGTCTCGCCCAGGCAAGCAATCCGACCCTCCGCCGGAGGACGCCTCGGCCGTCACTTGCGTACCAGTCGGCCCCCGCTCAAGCGTCAGAAGAATTGGCCGTATGCCCGAAGTCCACATCCGGAGGCGGGGGCGGCGGGGCCAGATCCAGGCCGTAGTGGCGGTAGAGCTGGAGCTCTTGCTCCGGAGACAGATGGCGGCCGACGCCGAAGTCGGGGGCGTCCTTGATCAGAGACCGGTCGAAAGGGACCCGCAGGCTGCCGTCCTTGACCAGCTCGCTAGGCTCCAAGGGCACGAAGGCATCCCTGCTGAACAGGCCCGTCCGTATCGCGGCCCACTCCGGGGCGCCGGTGGCGTCGTCGAGATAGACCTCGTCGATCGTGCCGATCTTGGCTCCGTTGCGGTCGAACGCCTTGCGGCCGATCAGGTTGCGCGGATCGATATCGGTCTGCACGGGCCCTCCAACTGGTCGCAAGCCGTCGCATACTCGTCCAGCTCATCCAGATTTCGCTCGTAATGACTACGAAAGAGCACATCGGGGCAGGCGGCCACTCGAGGGATCGGGCGGGGTCCTCGCTGGTAGGCTGGCAAGCGGCTGTTGACCCCGTGCGGGAGAGCTCTTCGGTGGAAACGCCGGAGGCGCCGAAGGAGCAACTCCTCCCCGGAATCTCTCAGGCCCCTGTACCGCACGGACGAGGTCACTCTGGAAAGCAGGGCGGGCGTCGGGCGGGCACGTTCGGAACCCTTCCTCACCGACGGTGAAAGCAGTGCTGCCCCCAGGGCGGAGCTGTGAAGCTCTCAGGTTGAGATGACAGAGGGGGAGGCCGTCCGGGTACCCGCGCCGTGGTGCCCCTCGCAGGTCGTGTCAGACCAGGAGGCCTCCGCAATGACCGCCACCCCTCGTACTCCGCTCTCGCAGCTCGAGCAGGGCATCCCCTTCGAACAGCGGCACATCGGACCCGATGCAGAAGCCCGCGCCAAGATGCTCGCCCAGGTCGGGTACGGCTCCCTCGACGAGCTCACGGCCGCCGCGGTGCCGGATGTGATCAAGAACGCCGACGCCCTGGAGCTGCCCGGCGCCCGGACCGAGGCCGAGGTGCTCGCCGAGCTGCGCTCCCTCGCCGACCGCAACCAGGTGCTCGACTCGATGATCGGGCTCGGGTACTACGGGACGTTCACGCCGCCCGTGATCCTGCGGAACGTGATGGAGAACCCGGCGTGGTACACGGCGTACACGCCCTACCAGCCGGAGATCTCGCAGGGCCGCCTCGAAGCGCTCCTGAACTTCCAGACCGTCGTCGCCGACCTCACCGGACTGCCCACCTCCGGTGCCTCGCTGCTCGACGAGGGCACCGCCGCCGCCGAGGCCATGGCCCTCTCCCGGCGCATGGGCAAGGTCAAGGACGGTGTCTACCTCATCGACGCCGACGTACTGCCGCAGACCATCGCCGTGATCCAGACCCGCGCCGAGCCGACCGGTGTCGAGGTCGTCGTCGCGGACCTGAGCGACGGCATCCCGGCCGACATCGCCGAGCGCGGTGTGGTCGGCGTGCTGCTGCAGTACCCGGGCGCCTCCGGAGCCGTGCGCGACATCAAGCCGCTCATCGACCGGGCGCACGAGCTCGGAGCAATCGTTTCTGTCGCCGCCGACCTCCTTGCGCTCACGCTGCTCACCTCGCCCGGCGAGCTCGGCGCGGACATCGCCGTCGGCACCACGCAGCGCTTCGGTGTCCCGATGGGCTTCGGCGGGCCGCACGCCGGCTACATGGCGGTGCGTGAGAAGTTCGCCCGCAGCCTGCCCGGCCGGCTCGTGGGCGTGTCCGTCGACGCCGACGGCAACAAGGCGTACCGGCTCGCGCTGCAGACCCGCGAGCAGCACATCCGCCGCGAGAAGGCGACCAGCAACATCTGTACCGCGCAGGTGCTGCTCGCCGTCATGGCCGGGATGTACGCCGTCTACCACGGGCCCGAGGGGCTCAAGGCGATCGCCCGGCGCACCCACCGGTACGCCACGATCCTCGCCGCGGGCCTCAAGGCCGGGGGCGTCGAGGTCGTGCACGAGGCGTACTTCGACACGCTGACCGTCCGCGTGCCGGGCAAGGCCGCCGACATCGTCACCGCGGCCCGCGAGGGCGGCGTCAACATCCACCTCGTCGACGCCGACCAGGTGTCGTTCGCGTGCGACGAGACCACGACGCGGGCGCAACTGGCCGCACTGTGGACGGCGTTCGGGGTCGAGGCCGACGTCGAGGCGCTCGACGCGTCCGTCGCGGACACCCTGCCCGCCGGGCTGCGGCGCTCCGACGCGTTCCTGGCGCACCCCGTCTTCCACCAGCACCGCTCCGAGACCGCGATGCTGCGCTACCTGCGCCGGCTCGCCGACCGTGACTACGCGCTCGACCGCGGCATGATCCCGCTGGGCTCCTGCACCATGAAGCTCAACGCCACCACGGAGATGGAGCCGGTCACCTGGCCGGAGTTCGGCGCCCTGCACCCCTTCGCGCCCGCCGAGCAGGCGCAGGGCTATCTGACGCTGATCCGTGAGCTGGAGGAGCGGCTCGCCGAGGTCACCGGCTACGACAAGGTGTCGCTGCAGCCCAACGCCGGTTCGCAGGGCGAGCTCGCCGGGCTGCTCGCGGTGCGCGGCTACCACCGCGCCAACGGCGACGACCAGCGCACCGTGTGCCTGATCCCGTCCTCCGCGCACGGCACCAACGCCGCCAGCGCCGTGATGGCCGGCATGAAGGTCGTGGTCGTGAAGACCGCGGACGACGGCGAGATCGACGTCGAGGACCTGCGCGCCAAGATCGAGCAGTACCGCGAGCAGCTCGCCGTCCTGATGATCACGTACCCCTCCACGCACGGCGTCTTCGAGGAGCACGTCGCCGACATCTGCGCGCAGGTGCACGACGCGGGCGGCCAGGTGTACGTCGACGGCGCCAACCTCAACGCCCTGGTGGGCCTCGCCAAGCCCGGCCACTTCGGGGGCGACGTCTCGCACCTGAACCTGCACAAGACGTTCTGCATCCCGCACGGCGGCGGTGGCCCCGGCGTCGGCCCGGTGGCCGTGCGCGGGCACCTCGCCCCGTACCTGCCCAACCACCCGCTGCAGCCCGCCGCGGGCCCCGAGACGGGCGTCGGCCCGATCTCCGCGGCGCCGTGGGGCTCGGCGGGCATCCTGCCCATCTCCTGGTCGTACGTCCGCCTGATGGGCGGCGAGGGCCTCAAGCGCGCCACGCAGGTGGCCGTGCTCTCGGCGAACTACATCGCCAAGCGCCTGGAGCCGCACTACCCGGTGCTCTACACCGGCCCCGGCGGCCTGGTCGCGCACGAGTGCATCATCGATCTGCGGCCGCTGAGCAAGGCCACGGGCGTCAGCGTCGACGACATCGCCAAGCGCCTCATCGACTACGGCTTCCACGCGCCGACCATGTCCTTCCCGGTCGCCGGCACGCTGATGATCGAGCCGACGGAGAGCGAGGACCTCGACGAGCTGGACCGTTTCTGCGAGGCGATGATCGCCATCCGCGGCGAGATCGAGAAGGTCGCGAGCGGCGCCTGGTCCGCCGACGACAACCCGCTGCGCAACGCCCCGCACACCGCCGCCGCGCTCGGCGGCGACTGGGAGCACGGCTACAGCCGCGAGGAGGCCGTCTTCCCGGCCGGTGTGGTGGCCGCCGACAAGTACTGGCCGCCGGTGCGCCGCATCGACCAGGCGTACGGCGACCGGAATCTGGTCTGCTCCTGCCCGCCGCTGGATGCGTACGAGGACTGATGCACGGGCTGCACGGGCGACGCCGGCACCCGGCGTGAGGTGTCGGCGGACATGAGTCAGGGCCGGTTCGGACAGTGCGTCCGGGCCGGCCCTTCGATTCGTGGTGGACGGCTCAGGCGGCCGTCATCACCTGGCTGGTGCCCAGCGGTCGGTGCGGGGCGATGATCTCCCCGTTCGGCAGCAGCTCACCGGTGTCCTCGAAGAGGAGGACGCCGTTGCACAGCAGGCTCCAGCCCTGCTCCGGGTGGTGCGCCACGAGGAACGCGGCTTCCCGGTCGGCGGATTCGGCTGTCGGGCACGGTGGCTGGTGCTGGCACATGGATGGGTTCTTTCGCTGCGTCGTGATGGTGGTGAAGTCTGTTCCGCGGCTCGATGTGTTGGTCATGGCCGCTCCCCCGTTTCGTCGGTCCGGTCCAGTGTTGCCCTACGAGCGCGATTCCGCAGGGATTTTGCTGCAGCGGTTCCTACTGCTTAATGACGTATCACCCGCCCGGACGGTTCAGTCCAACTCCCCTGTCCCTTCGGGTGGTTCGAGGTAGCCGAAGTGGGCTAGTCCGGATGGCCCTGCTCGGAGCCGGACACGGTCAGGCGTCGGGCGGGGCGGGCATGTCGGGCATGGTCGTGCCCCGCGGCCCGGGCGGGGCGGCGGGGCACGAGGAAGCCGGCGGGTGGCCGGGGTGGCCGGGGCGGGCCGCCGGGTCAGGCGGGCGAGCCCAGGAGCGGGGCCGGGGTCAGCCGGTGGGTGAGCAGGGGCAGCAGGTCGGCGGCGCGGTGCGGGCGGTGGGCCGCGATGCCGGGAGGCGCCGGGGCGAGGGGCACCAGGAGGTCGCCGGGGGCGAGCGCGCCGCTCGCGCCGTCGTCGGTGCAGTCGGCGTGCAGCCACAGCGTGAGCATGTAGAGCTCGGGCACGGAGAGGAGTCGGGGCTGGTATGCCTTGGGCATGGCCTCGGCATGGCGCAGAGCCAGCTCGGCGGAGGTGATGTACGGGCCCTCGCAGAAGTGCGAGAAGGCCCAGCCGTCCGGGGTGAGCATCGTGTCCGCCGCGGCCACCGCGCGATCGCCGCAGCGGATCAGGAAGCGCCAGCCGGTGAGCCTGGTCGGGGACGTGCCTGCCGCCGTGACGTGGTCCAGCTCATGGACGGGCAGCGGAAGTTCGGGGCTCGTGGGACCCTGGGCGGCGCGCAGGGTCGGGGTGCGGGCCTCGCGGACGGCGGTCGGGGAACCGAGGGCCGTGAGGACGCTGCGCAGGGCGGGCGCTGGAGCCGGGGGGACATGCAGGGGCATGGTGGGTCGCCTCTCTCATTCGACAGGCACAGTGGAGCGGGGGCAGGTGCGGACGGCGCTGTCAGCTCTGGGTCAGAGGGGCGGGGGCAGGGGGACCGCGAGCGCCAACTCTCTGCCTCAACCGCGGAGTTTATACGACGTGTGTTCAGGGGGTGTTTCAGCTAGCCGCTTCGAATATGGCGGGCAAGTCGCTATCCGGTCGTTCTCATGGGGGTTTTCACCCGATTCCGGATCGCATCCCGAGTGGTGACCTCGGCATTTCCCGTGAACGCGGTCGGCCGATTCTCGTCGGTTTTTTTCACCACAACCGGAGCATCGGAAACCGCCCGCTCAGTCATGCCCGGCGAATGTGCCGCGCGGCAACTCCGTCAAGGGTACCGGTCGATGGTCCCGCGCGGGGCGTTATGGATCACATCGGCTGGGCATCATCCCCCGTACACAGCGGCCGGGCCGCCGGCGGCCCATCCGAGGAGGGACGCTTCGATGGGTGAGAAGGTCGTGGCAGGAACGTTCGACCTGTCCGATCGCCACCAGTACCGGATCAAGCTCCGGCAGTGTCTGGACGGGCTCGGCCGGCTCCTCGAGGAGCAGCGGTTCGACCGGCCCAAGAATCTGATGGGACTGGAGATAGAGCTGAATCTGGCGGGGCCCGACGGCATGCCGAGAATGATGAATGCGGAAGTTCTCGAGCGCATCGCGAGCCGTGATTTCCAGACCGAGCTCGCAATGTTCAATCTGGAAGTGAACATTGCCCCGCACCGCTTGGGCGGGCGCGTTCTCGACCGGCTGGCCGAAGAGCTGCGCACGGGCCTCGCCTATGCCCACAGGAAAGCGAACGAGGTGGACGCGGGCATCGTGATGATCGGTATTCTGCCGACACTCTCGCGCCACGACCTGGTCTCCGCGAACCTCTCCGCCGTCGATCGCTACGCGCTGCTCAACGAACAGATCGTGGCGGCGCGCGGCGAGAGCTTCGCGCTCGACATCGAGGGCGTGGAGCGCCTGACGTGCACGTCCGGGTCGATCGCGCCCGAGGCGGGCTCGATCGCGCCCGAGGCGGCGTGCACGTCCGTGCAGCTGCACCTCCAGGTCACGCCGGGGAAGTTCGCCGATGTGTGGAACGCGGCGCAGGCCGTCGCCGCCGCGCAGGTCGCGGTGGGCGCCAACGCGCCGTTCCTGTTCGGCCGTGAGCTGTGGCGCGAGTCCCGGCCGCCGCTGTTCCTGCAGTCCACCGACACCCGGCCGCCCGAGCTCCAGGCGCAGGGGGTGCGGCCGCGCACCTGGTTCGGGGAGCGGTGGATCTCCAGCGCGTACGAGCTCTTCGAGGAGAACCTGCGGTACTTCCCGGCCCTGATCCCGCTGTGCGAGGACGAGGACCCGCAGCGCGTGCTCGACGTCGGCGGTGTGCCGCAGCTCGCCGAACTCGCCCTGCACAACGGCACGGTGTACCGCTGGAACCGTCCGGTGTACGGCATCGCCGAGGGCGTACCGCATCTGCGCGTGGAGAACCGGGTGCTGCCCGCGGGGCCCACGGTGACCGACGTGATCGCCAACGCCGCCTTCTACTACGGGGTGGTGCGGGCGCTCGCCGAGGAGACGCGGCCGGTGTGGTCGCGGCTGCCGTTCGACGCGGCGGCCCGCAACTTCGACACCGCCTGCCGCTACGGCATCGAGGCCCGCCTGGAGTGGCCGCGGCGCGGGCGGTACGGCGGCATGACGAAGGTGGCGGCCGTCGATCTCGTACGCGAAGAGCTGCTGCCGCTGGCCGCGGCCGGGCTCGACGCGTGGGGCGTGGAGCCGGCCGACCGGGACCTGTACCTCGGCGTGATCGAGGAGCGGTGCCGCAGGCGGGTCAACGGCGCCTCCTGGCAGGCGGCCACCTATCACCGGGCCCTGGAGCGGGGCCTTGAGCGGGACGCGGCGCTCGCGGCGACCACGCGGCGCTACTGCGAGCTGATGCACGCGGGAGAGCCGGTGCACATGTGGCCGGTGGGGCTGCCGGAACCGGCGCTGCCGCTGGGGTAGTCGAGGCGGATGGCCCGCGCCCTCACTGCCGCTGGGGTAGCGAAGCGCCCGGCCCGCGCCCTCACTGTCGCGTGCCCGCCTGCATGATCGCCTTGAGGATCACCGAGTGGATCTGCGCCGGGTCGTCGACCTCGTGGCCGGAGCCGCCCGTGGCGCGGGCCATCTGGTCGACCTCCCGCTCGTCGGCGTCCGGGCCGACCGCGATCGCGATGATCGGCAGCGGCTTCTCGGGGTCGGCGAGGGCGCGCAGGCGGGAGACGAGTTCGGTGCGCGTGATGCTGCCCGGGTCCTGGTTCACGCCGTCGGTGAGCAGGACGAGGGTGTTGAACCTGCCGTTCACATAGCCCTTGCGGGCCTTCTCGTACGCGGCCAGCGTGGTGTCGTACAGACCCGTGGCCCCGCCCGGCACGGGCCGCAGGGCGCCGAATGCCCGGGTGAGCCGGTCGCGCTGGGTGCCGTCGCCTCTGCGGTCGCCGAGGCGGCCGGTGGGCACCAGCTCGCGGTAGTCGCGCGCGCCGTCCAGGCGGGTGGCGAACTCCCACAGGCCGATCTCGTCCTCGTCCGTGAAGCCCGAGAGCGCCTGCAGCAGGGCGGACTTCGTGACGTCCATGCGGGACTCGCCGCGCCCCGGCACGAGCTGCCGCATGGAGTCCGACGCGTCGACGACCGTGATGAACCGGGCGCTCTGCACCGTGATCGTCCACATGCCGAGGGTCTCCTGCACCTCCTTGTCGGAGGGGGTGTCGCCCGGCTCCTGCGTGTACGGCTGCGGGGTGCGGCCGCCCGCCGCCGTGACGAGCGCCGCCGACGGCTTCGACCCGTCCGTACGGAAGCCGTGCTCCCGCAGGATGCGCCGCCCCGCGTCGTCGCTGAACAGCGTCATGAACCGCAGCGCGGCCCGGCTCTGGTCGGTGGAGAGGTCGTTCTCGCGGATCAGCGTGTACGGGTAGTCCAGGACCGGTGAGCCGTCCTTGGGGTAGAAGAGGTCGAGGGCGTGCTTCTCGTCCTCCGCCGCGTTGTGCGCGAACGACGCCTGCTCGGAGAGGATCAGCGCCTGGTTGCGGCGCGGGTTGCCGCTCTCGGTGCCGGACGCGTCGCGGGCCAGTGTGTCCAGGAGCCGGCTGTCGCTGTCGGACGTGCGGGACGACAGCGCCTTGGCCGTGGCGGCGGCCCGGGTGTCTGCATCTTTGGAGCCGGACGCGCGCGCCGAGGCCCCGAGTTTGGTCAGGGCGAGCAGACCGCTCGCGCTGCGCGCCGGGTCGGCCGCGCCCAGGCGCAGCTTGTCGCCGCCGGTCGCCGCGCCCGCCAGCTCGGCCCAGGTGTACGTCTTCCGGGGCCAGCCCAGCGACTCGGCGGCGGACTTCACCATGCCCACGCCGATCGGCGACGAGGCGATGTTGCCCGCGGGCGACACCTCCGTCCGGCCGCCGCCGAGCCCGGCGCGCTGCACCCACAGGCCGGAGTCGGGCACCCACACGTCGTACGCCGGTTTCGCGCCGTCCAGGCGGAGCTCGTCGGCGACCTTGTACGGCTCCCGGGCGGTGACGCGGATGTCCATGCAGTGGCCGTCGGAGGTGACGTCCTTCTCGCGTACGTGGTCGGCGGCGTCGCGCAGGGCGGGGGCCACGGCGGGCGCGGCGACGACGTCCAGGCGCACCGCGTCGTCGCGGCAGTCGTCGCCGAAGGGCAGGAATCCGGCGCGGGCGGCGACCGCCGTGCCCGCCGCGACGCTCAGCACGAGCGCCGTGGCGAGGGCGACGGAGCGGCCGCGCCCGCGTGGTCGCGGGTCGGCTGCTCCCGTCCGGTGCCCATCAGGCAAGCTGTGACGTCCCATGGCGGTGCTGCCCCTCCCGGGGCCGGTCCGCCACGGTCGGCGTCCGTCCCCCTCGGCCTGTCGCGCACGTGGTTCGTAAGTTCTTTCGAGACCCTAGCGGCACGGGGACGGGGATGAGGCGGGATTACTCAACTGGAGGCAGGAGTGCAAGCGGAGCCGGGGCCAATGGCCGGTTCTTTTCCTGAGGAGGGGCTCTCACGACGATTCTTGCGGGACGAGACACTGCTCGTCCTGGCGCTCTCGCTGGGCGCGAGCGGAGTGTCCGCGCTGATCAGCTTCATCGGCTCGGTCACCAGGCCGGGCGGTCTGAAGGATCAGGCGGCGACCCTCAACTCCTCCGCCGCGCCGGGGCGTCCCTGGCTCGATCTCGCGTGGCAGCTGTTCGGTATCTCGACCGCCCTGGTGCCGGTGGCGCTGGTCGCGCACTTCCTGCTGCGCGAGGGTACGGGGCTGCGGGCCATCGGCTTCGACCGGAGCCGCCCCTGGCCGGACCTCGGCCGGGGGGCGGTGGTGGCCGCGGGCATCGGCTCCACCGGTATCGCCTTCTATCTGGCGGCGCGCGGGCTCGGCTTCAACCTCACGGTGGTGCCGGAGGACCTGCCCGACGTGTGGTGGAAGTACCCCGTCCTCGTGCTCTCCGCGCTGCAGAACTCCGTGCTCGAGGAGGTGATCGTCGTCGGCTATCTGCTGCGCAGGCTGGACCAGTTGGGGTGGACGCCGATGGCGGCGCTGGCCGGGAGTTCGGTGCTGCGCGGCTCGTACCACCTGTACCAGGGCGTCGGCGGGTTCGTCGGCAACATGGCGATGGGGGTCGTCTTCGTGCTCCTGTACCGGCGGTGGGGGCGGGTCGGGCCGCTGGTGGTGGCCCATTCCCTGTTGGACATCGGGGCGTTCGTGGGTTACGCGCTGCTCGCGGGCAAGGTGGGGTGGCTGCCGACGGCGTGACGCCCGCGAGCGTGTGCGGCCGCCGTCAGGCCAGCAGGTCGCCCTCGATGACGGTGACGGCTCGTCCGGTCAGGAGGGTGCGGTCGCCGCGGAGGTCCGTGCGGACGAGGCCGGAGCGGGGCGATGCCTGCAGGCCGGTCAGGTCGGTGCGGCCGAGACGCTCGGTCCAGAACGGGGCGAGCGCGGTGTGCGCGCTGCCGGTCACGGGGTCCTCGTCGATGCCGACGCCCGGGAAGAAGCCGCGCGAGACGAAGTCGTAGCCCCGGCTGGGGTCTTCGGCGAGCGCGGTCGCGATGACGCCGCGCTCGGAGTGCTGGGCGAGCGCCCGGTGGTCCGGCGTGAGCGCGCGCACCGTCTTCTCGTCGGGCAGCTCGACCAGCAGGTCGCCCAGGTGCGGGCCCGTGTCGTGGGCGGAGAGCGGCTGGGCGCCGAGGGCCTCGACCGCGCCGGCCGGGAGTTCGGCCGGGGTGAGCGGGGCGGTCGGGAAGTCGAGGGTGAGGTCGCCGTTGTCGTGGGCCGTGGCGACGAGCACTCCGGCGCGGGTGGCGAAGCGCACGGGGCCGGCGGCGGCGCCGGTGGTGTGCAGGACGTGCGCGGTGGCCAGCGTGGCGTGGCCGCACAGGTCGACCTCGGTGGCGGGCGTGAACCAGCGCAGCGCCCAGTCCGCGTCGCCGCCGGCGGGCAGCGGGTGGGCGAAGGCGGTCTCGGCGTGGTTGACCTCCGTGGCCACGTGCTGGAGCCAGGTGTCGTCCGGGAAGGCGTCGAGAAGCACGACACCGGCCGGATTGCCGGTGAAGGGGCGCTCGGCGAAGGCGTCGACGATGCGGAGTCGCGTCCGCGGGTGTGTGGTCATGGGGGAGACGTTAGGGAGCCACGATGCCTGGCTGCCAAGGCCAATTGGGATCGACTGGACTTGTCTGGTGGGTCGAGGTCCGCATTTGGCCATGGTGTGTACGCGGCTGTCGCTGCGTGCTGGGCATGGGCGCTACGGCGCGTTGGTGAAGGAGCGGCGGTAGGAGCGGGGCGGCACTCCCCGGCGGCGCACGAACTGTTCGCGCAGTACCGCGGCGCTCCCGTAGCCGACCCGGCGGGCGATCTCCTCGACCGGCAGGTCCGTGGTCTCCAGGAGCTCCTCGGCGCGGCTCAGCCGCAGGCCGCGGAGCCAGGCGTGCGGGGTGGTGCCGGTCGCGGCGGTGAAGCGGCGGGCGAAGGAGCGTTTGCTCATCATGGCGCGCCGGGCCAGTTCCGCGACGGGGAGCGGTTCGTGCAGGTGCTCGCGGGCCCAGGCGAGCACCTCGGCGAGGCGCTCGTCCTGGTGGTCCTCGGGGACCGGGGCCGCCAGGTACTGGGCCTGTCCGCCGTCGCGGTGGGCGGGCAGCACCATGTCGCGGGCGACGCCGTTGGCCATCGCGGCGCCGTACTCCCGCCGGAGCAGGTGGAGACACATGTCGAAGCCCGCGGCGGCTCCCGCGCCCGTGATGACGCGTCCTTCGTCGATGTAGAGGGCGTCCGGTTCGACGGCGACGGCAGGGTGCCGGCGGGCCAGCAGTTCGGCGAACCGCCAGTGGGTGGTCGCCCGGCGGCCGTCGAGCAGTCCGGCGGCGGCGAGTGCGAACGTTCCGACACAGTGGGCCGCGACCAGCGAGCCCCGCTCGTGTGCGGCCGTCAACGCGTCGAGTACGGCGGGAGCAGGCGGAGTACGGAAATCCGTCCCTGGCAGGGCGATCAGCAGATCGGCGGAGGCCAGCCGATCCAGGCCGCACGGGACCGGTCCGGGCCGGTCGGTGCACAGGGCGAAGTCGAAGTCGGGCAACCCCACTCCGTGCTGGGCGAACACCTCGGTGACGACGCCGACGGCGAGCATGCCGGCTCCGGGCGGGACGTACGCGGCGACGTTCAGGAAGGGCGGCACGAGGGCAGTGTGGCATGAGTGTGGCACGAAACCTGCGATCAGTGGCATCAGTGCCACTCGTGATCGCCCGGCCGACCCGGAAAGCTGAGGGCATGACAGACGCACCGCTCGGCCGCAGCGCCAAGTACACGATCCTGACCACCGGTTACGTCGGCTCCACCGGCCCCGGGGTCGCCGCCACCGTCTCCTACGTGTCCGATGCCGGCCGCCACATGATCTTCGACCCGGGCATGGTGGCCTCCCGCGACCACATCCTCGGCCCGCTCGCGGAACTGGGGCTCGGGCCCGACGACATCACCGACGTGGTGCTCAGCCACCACCACCCCGACAACACCATGAACGTGGGCCTGTTCGGACGGGCCCGGGTGCATGACCACAAGGTGGAATACCTGGGCGACCAGTGGCGGAACCGGGACGCGGAGGGCTACGAACTCACCTCGTCGCTACGGCTGATCCGCACCCCGGGGCACAGCTCCGAGGACATCACGCTGCTGGCGGGCACGGACTCGGGCGTGGTGGCGTTCGCGGGCGACCTGTGGTGGCACGCGGACGGACCGGCGGACGACCCCGTGGCCCCGGACCGCGAGGTCCTGCGCGCCTCCCGGCGTCGCGTGCTGGCCGCCGCCGACCTGATCGTCCCTGGCCACGGCGGCCCGTTCAAGGCCGACGGGGCCGCGCTGGTCTAGGCGTCCGGCCCGCCTGCCGCCGTCCGTCGCCGTGGGTTTCCCGCCGCTGACGCCTGCTCCTGGAGGGCGTTGATCAGGGTCGCGAGCTGGGGGTGGTCGCGGCGGCGGCTGATCGTGGCGATGCCGATGTGCCGAGTCGGACCCGGCTCCTCGACCGGGACGGTGCGTACGCCCGGCACCTCCGGGGCCAGCGCGATGGAGGGGATCAGGGAGATCCCCATGCCCGCGGCGACGAGCGAGCACGCGAAGAAGTAGTCGGTCGTCGTGCCGCGCAGCTGCGGATCGAACCCGGCGCGCCCGGCGTAGCGCAGCAGGTACGCCTCTGTCTTGTGGCAGCCGAGCACCCAGGGTTCGGCTGCCAGCTCGGCGATGTCGAGCGCGGCGCGGTCGGCCAGGCGATGGCCCTCGGGCAGCACGACGTGCAAGGGGTCTTCCAGGAGCGGGGTCCACTCCATGCCGGAGTTCTGGCTCACGTTTCCGGGCAGCGGGCCGTCGAAGTGGTAGGCGAGGGCGAGGTCCACCGCGCCCTGGCGGACCAGAGGCAGGCTGACTTCGGGCTCGCCCTCCCTGACGTGGAGCACCGTGTCGGGATGGGCTGCCGTCAGCCGGGCGAGGGCGCCGGGCAGCAGAAGCCTGCCGCCGCTGGTGAACGTGGCGATGGTGAGCTGCGAGCGGCCCGTGCTGAGCTGGTCGACCTGCTGTTGTGCGTGCGCGAGCTCCGCTGTGACCGACTCGGCTGCCTGGACCATGATCCGGCCGGCCTGGGTGAGGGCGACCCCGCGTGTGCTGCGCGCCACGACCTGGGCGCCGAGGCTGCGCTCCAGGGCTGCCACGTGCTGGGAGACGGCCGAGGGTGTGAGGTGGAGGGCCGCTGCCGCCTGGTTGAAGCTGCCGTGCTCCGCGACTGCCCGCAGGACGCGAAGGCGCTGCACATCGATCAACAGTATTCCTTAATACCCAGCCAGTAAGTGTGCACTTCTGCTGGTGACGTTAGATCCCCAGGATGGGGGCATGCAAAGAATCTGCGTCATCGGCGGCAGCCGGTATGTCGGAAAGCTCCTGGTCCAGCGCCTGTTGGCCGCCGGGCACCAGGTCACGGTGATCAACCGCGGCTCCACCCCGCCACCGCCCGGTGTCGAGCACCTCGTCGCCGACCGCGACGACGAGACCGCCCTGACCGCCGCCCTCGGCTCCCGCACCTTCGACGCGGTCGTCGACCAGGTCTGCTACACCCCCGTGCAGGCCGCAATCGCCGCCCGCGCCTTCCGCGCCCGCACGGCTCGGTACGTCATGACGTCCACGATCGAGGTGTACGACCCGGCGACCGCCGCGCTGCCCGCCGTCCCGCACGGCACCCCCGTGCCGGAAGACGTCGTGGACCCCGCCGCCTGGCTGGTCCGGATGGACCTGCCCTGGCACGACGCGACGTACCTGGAATCCCACTACGCCGAGGGCAAGCGCCAGGCGGAGGCCGTCCTCACCCGGGAGGGCGGGTTCGCCTTCGCCTCCGTGCGCAGCGCCCATGTACTCGGCGGCGGCGCGCGGGAGTTCACCGGCCGCCTGGCGCACTACACCGGGCGCATCGGCCGGGGCGCGGAGATCGCCGTGCACGCCGGGGCACTGCCCACAGTGTTCATCCACCACGAAGAGCTGGCGGACCTGCTGCTGTGGGCGGCCGTGGCCACCGAATTCACCGGGCCCCTGAACGCGTGCTCCGACGAACTGCTCGACGTACGCGGTCTGGTCGCCGTCATCGCGGCGCGGACCGGCCGGGAACCCGTGTACCGGACCGTCGCCGCGGGAGAAGCGGCCTCGCCCTTCTCCTTCGACCGGCACTACGCCATGAGCAACGCCCGCGCGAAGGACCTGGGCTTCGCCTTCTCCCGCACCACCGACTGGCTGCCCGGCGCCGTCGCCGAAGCCCTCGACGCCTCCACCGCCCAAGCCGCCTGAGGAGCTGCCCCGCCATGCAGTACCGCACCATCGGGAACACCACCGTCAGCGCCGTCGGCCTGGGCGCCATGCCGCTGTCCATCGAGGGACGACCGGACGAGGAGCGGGCCGTCGCCACCGTCCACGCCGCCCTCGACGCGGGCGTCACGCTCATCGACACCGCCGACAGCTACCACTGGCACGCCGGCGAGAGGGGTCACAACGAACTCCTCGTCGCCCGCGCCCTCGCCCGCTACGGCGGCGACACCTCCGGCGTCCTCGTCGCCACCAAGGGCGGCCGCGGACGGCCCGGCGACGGCAGCTGGACGGTCACCGGCACCCCCGCACACCTCAAGCGGGCGGCCGAGGCGTCCCGGAAGCGACTGGGCGTCGAGGCCATCGGCCTCTACCAACTGCACAAGCCGGACCCGGCCGTGCCCTGGGCCGACTCCGTCGGCGCGCTGCGCGAACTGCTCGACGCCGGCACGATCCGCGCCGCCGGGATCTCCAACGTCGACACCGCCCGGATCCGTGAGGCGCACGCGATCCTCGGCGACGGGCTCGTCTCCGTCCAGAACCAGTACTCACCCGCCGTGCGCGGCAGCGAGCCCGAACTGCGGCTGAGTACGGAGCTGGGCCTGGCCTTCCTGCCCTGGAGCCCGCTGGGCGGCATCGCCCGCAGTTCCCTCGACGGACCCTCGGGCCCGACCTCCGCGGGCACCGCCTTCCACCGCGTCGCGGCCGAGCGCGGCGTCAGCCCGCAGCAGATCGCCCTGGCATGGCTGCTCACCCGCTCCCCGGCAATGATCCCGGTGCCGGGAGCGAGCCGCCCGGCATCCATCCAGGACTCGGCCCGGGCCGCCGGACTCGAGCTGAGCCCGGCGGAGCTGGCGCGGCTCGACGCCGTGCCGCCGAGCTGACGGGCTCTCAGCCCTCGACGGCCTCCGCGATGCGCAGAGCGGCCTGGGCGGGCGTGAGGTGCGTGGTGTCGACGACCTCGGCCTCGGCGTGCAGCCACGTGCGGGCCGCCTCGGCGTAGGGCTCGAGGTAGCGGAGGCGGAAGGGGGAGGGGCCAAGAAGAGTGTCGCCCTCGATACGCCCGCGGAGGGTGTCCTGGTCCGCGTGGAGGACGAAGTGCCGTACCGGGATGGCGTGTTGGGCGAGGCCGGCGCTGATCTCGCGCCAGTACTGCTCGACCAGGACCGTCATGGGCATCACCAGGGTGCCGCCGGTGTAGTCGAGTACGCGGCGGGCGGTCTCGACGACGAGCGGCCGCCACGGCGGCCAGTGCTGGAAGTTGTCCGTTCCCGGCAGCCCGGGCGTGATGTCCATGAGCGTCTCGCCGACCTTCTCGGCGTCGAACACCCGTGAATCCGGGATCAGTTGCTGCACGAGTGGGCTGGTCGTCGTCTTGCCCGCGCCGTGGGTGCCGTTGAGCCATACGATCATGCGCCCGACGCTAGCGGTGTGCGGGCCGGGGCCGGGGGCCGGGTGCCCGCAGTCTCGCTGAAGGTCTCGGCGGTGTCAGATCCGCGCTGTCGGCCCGGGGCTTGTCAGCCGAACAGTTCCGATATATCGTTGAAGCATCGCGACTGATCAAGACTGATCATTCAGGGCTGATCCGAGGTCGCGAAAGTTCCTCGACGGAACGACGAAGGCGCAGACGAAAGGGATGATCGACATGCGTTCCCACGGTTTTGAACACGAGCACAGGCACGGCCACGGACGCGGGCGCGGCCCGTACGGACCCGGTCCCGAGGGCCGGGGCGGTTTCGAAGGGCGGCGCGCGGCGTTCGGACCCTTCGGGCCCGGCTTCGGCGGCGGCGGCCCTTGGGGCGGCGGTCGCGGTGGCCGGGGCGGTCCCCGGGGCAGGGCGCGGCGCGGCGACGTACGAGCGTCGATCCTGGCCCTCCTGAAGGACCGGCCGATGCACGGCTACGAGATGATCCAGGAGATCGCCGAGCGCAGCGGCGGGGCGTGGAAGCCCAGCCCCGGCTCGGTCTACCCGACCCTGCAGCTCCTGGAGGACGAGGGCCTGATCACCAGCGAGAGCGAGGGCGGCAAGAAGCTCTTCTCGCTCACCGACTCCGGCCGCGAAGCGGCGGACGAGGGTCCGGACGCGCCCTGGGAAGAGGCCGGGCGCGGGGTCGACTGGGAGGCGCTGACCGAGATCCGGCAGGCCGGCTTCGGTCTGATGGAGGCGTTCGGCCAGGTCTGGAAGACCGGCTCCAAGGAGCAGCGCGAGAAGGCGCTCACGGTCATCAACGACGCCCGCAAGAAGCTGTATCTGATCCTCGCCGATGAGGACTGAGGTGGTGCGGGCTCACCGCCCGCACCGCCGCTGAGGCGCCTCGCGCGAAACGCGCGGGGCGCCTCGCTGCCGTACGGGCGCCTGCCCCCCCCCGGGCAGACGACGGGGGTTCGGAAACCGGCGCTCAGGTCACCAGGGTGCCCAGCTTGCGGAGCGACTCCTTCATGGCTGCCGTCGCCGAGTCCTTGAGCTTGCCCGCCATGAGCGACACCGCGGCGCCGGTGAACTCGCCGTCCGTGCGGATCGTCGTCGCGCCGCCGTCGGGTTCGAGCGTGTAGCGGGTGCCGACGTCGACGCCCATCGGGCCCTTGCCCTTGATGGCGAACGTACGGGCGGGCTCCAGTTCCACGATCGTCCAGGCGACCTCGGCCGGGAAACCCATGAGCTTCATGTTCTCCGTGAAGGTACCGCCCACTTCGAGCGCCGCGGGGCCGCCCTTCGGGAAGCTGGTGTGCGTGGTGTTCCACTCCCCGTACGAGGAGAAGTCGATGAGCCGCGCCCAGACCTTCTCCGCCGGTGCCTCGATGCGTGCCTCCGCGCTGACTTCGGCCAATGCGACCACCCCTTCTCGTCGGGTGCTGCGGCGGGCGCGCAGCCACGGTGTCGCGGAACGTATCCGTGGGATGCGGAACATTCAATACTGATGAGCCGTCAGATCTGTGCGGCCGGGTAGGGTTGGCTTCTTTGCCGTGAGCGTGGGAAGGCTCTTGATGACCCTGTCGGTCCACTCCGCCGTCGTCGAACGGCTGCGCGCCGCGGGCTGTGTGTTCGCCGAGGACGAGGCGGACCTGCTGCTCGCCGCCGCGGCGGGGCCGGACGAGCTTGACGCCATGGTGGCGCGGCGCGCGAGCGGGCTGCCGCTGGAACACGTCGTCGGGTGGGCGGAGTTCGGGGGGCTGCGGGTCACCGTGGACCCGGGCGTCTTCGTGCCGCGCCGCCGCACCGAGTTCCTGGTCCGCGAGGCCGCCTCGCTCGCCGGACCCGGCGCCGTGGTCGTCGACCTGTGCTGCGGGTCGGGCGCGCTGGGCGCCGCCCTCGCCGCCTCGCTCGGCCGGGTCGAGCTGCACGCGGCCGACGTCGACCCGGCCGCGGTCGCCTGCGCGCGCCGCAATGTCGGGGCCGCCGGGGGCCGGGTGCACGAGGGCGATCTGTACGCGGCGCTGCCCGAGACGCTGCTCGGCCGCGTCGACGTGCTGCTCGCGAACGTTCCGTACGTTCCGTCGGACGAGGTCGCGCTGCTGCCCGCCGAGGCCCGCGAGCACGAGGCGCGGGTGGCGCTCGACGGGGGCTCGGACGGGCTCGACGTGCTGCGGCGGGTGACGGCGGACGCGCCGCGGTGGCTGGCGCCGGGCGGCCGGCTGCTGTTCGAGACGAGCGAACGCCAGGTGCCGGCGGCGGTCGCGGCGGTGACGGCCGCGGGGCTCGTGCCCCGGGTCGTGACCGACGAGGAGCTGTACGCGACCGTGGTGGTGGGGGCGCGCACGGGGGCGTAGGGGTTCGGTTCCCGGCGTCGGGGCTCGCGTCCCGCCCACCAGCTCACGTCGCCCGCCTCACCTCACGTCGCCCCGCCTCAGCTCACGCGCCGTATCACCGCTGCGTCGAAGAGGTCCAGGGCGCGCGGGAACGGGCCCTCGTCATGGCAGTGCCAGGCTTCCCAGAACAGGTCGGCGAGCAGTGCGTCCGCGGGGGCGTACACGCGGTACACGTACTGTCTGCCGTCGATGGCCGGCAGGTCGACCATCCAGCACCTGCGCTCCATGTCAGGGCAGACGAGCGCCGGTGCGCAGCGGTTGCGCACCCGGCGCGAAGCAAGACGGCGCGCGCCCCACCTGCGGGAACGGTGAGATGTCATCCGTAAGGAGGACAACCCGCTCGTGCGTGCCCAACCTGTGTCGGACGCGGAAATGCTTCCCGCCGCCGATGCCGATGGCCCCAGAGGTTGATGAGGTGGGGGATGTGCAAAGCCGTACCCCCCAGGGCGCCGAACCCGGCCCTACCCGAGCAGACATCGAAGCCGGCCTGAGCGAGGAGCTGGCCTCGGTGATGTCGGGCGCGCGCCGGCGGGCCGTGCGTGACGGCGACCGGCAGGTCGACACGGCGCATCTGCTGCACTCGCTGCTCGAGCACGAGCCGCGGGTGCGGGCCGTCTTCGACGGGGGGCCGCAGCTCGCGCGGCTGCTCGGCTATCTCGTCCAGCGCAGCATCGGATACGGACTTCAGTGGCAGGGCACGGTCGAGGACTCCGGAGCCGTGCCGCTCGTGGCCTCCGCCAAAGAAACGGTTCTCTCGCCCGCGGCCGCCGGTGCCATGGAAGCCGCGATCGACCGCGCCGTGCTGCGCGGCGAGCCGCAGGCCGGCGGCGTCGACCTGCTCGCCGCCCTGGCCGCCGACGCGGAGTGCCGGGCCGTCGAGGTGCTGCGCAGCGCGGGCGTCGACGTGGCGGAACTGCTGCGGCGGACCGAGGGCGCAGAGGGCGCCGATGGCGGCGCCGGGCGCGAGACGGGGTGCGAGTCCGGCTGGACGTCGGCTCGCTGAGGGCGTCCGGGGCGTCCGGGGCCTCCGGGAGGGCGTCCGCCCCCTGAGACAGTGGTCATCAAGGGTGACGCTCATGACTTCGGCTGTCATCATGTGCCGGTGTTCGGGTCCAACGAGTCGTCTCAGGGAAAAACGCAGGGCACTTCGCAGCCGAACCTGTCGGGGCGCGCGGAGGGCGCGGAGCGCGGCCGAGGATTCGGCCTGGGCCTCGCGCTGGTCTCGGCGTTCGCGTTCGGCGGCTCGGGCGTCGCGGCCAAGCCGCTGATCGAGGCGGGCCTCGACCCGCTGCACGTCGTCTGGCTGCGGGTGGCGGGCGCCGCCCTGGTGATGCTGCCGGTCGCCTGGCGCCACCGCGCGCTGGTGCGGCGCAGGCCCGCGCTGCTCGCGGGCTTCGGCCTCCTCGCCGTCGCCGGCGTACAAGCCTGCTACTTCGCCTCGATCTCCCGCATCCCCGTCGGCGTCGCCCTCCTCATCGAGTACCTCGCGCCGGCGCTGGTCCTCGGCTGGGTGCGGTTCGTGCAGCGCAGGCCCGTCACCAGGGCCGCCGCGTTCGGCGTGGTCCTCGCGGTGGGCGGGCTCGCCTGCGTCGTCGAGGTGTGGTCCGGACTGAGCTTCGACGCCGTCGGCCTGCTGCTCGCGCTCGGCGCCGCCTGTTGCCAGGTCGGCTACTTCGTCCTGTCCGACCAGGGCAGCGACGCGGGCGCGGAGGCGCCGGACCCGCTCGGCGTGATCGCGTACGGACTGCTCGTCGGCACGGTCGTGCTCACGGTGATCGCGCGGCCCTGGGGCATGGACTGGCAGGTGCTGGCCGGCAGCGCGGACATGGACGGCTCGGCGGTGCCCGCCTGGGCGCTGCTCGGCTGGATCGTGCTGGTCGCGACCGTGATCGCGTACGTCACCGGGGTGGTGTCCGTGCGGCGGCTCTCGCCGCAGGTGGCGGGCGTCGTGGCGTGCCTGGAGGCGGTCATAGCGACACTGCTGGCCTGGGTCATGCTCGGTGAGCGGCTCTCGGCGCCGCAGCTCGCCGGGGGCGCGATCGTGCTCGTGGGCGCGTTCATCGCCCAGTCGGCGACGGCCGCGAAGGCGGAACCCGCGGGGGCGGGCGTCTCAGATTCCGAAGAGGAGTTGTCGCCCAGCGGCAGCTCCGCCTAGGGTGCCGATCATGCACGCACGCGCACTCGTTCTTCCGCCGCCCGCCGCCTAGCGCGGGCCTCTCACGGATCATGTCCGGCCACCGGCCGGGCGGAACGGTGCTGCCCGCAGACGCCAGTCCAGGACCGGCGTCACCGGCCGTCCGCCGGTGCGTGCCCGCACACCCGTGAACTCCTGACACTCGTCAACTCGTGACACCCGTGAAGGTGTCCGTGTGTGCCCGCACGCCCCGCTCGCCCGTGACGCGGTCTTCTTCCTGAACTTCTGCGGAGATTTCCACGTGTCCAGCGTGTCCAGCATGTCGAGCGCGGCCGCCGCGCCCGCCGAGTCAACTGCCGTGTCCGGGCTGCCCGTCGGGCGCGGCCTGGTGTATCTGGGTATCGCCGGTGCCGCCTGGGGCACCGCCGGCGCCGCCGCCTCACTGGTCTTCGCGGCCGGCGACATGGGCCCCGTCGCCCTGTCCTTCTGGCGTTGCGCCGGAGGATTTCTGCTGCTGCTCGCCGCCCGGCTCCTGCGGCCGAAGCGCGCGGCACGCGCGGCGGTGCCCGTGCCGCGCCGCAGCAGGGTGCTGCGGATCACCGTCACCGGCCTGACCCTCGCCGTCTTCCAGACCGCCTACTTCGCCGCCGTCGAGGCCACCGGGCTTGCCGTCGGCACCGTCGTCACGCTCGGCGCGGGGCCCGTCCTCATCGCGCTCGGTGCCCGCATCGCCCTGGGGGAGAGGCTCGGGCTCGGCGGGGTCTGCGCGGTGGGCGGCGCGCTGGCCGGGCTCGGCGTGCTGTTCGTGGGCGGCGGGGACGCGGCCGTCCGCCCGTGGGGCGTCGCCTTCGCGCTGCTGTCGGCCGCCGGGTACGCCGCCATGACGCTGCTGACGCGGTGGTGGGGGCGCGACGGCGGCGCGGACGCCTCCGAGACGACGGTGTGGGCCTTCGCGGTCGTGTCGCTGTGCCTGCTGCCGCTCGCCGCCGCCGAAGGGCTCGTGCCGCACACCGGCCAACCCGTCCGCGTCCTGGGCTGCTTGGTCTACATCGCCGCCGTGCCGACGGCCCTCGCGTACGCGCTGTACTTCGCCGGGGCCGCGGCCGTCCGCTCCGCGACCGTTTCCGTGATCATGCTCCTTGAGCCGGTGAGCGCGGCCGTCATCGCCGTCGCCCTGCTCGGCGAGAAGCTGAACGCGGCGACCGTCGCGGGCACGCTTCTGATGCTCTCGGCGGTCACGGGACTCGCGGCGGCGGAGACGCGGGAGGCCGCGAGGACGCGGCGGGGAGCGGGGGCCGGCTGACGCGTGCGGGGCGGGCCGATTCGCGGCGGCCCGCCCGGCATGCCCGCTACCCCGTCAAGCGCCCACGCAGCTGGTGCGCGAGGGCGGCCTCGTCGCGCGGCCCTCCGCGCTCCTTGAGGTTTGTCGCGATGCGGTCCTGCACCTCCAGCGGCTTGTGGTGGGCGTACTTGAACTTCGCCTGTACGTCCACGACTTCGAGGGACAGGCCCCGGATGCCGGACAGCAGCCTGCCGAACGGCGCCTCTCCCACGGCGGTGGCCGCCGAGCCGCCGTCCGGCTGGAAGTGGCCGACCTGGCGGTTCAGGAGGGCGGCCTTCTCGGCGGGGTCGTCCACGACATGGGCGGTGCAGCGGAGCTGGACGGCGGCGTAGAAGCTGGTCGGCACGCCGTGCTCGGGCGGCGCGTCCACCGCGGCGCCCCACGGCCCCGGCACGAAGACGTAGTCGTCGACGACGCTCAGGACGACGTCCGGGTCCGCGTCGAGCGCGGCCCACAGCGGGTTGGGGCGCGCCAGGTGGAGCAGCACGCGACCGCGTGGGCCGGCGTCGGCGTCGTACACGAAATGCGTCGGCTGTATGTGCGGCGGCTCGCCCGGCAGGCCGTTCACGGCCAGCTGCCCGAAGTCGTGGTCGGCGAGCCACGCCTGCCATGCGGCGTCGGACGCCGGCGCGTCCCAGGGGTGGACGAGCATCGCCACGTCACACCTCGATGAGGTAGTCGGGGACCTCGATGCCCGGGGCGAGGTCCTCCGACGGGACGACGGGGTCGTAGCCCTTGCGGAGCGGGACGATCCCGGACCAGTAGGGCAGCTCCATGTCCTCCGGCTCGTCGTTCGGCGCGCCCGTGCGCATCTTGGCCGACACCTCGTCCAGGTCCAGGTAGAGCACGGCGGTCGCGGCGAGCTCCTTGGCGTTGGCGGGGCGCGAGTCGGTGGAGCGGCCCGGCACGACGTGGTCGACGAGGGCGTCCAGCGCGGTGCGCTTCTCCTCGGGGTCCGTGACCTGGCGCGCTATGCCGTGCACCATCACGGAGCGGTAGTTGATGGAGTGATGGAAGGCGGAGCGGGCCAGCACGAGGCCGTCGACATGCGTGACCGTCAGACACACCGGAAGCCCCGGGTCCGCCTCCTCGGCCGGTGCCGCGCCCGCCATCCGCAGCGGCCGCGAACCCGTCGAGCCGTGGACGTAGAGCCGCTCGCCGACCCTGCCGTACAGCGTGGGCAGCACGATGGGGGCGCCGTCGCGCACGAACCCGAGGTGGCAGACGTACGACTCGTCGAGGATCGCGTGCACCAGCGCCCGGTCGTACGCGGCGCGTTCGCGGGCCCGGGTGGGGACGGTGCGGTCGGTCGGTTCGTAAGAAGCGCTGTCCGGCGTGGCCGGCTGCGTCGTCGTCTCCATGGCCTTTTCCCTCTCCCTCGTCGCACGAGGTTCCCGTGGACCGCACATGGTCCCGCGGGAGCCTCGGCTGCGGCTTGCGTCTGTGACTTGCCTCAATATTGCACTAGTGCATAATGTTCTTTGTGCTAGGAGACTATCCGATCGAAGGGCGGCGCGCAGCCGAGATCGCGACCAGCGTGGAACGCGCGGTGGGCCAGGGCACCCTGGAGCCGGGCCAATCGCTGCCCCCCATGCGGGAGTTGGCGATCCACCTGGGCGTCAATCCCAATACGGTCGCGGCGGCGTACCGCACCCTGCGCGAGCGCGGTGTCATCGAGACGGCCGGGCGGCGCGGCAGCCGCGTGCGCAGCCAGCCGGCCACCACGGCCCGTGAGTACAGCCGCCTCGAGGTGCCCCCTGGCGTGCGGGACGTGGCGAGCGGCAATCCGGACACGGCCCTGCTGCCCCCGCTCACCGACGCCTTCACGACGGCCGCGGCGCAGGCGGACAAGGAACCCACCCTGTACGGGGAGGCCGCCGTCGTGCCGGAGCTCGGCCGCGCCGCGCGCGCCGCGCTGGACGCGGACGGGGTGCCGGACGGCCCCCTCGCCGTCACCTCCGGGGCGCTCGACGCCATCGAGCGGGTGCTCGCCGCGCGCCTCAAGGTCGGTGACGCCGTGGCCGTCGAGGACCCGGGCTGGGGCAGTCTGCTCGACCTCGTGTCCGGCCTCGGGCTGCGGCCGGTCCCGGTCCGCCTGGACGACGACGGGCCGCTGCCCGACGACGTGGAGCGGGCGCTGCGGTCCGGCGCGCGCGCCCTGATCGTCACCAGCCGCGCCCAGAACCCGACCGGCGCGGCCGTCGGCGCCGCACGCGCGCGTGCCGTCCGGAAGGTCCTTGCCGCGCACAAGGAGACGCTGGTCGTCGAGGACGACCACGGCCACGGCATCGTCGACCTGCCGCTGCACACGCTGGCGGGGGTCACGCACACCTGGGCCTTCGTCCGCTCCACCGCCAAGGCGTACGGCCCGGACCTGCGGCTCGCCGTGCTCACCGGGGACGCGGAGACCGTCGACCGGCTGCAGGGCCGGATCAGGTTCGGGCCCGGCTGGGTCAGCAAGGTGCTGCAGCGGGCCGTGCTGCACCTGTGGGAGAGCGGCGCCGTGGACGCGCGGCAGGTGGCGGCGGCGTACGGCCGCAGACGCGACGCGCTGATCGCGGCGCTCGCCGAGCGGGGCGTCGCCGCCCGCGGCCGCAGCGGGATGAACGTGTGGGTGCCGGTGCCGGACGAGACCGGCGCGGTCGCGCGGCTGCTGCACGCGGGCTGGGCGGTCGCCCCGGGGGCGCGGTATCGACTGAGCGCGCCCCCGGGGATGCGGATCACTGTCTCCACGCTGTCCGGCGACGACATCGACGCGATGGCGGACGCGGTGGCGGCGGCGGTCGGGCCGGCACCCGCCCGGCGCTACGGCTGACGGCGGGCGGCCCGCGGCCTGGACTGGGTCAGCGCGGCACCGGCAAGGATGATCACGGCGCCCACCGGAGTCGTCCAGGCCAGCGACTCGCCGAGCACGGCGACACCGGCCGCGGTCGCGATGACCGGGGTGAAGTACGTGACCATCTGCGCGGTCGTCGGGCCGACCTCGGAGACGATGTCGTACTGCACGAGGAAGGCGAGCCCGGTGCCGAGCGCGCCCAGAGCGACGACGGCCAGCAGCGGCACCATCGGGAAGTGACTCGGCATCGACGTGAACAGCGGGGTCACCACGGCCAGTTCGACCGTGGCGACGAGGAGCTGGGCGCCCGTCAGGGCGATGTTGGAGTGGCCGGAGCCCGCCAGCGTGCGGCGTACGTAGATCCAGCCGATGGGGTAGCAGAGCGAGGCGAGCAGGGCCAGCGCCGTGCCCCGCGCGTCCACACCGCTGAAGCCGTGCCAGGCGCCGAGGACCGTGAGGACGCCCAGGAAGCCGAGGCCGAGCCCGGCGACCCGGCGACGCGTCGGCCGGTCCTCGGAGAGGGCCACCAGCGACAGGGCCATGCCCCACAGCGGCGACGTCGCGTTGCAGATCCCGGCGAGCGTCGAGGGGATCGTCAGCTCCGCGTACGCGAAGAGCGAGAAGGGCGCCGCGTTGAGCAGCAGGGCCGCCACCGAAAGATGCGCCCACGTGCGCGGGGAGCGGGGCAGCCGCTCGCGCTTGACGACGAGCACGACCGCGACCACCACCGTGCCGAACAGCAGGCGGCCCAGCGTGACCTGGAAGGGCGCGTACCCCTCGGTGCCGACCTTGATGAACAGGAAGCTGAAGCCCCAGACCAGGGACAGGAAAGCGAACCGAACGCGCCAATCCACCTTCCGGCGAGCGCTCCCCGGCGTCTCCTGGTGTGTTGCGGAAGCGGCGGCGGCCTGTTCCTGTGACGCGGCGGAAACCGGTGCTTCGGGGAGTGCCTCTGGGGTGGCGGAGGTGGTCATGGTGCCCACCATGGATCAGCCAACGTCTTAGTACAAGCGAGTTTCTGTGCCCAGTAGCGCGTAGCATTGCTTACATGTTGAATTTGGAGCGCCTGCGGACCCTCGACGCCCTCGCCCGGCACGGCTCGGTGAGCGGCGCCGCGGCGGGGCTGCACGTGACCACGTCCGCCGTCTCCCAGCAGATGACCAAGCTGGAGCGAGAGGTGGGCCAGCAACTGCTCGCGAAGAACGGCCGGGGCGTGCGCCTCACCGACGCCGGACGGCTGCTCGCCGACCACGCCGCGCGCATCCTCTCCCAGGTCGAGCTCGCCCAGTCCGATCTGGAGCAGCAGCGCGGCAAGGCGGTCGGCGAGCTGCGGATCTCCGCGTTCCCCACGGCGATGCGCGGCCTGCTGCCCGCCGCGCTCTCGACCCTGCGCGCGCAGCACCCGGGCCTGTCGGTGAGCGCCGCGGAGCTGGAGCCGCAGCAGGCCGTCAACGGCGTCGTGCGCGGCGACCTGGACCTGGCGGTGGTCCTCGACTGGTACAACAAGCCGCTGCCCGTGCCCGACGGACTCATGAAGGCGCCCCTCCTCGACGACCCCGCGGACGTCGCGATGCCGACGGCCCACCCGATGGCCGACCGCGCGGAGGTGGACCTGGAGGACTTCGCGGAGGACGAGTGGATCACGTGGGCGGAGGGCGAGTTCTGCCACGAGTGGCTGATGTTCACGCTGCGCGCCAAGGGCTTCGAGCCGCGCATCGCCCACCGCGCGGAGGAGCACCACACCCAGCTCGCGCTGGTCGCGGCCGGGCTCGGGGTGTGCGTGGCGCCCCGTCTCGGCCGCGACCCGATGCCGACGGGCGTGCGGACGGTGCCGGTGCGGCACCGGGTGCGGCGGCATGTGTACGTGCTGTGGCGGGCGGACGCCGACCGGCGCCCGTCGATCAGGGCGGCGGTGGAGGCGCTGCGGGTGGCGGGGGCGGGGCTGGGGTGACCTCGCCCGGACGCTCGGCTGCGGCCGGGGTGGGAGCTACGGCCGGGGCTGCGGCTGCCCCAGCTTGCGGAAATCCCAGGAGACGACCGCGTCCGGAGTGAGCCGCAGCCACGCGTGGCGGCCGTCGTGCACCATCTCCTCCAGGCCGAAGATCTTGCGGGCGAACAGCCGCTCCGGCGCGTCGAGTTCGGGGCACGGCTCCCCGGTGCGCGGCGCCTCGCCCACGAAGCGCGCGGTGCCGGTCAGCTCCACGCCGCGCAGCTCCCCGTACTGCTCGCCCGCGTCCACGACCACGGCGATCCGCGGGTCGCGCCGCAGCTCGGCCCAGCGCTTGCTGCGCGTGACCGAGTACAACCACAGGGACGTGCCGTCCCACGCGAACCACAGCGCGCTGACGTGCGGGGCGCCGTCGGCGGACACCGTCGCGACCCGGCAGGTGCGCTCGGCGGCCAGAAAGGTGTCCAGCTCGCCCGGCGTCATCATGATCCTGCGGCCGCGGCGCTGTGTGGTGGCCATGCGTCGTCCTCCCCTTGCCCGTACGGAAACTGACCGGACGTCATAACTGACTAAGCGTCAGAAGAGCATGGAGCGTCTTCCGCCGCGACGCAATGCCGGTTAGCCTCCGCGCGCACCGCGATCGCCCCCACCGTGAGGGAGAGCCATGCCGTCGTACGAACAGCTCAGGGAGATCCTCGACCCCGCCACCACCGTCCTGATGACGGTCGAGTGCCAGCAGGGCGTCGTCGGTACGGAGAGCGCGCTGCCCGAACTCGCCGACGAGGCACGCTCGTCGGGGGCTCTCGTCAACGTCGCCCGCCTGGTCGCCGCGGCCCACCTCGGCGGCGTCCAGGTCCTGCACGCCGTCGCCGAGCGGCGCCCCGACGGACGCGGCGCCAACCGCAACGCACGGCTCTTCCGCGCCGCCGAACGGCTTCCCGTGCAGCAGCTCTCCGGCACGACGGCCGTGCGGATCGCGCCACCGATCGAGGTCGCGGAGGAGGACTTCGTCGTACGCCGTCTGCACGGCCTGTCGCCGATCGCGGGCACCGACGTGGACGCGCTGCTGCGCAACGTGGGTTGCCGCACCCTGATCGTCACGGGCGTCTCGGCCAACGTGGCGATCCCGAACGCGGTCTTCGACGCGGTGAACCTCGGCTACACCGCCGTCGTGCCCGCCGACGCCATCGCGGGCGTCCCCGCCGACTACACCCCCGCGATGGTCCGGAACACCCTCGCCCTGGTCGCCACCGTCACCACGACGGAAGAGGTGCTGGGCGCGTGGAAAAGGCCGCGCCGCGCCGGGTGAGAGCCCGGCACGGCGCGGCCCGGGGCCCGTCGCGCCCGGAGAGAACGCGGGTCGGCGCGCGTGGCGCGTCAGGCCGGCTTGGCGGCACGTCAGGCCAGCTTGATGGAGTCCCCGTCGACCGTGATGTCCTTCGCGGGCAGCGGCTTCGGCGCCGGATTCTGCTTCACGCTGCCGTCGGTGATGTCGAACTTGCTGCCATGGCAGGGGCAGTTGATGGTGCCGCCCTCGACGCTCGTCACGGGGCACTGCTTGTGCGTGCAGCGATTCGAGAACGCCTTGAACTGACCCTCCGTCGGCTGCGTGACCACCACGCCCTCGTCCTTGAAGATCTTGCCGCCGCCCACCGGGATGTCCGCCGTCCTGGCGAGAACGGCACCGCCGGCACCGCCGCCCTCCTCCTTCTCCGAGGCGTCGCCGGCGGGCTCCGAGTCCTTGTCGTCGTCCGAGCCGCAGGCGGCGAGCGCGGCGGCCAGGCCCGCGGCGCCGACCGCGGTGACGACGGTGCGGCGGGTGGGGCTCGGGTCTTCCCTGGAAGCAGTCATGCCGGATGGTACGGACGGCGGTTCCGCGTTGTTCAGGCGTTCAAGGACTTTTGCAGGAAGTCGAGCTCCAGATTCAGCAGATTGGCGGCAACGTCCTCCCGATCGACCAGGTGGCTCGCCCCGGGCAGCGGCAGGACGGTGTGCGGGCGGCCCGCGGCGAGCAGCGCCGCCGAGAGCCGCAGCGTGTGCACCGGCAGGACGTTGTCGTCGGCCAGGCCGTGCACCAGCATCAGCGGCCGCGCCAGGCGGTGCGCGTCGGCGAGCAGGGAGCAGCGGTCGTAGTGCTCCGGCTGGAAGCCGGGGTGCCCCAGGAAGCGCTCCTTCCAGTGGGTGTCGTAGAGGCGCAGGTCCGAGGGCGCCGCCCCGGCCACCGCCGCGTGGAAGACGTCCGGCCGGCGCAGCACCGCGCCCGCCGCCAGATAGCCGCCGAACGACCAGCCGCGGATGCCGACCCGACCCAGGTCGAGATCCGGGTGCAGCGCGGCCGCGGCCCGCAGCGCGTTCACCTGGTCGTCGAGGACGGGCGTCAACTGATCGCCGTACACCGCGTGTTCCCAGCCCCGGCCGCGCCCCGGCGTGCCCCGCCCGTCCGCGATCAGCACCGCGAAGCCCTGCTCGGCGAACCACTGGGCGACAACCGTCCACCACGCGCGCGCGTGCACCACGAGCTGGATCCCCGGCCCCGAGTAGGGACACAGCAGGACCGGCAGCTTCCCGGTCCCCGGGGTGTGCCAGGACGGCAGGAACAGCGCACCGCGCACCGCGCGCTCCCCGAGCGTGAGATGACGTGGCGCGGGCTTCACGACGGGCTCTTCGGAGAGCACGGCTATGTGCCCGTCCGGCTTCCCCGCGCGCAGCACGGTCACCGTGTGCCCGTCCGGCGTCCTGCTGTCGAGGACCACGGTGTCGCCGCCGACGGCGGCGGTGTGCACGCCCGGGCCCTCGCTGATGCGCTCCGGTTCGCCGGTACGAGGGCTGCCCGGTTCGCCGTCCTCGTCGAGCGCCGAGAGCGACCACACGTGGACGTCCGTAGGTTCGTCCGACGCGGTGAACCACACGCGCTCGCCCACGGTGGCCAGCACCTCGCGCACGTGGAGCCCCGGTGGAGTCAGTACGTTCCCCACGCGCAGGCCCGCGGTGTCGCGGTCGGCGTGCCAGTGCTGCACGGGCTTGCCGCCGGCCAGCCGGACCGGGGTGCCCGGCACGAGGTCGAGCCACGGGCTCTCCCGCTTGTGGCCGACCATCCGCGACTCGCCGCTCTCCGGGTCGACTTCGAGGATGTACGCCGCGCGCTGGTCGCGGGTCTGGAGCGTGACCAGCGGTCCGTACGCGTCCCAGCGCGCCCGCAGGACGTACTCCAGCGTGGTGTCCGTCCACGCGCCGTCCGTGGGGTGGTACTCCTCCGGCACCTTCTCCGGCGTGCGGACGGCCACGCGCGAGCCGTCCGTGCGCAGGATGTGCAGCGTCGTCTCCGCGTTGGCGGTGCCCGCCGCCGGGTAGGGCACGGAACGCGGAGGCCGGTCCGGCCGGGAGGGGTCCGACAGCCACCAGCGCCGCACGCGCGCGGTGTTCACGCGCGCGACGAGCAGGGCGTCGCCGTCCGGCGACCACCAGAACGCCCGGTGCCTGCCCATGGATTCGGCGGCGACATGATCCGCGAGTCCGTACGTGACGTCGTCGCCCTCGGGCTCGGCGAGCGCCCGGTCGCCCGTGCCGTCGGCGCCCACCACGCGCAGGGCGCCCCCGGTGACGTACGCGACGAGCGAGCCGTCGGGCGACGGGCGCGGGTCGACCACCGGCCCCGGCGTGTCGATCCGGCGCGGCGCGCCGCCGTCCGTCCGCACCGTCCACAGGGTGCCCGACAGCGCGAAGGCGACCACGCGCGCGTGGTCGTCGGCGGCGAAGGCCACCACCCCTTGGGATGCCTCCCGCGCGCGTTCCCTGCGCACGAGTTCGGCCTCGGGCAGCGGGCTGGTGCCGGTGCCGGTGCCGCCGAGCGTCAGCGGGTCCGCGAGCATCCTCTCGGTGCCGTCAGCGCCGTCAGCGCCGTTGGAGTTGCCGGTGTTGCCTTCGTACAACCAGAGCCTGCTGACCGGGTCGTCGCCCGCCGCCGAGCGCAGGAACAGCACGCGGGCGCCGTCCCGCGACACGGTGAAGCCGCGCGGGACGCCGAACGCGAAGCGGTGCGTGCGGGCGAACTGGGCCGGGAGATCAGGGGAGTTCATGGGGTGACTGTAGGCACCACGGAGGTGGTGCGGCAGGGGCGGGCGGCCGCCGCGCGGCGTCCGGGCGGATCGCCGACGGCGTCCCGGGGGAGCGGGCCGGAGTGTCCGACCCCCGCAGTAACCTGGGGCAATGCTCACCGAAGTCACCGCCGTCCGCTATGTCACGCCCCTGCGCGAGGGCGGATCGCTGCCCGGACTCGTCGAGACGGACGACGGCCGGGGGACGTACGCGACGTACGTCATGAAGTTCACCGGCGCGGGCCAGGGCCGCAAGACGCTCGTCGCCGAAGTGATCTGCGGGCAGCTCGCGCGCCGCCTCGGCCTGCGCGTGCCAGGGCTCACCGGGATCCGGCTCGACCCCGTGCTCGGCCTGGGCGAGCCGGACCAGGAGGTGCAGCAGCTCCTGAAGTCCAGCGGCGGACTGAACCTGGGCATGGAGTACCTGCCCGGCGCCCTCGGCTTCGACCCGCTGGCCTTCGTGGTGGACCCGCTGGAGGCCGGACGCGTCATCTGGTTCGACGCGCTGATCAACAACGTGGACCGCTCCTGGCGCAACCCCAACCTCCTGGTCCGGCACGGCGACGTCTGGCTCATCGACCACGGCGCGAGCATGATCTGGCACCACAACTGGCCCACGGCCCCGACCGCGGCCGCCAGGCCGTACGACGCCACCGACCACGTCCTCGCCCCCTACGGCCCCGACATCGCCGCCGCTGCCGCCGAGCTCGCCCCCCGGGTCACCAAGGAACTGCTCGCCGAGGTGACGGCCGACGTCCCCGACGCGTGGCTGGCCGGCGAGGCGGGCTTCGACAGCGCCGACGCCGTGCGGCGCGCGTACGCCGACGCGCTGCTCCCGCGCGCGGAGAGCATCCACGAACGGATCACCCTGGAAGGCGCCGCGAAGTGAGCGACATGACCGAGACGAACGAGGCTTCCGCGCGGGACGCCGCCCAGAGCCAGGCCCCCGCGCGGGACGTCTTCGAGTACGCGCTGCTGCGCGTCGTGCCGCGCGTGGAGCGCGGCGAACAGTTCAACGCGGGCGTCGTGCTCTACTGCCGCGCCAAGTCCTTCGTGGCCGCCCGCACCCATCTGGACGAGGCGAAGCTGCGGGCCCTGGACCCGGCGGCCGACGCGGCCGGCGTGCGGGCGGCGCTGCGGGCCGTCGAGGGCGTGTGCGCGGGCGGCGACGCGGCCGGGCAGGCGGCGGGGGACGACGCGGGGCGGCGCTTCCGGTGGCTGATCGCGCCGCGCTCCACCGTCGTCCAGCCGGGCCCGGTGCACACCGGCCTGACCGCGGACCCGGCGGCGGAGGTCGAGCGCCTCGTCGAGCTGCTGGTGCGCTAGCGCTTCGCTGGATGTGCGGTGTCGATCCTGCGGGCCGGTGGGGGCTGGGCGCGCCCGCGCGGCGGAGCCGCATATCGATACAGCCCCGCGCCCCTTACGGGGCGCGGTACCGCACCGGACTTCAGTGCGCTTCCGGGCCTCCGGGTGACGTAATGAGTCACAGTGCGCCGGGCTGCCGTTGACACCGCGTGCCAAGGCTTCTAGCGTCTCGTCTGCTGAAGGTACTAAGCGGTCGCTCACCAGGGGGCATGCCGCGGAACCGAGCCTTCGGGAAGACCGGAACCGCACCTCCAGAAGATCCGCACCGCACAAGAGCCGCATCCCAAGGGCGAGGAGAGCCAGCATGTCCACCACTGAGCAGCGCGTCGCGGTCGTGACCGGAGCAGCGCGAGGCATCGGCGCGGCGACCGCCGTCCGGCTCGCCGCCGAGGGCCGCGCCGTCGCCGTGCTCGACCTCGACGAGGCCGCCTGCAAGGACACCGTCGAGCAGATCACCGCCGCCGGCGGCAAGGCCGTCGCCATCGGCTGCGACGTGTCCGACGAGGCCCAGGTCGAGGCCGCCGTCACCCGCGTCGCGGCGGAGCTCGGCGCGCCGACGATCCTGGTGAACAACGCGGGCGTGCTGCGCGACAACCTGCTGTTCAAGATGAGCGCGAGCGACTGGGACACGGTCATGAACGTGCACCTGCGCGGCGCCTTCCTGATGTCCCGCGCCTGCCAGGCGCACATGGTGGACGCGGGCTTCGGCCGCATCGTGAACCTCTCCAGCTCCTCCGCCCTCGGCAACCGCGGCCAGGTGAACTACGCGGCCGCCAAGGCAGGCATGCAGGGCTTCACCAAGACCCTCGCCAAGGAGCTCGGCAAGTTCGGCATCACCGCCAACTCCGTGGCCCCCGGCTTCATCGTCACCGAGATGACCAAGGCCACCGCCGAGCGCGTCGGCATGGGCTTCGAGGACTTCCAGGCCGCGGCCGCCACCCAGATCCCGGTGCAGCGCGTCGGCAGGCCCGAGGACATCGCCAACGCCATCGCCTTCTTCGCCGGCGACGCGGCGGGCTTCGTGTCCGGCCAGGTCATGTACGTCGCCGGCGGCCCGCTCAACTAGCGCCCCCGCTCGAACCAGCCACCAGCACCAGCGCAAAGGACAGCACAGATGGCAGTGCAGGACAGCGGCAAGGCGGCGCTCATCACCGGCGCGAGCCGTGGCATCGGCTATGGCATCGCGGAGGCCCTGGTCGCCCGCGGCGACCGCGTCTGCATCACCGGACGCAACGAGGACGCGCTCAAGGAGGCCGTGGAGAAGCTCGGCGCCGACCGCGTCATCGGCGTCGCCGGCAAGGCCCACGACGAGGCGCACCAGGCGGTCGCCGTGGAGCGCGCCATGGAGGCGTTCGGACGGGTCGACTTCCTGATCAACAACGCCGGTACGAACCCGGTGTTCGGGCCGATGGCCGACCTCGACCTGAACGTCGCCCGCAAGGTCTTCGAGACGAACGTGGTCTCCGCGCTCGGCTTCGCCCAGCTCACCTGGAAGGCATGGCAGAGCGAGCACGGCGGCGCCATCGTCAACATCGCCTCGATCGCCGGGGTCGCGCCCTCGCCGTTCATCGGGGCGTACGGCATGAGCAAGGCCGCCATGGTCAACCTGACCCTGCAGCTCGCGCACGAGTTCGCGCCGAAGGTGCGGGTCAACGCGATCGCTCCGGCGGTGGTCAAGACCAAGTTCGCGCAGACGCTGTACGAGGGCCGCGAGGAGGAGGCCGCGGCGGCCTACCCGCTCGGCCGGCTCGGTGTGCCGTCCGACATCGGGGGCGCGGCGGCGTTCCTGACCTCGGAGCAGTCCGACTGGATCACCGGTCAGACGCTCCAGGTCGACGGCGGCATGTTCCTCAACGCGGGCGTCGGCTGACCGACTCCGGACAGACCCTGACGAGCCCTGACGAACCCTCGCAGGGGTCGATGTTGCGGACGTATGTGACGTTCTCGCCCATGAAGTGCCCCGCCGGTGAGCCGAGTTGGCACGGCGGGGCACTGCGGTATGGTCTGCCGATCCATGGCACGGCGGACCGAGGAGCGTGCACGTGTTCAGAAGAGTTCACCCGCGGTGCCTGCGGCCGTTCACGCTGCTGGCGTCCCTGTCCCTGGTCGCGGGATGCGGTGTGCTGTCCTCCGAGGGCGCGGACGGCGAGGACGCCATCACCGTCGGCACCACGAGCGCGCCGAGCACCCTCGATCCCGCCGCGGCCTACGACGGCTCCTGGGAGCTGTACCGGAACGTCTTCCAGACGCTCCTGAGCTTCCCCTCGGGCGCCACCCAGCCCCAGCCCGACGCCGCGGAGCGCTGCAGGTTCACGGACGGCTCCAGCATGGTCTACACGTGTACGTTGCGCGACGGCCTGAAGTTCTCCGACGGCGA
Source organism: Streptomyces aurantiacus JA 4570 (assembly GCF_000414115.1). Lineage (GTDB taxonomy): Bacteria > Actinomycetota > Actinomycetes > Streptomycetales > Streptomycetaceae > Streptomyces > Streptomyces aurantiacus_A. Next base: position 45,028 of record NZ_AOPZ01000007.1, read on the forward strand.
CACGCTGGACGCGCGGGCGGTGAAGTTCTCCATCGACCGGATGCGGCGCATCGACGTCAAGGGCGGTCCCGCCGGGCTGCTCGGCGCGCTGCGGACGGTCGAGACCAAGGGCGACCGGACCGTCGTCTTCCGGCTGCGCAAGCCGGACGCCACGTTCCCGTTCGTGCTCGCGACACCCGCGATGTCGATCGTCGACCCCAGCGAGTACCCGGCCGACAAGGTGCGCGAGGGCAACGAGATCAGTGGCTCCGGGCCGTACGCGCTCAAGGACTACCGCCCCGGGGACCGGGCCGAGCTCGTCAAGAACACCCACTACGAAGGCGCGGCCGACCGCAAGAACGACGCCGTGACCATCCGCTACTTCCGCGACTCCGACGCCATGGTGGACGAGCTGCGCGCCAAGGAACTGGACGTCACCTTCCGCGGCCTCGGGGCGCAGGACATCGTGGAGCAGCAGGGCCCCGACAAGAAGAGCGGCATCCGGCTCGTCGAGGGCGCCGGCGCCGAGATCCGCTACCTGGTGTTCAACCCCGAGGACCCGTGGGCGCGCCGGCCCGCGGTGCGCAAGGCGTTCGCCCAGGTCATCGACCGCGGTGCCATAGCCCACAAGGTCTACAAGGACACCGTGGAGCCGCTGTACTCGATGGTCCCGCGCGGGGTCACCGGGCACGGCACGGGCTTCTTCGACGAGTACGGCAACCCCAGCGCGGCCAAGGCGAAACGAATCCTCAGGGCGGCCGGGATCACCGAACGCGTACCGCTCACCCTCTGGTACACCACCGACCGCTACGGCTCGGCCACCGCGCCGGAGTTCGCGGAGATCAAGCGGCAGCTGGAGGACTCGGGCCTGTTCCGGATCACCATCAAGGGCGTGCCGTGGCAGCGGTTCGACAAGGAGTACAAGAACGGCGAGTACCCGGTCTTCGGGCGCGGCTGGTTCCCGGACTTCCCGGACGCGGACAACTTCATCGCGCCCTTCGTGGGCGAGCGCAACGTCCACAACCTGCCGTATCCGTCCCCGGAGCTGACCGAGGAGGTGCTGCCGCGCTCCCGCCGCGAGGCCGACCGGAGCAACGTCGTCGACCAGTTCAGGCAGGCACAGCGGATCCTCCTCGACGACGTGCGGCTGCTGCCGCTGTGGCAGGGCAAGCAGTACGTCATGTCGAGCGAGGAGATCTCCGGCGGGGAGCGGGCCCTCGACCCCTCGGCGATCATGATGATGTGGGAGCTGGGGCGCAAGACCAGCTGGTAGCTCCCGGGGGGCCCGCTGATTGTCAGTGGCCGCCGGTAGGTTCTGAGGTGCAGAACTGAACGCACCTCGGAGGTTGTTGACGTGACCGACATCGCCATGCTGCCCGCGTCCTGGCGCGGAGTCCTCGGCGAGGAACTGCAGAAGCCCTACTTCAAGGAGCTCACCGAGTTCGTCGAGGAGGAGCGGGCGAAGGGGCCGGTCTTCCCGCCGCGCGAGGAGGTGTTCGCCGCCCTGGACGCGACGCCGTACGACCAGGTGAAGGTCCTCATCCTCGGCCAGGACCCGTATCACGGCCAGGGCCAGGGCCACGGCCTGTGCTTCTCGGTCCGCCCCGGGGTGAAGACCCCGCCCTCCCTGCGGAACATCTACAAGGAGATGAAGGAGGAGCTCGGTCACCCGGTGCCGGACAACGGCTATCTGATGCCGTGGGCCCGCCAGGGCGTGCTGCTTTTGAACGCGGTCCTGACGGTCCGCTCCGGCGAGGCCAACTCCCACAAGGGCAAGGGCTGGGAGAAGTTCACGGACGCGGTGATCCGCGCGGTGGCCGAGCGGCCCGACCCCGCGGTCTTCGTCCTGTGGGGCAACTACGCCCAGAAGAAGCTCCCCCTCATCGACACCGAGCGGCACGTCGTGGTCAAGGGGGCGCATCCCTCGCCGCTGTCCGCGAGGAAGTTCTTCGGCTCCCGCCCCTTCACGCAGATCGACGAGGCGGTCGCGGCCCAGGGCCACGAGGCCATCGACTGGCGCATCCCCGACCTGGGCTGAGCAGGCGGGAGCGCCCCGCTCCGCACCGCGCCTGACCGCGATTGTCAGTGCTGCCCGCTAGCGTCGGCATCGGTTGGTGGGACTGCCCTCCGGCAGCCCCACGGCCGACGGACGACTGACATCCGATGGCGGACGCGGAGGGCCACGCGGTGGCGGAGCAGCAGGAACAGACGGCGGAAGACGAAGACGCCATGATGACCCGGATCGGGCAGGCGGTCATGCTCCAGCACGCGGGCGACCGCGAGGAGGCGCAGACACGCTTCCTCGCGCTCTGGTCGGAGATCGGCGAGGAGGGCGACCCCCTGCACCGCTGCACCCTCGCGCACTACATGGCCGACACGCAGGCCGACCCCGCCGACGAACTCGCCTGGGACCTCAGGGCGTTGTCGGCGGCGCACGAGCTGACGGACGAGCGCGTCGGCGCCCACCACCAGTCCCTCGCGGTGCGCGGCTTCTATCCCTCGCTGCATCTGAACCTGGCGGCGGACTATGTGAAGCTCTCCCGCCCGGAGGCTGCCCGCAGCCATCTGCGGCAGGCGCGCGGCGCGGTGGGCGCGCTCGGCGACGACGGCTATGGGGACGGCATCCGGGCGGCCCTGGAGCGGCTTGAGGCACAGGTGGGGGAGGGGGCTGTGGAGGAGTAGGGGGAGCCTGGGGTGCCGGGTGCCGGGTGCCGGGTGCCGGGTGCCGGGTGCCGGGTGCCGAGTGCGGGTTGCCGGATGCCGGGCCGCCGGGCGCCGGAGGTCGGCTCGGTGGCGCCCGCCCCTGGCTCAACGCCCGTACGCCTCCACGCAGATGACCGCCTCCCTGCTGTCCGGCTTCCATCCTCCGTGCCTCTTCCCCAGGGCGCACAGCTCGACCGCGGTGTGCGTGTGCGCGTGTGCGAGCGGAGGCGCGGCATGCGGGGATGTCGACTTGTCGCTGTGGCCATGGTGGCGACCCCGGTGGCCGTCGCCGTGCCGCGGCCGGTCCGGGCGTTCGCGGCGGGCGGGGCTTGTGCGCGTGGGGCTGGCTTCGGTGGTGGGCGAGGCGGACGGGGCCGAGCGGCGGGCGTCCGGGGCGGCAGTCGGCGGGGACGCGGTGGGGAACGGCGCGCCTGGAGGGCCCACGCGCTCCAGGGAGTCATGGGCCGGAGCCTCCACGGCCCGCGACGGCCGGGTTGACGGCGTGGGGGAGGGAATCGCCGGATCCGCGGCCGCCCTGCCGTCGACCGGGCTTCCGTCGACCTCCCTTCCGTCGGCCGCCGCGCCCCGCCAAGTCGTCCGCTCGGCGCCGGTGCATCCGGAGAGCGCCAGCACGGCGACGGTCACGAGGAGCACCGCTGTGGCCGTCTGAAACACCGCCGTGGCGGCTCGAAGCGGTGCGGTGGCCGTTCGAAGCGCTGAGGTGGTCGCTCGAAGCGTGACGGTGGTCGTCCGAAGCATGGTGGTGGTCGTCCGAAGCGCTGCTGTCGTCGTCGATCGCTGCACCCGCGCCACTCTGCTGCCCCCGGCGCACCCCGGGGCGGCGAACCAACCCGCGTCCTCCGCACGGGTGACACCGGCGCGCGCGACACCGGATCACGCGCGCCCCCTGGCGGCGCGACCGCCCCGGTGCGGGCCCTCACTCCTGGGCGTCCCCGTCGAGCATCCCCCGCAGCAACTCCGCCGCCCCGGCCCGCAGTTCGTCCAGTGTCGGTGTCGCCGCGTGGTAGGAGCCCGCGACGCACGAGAACATCATGCCGTCGCACCACGCCACCAGTGACAGCGTGTGCCGCTCCGGCTCCTTGGAGCCCGCCGCAACCATCAGCGCGGTCAGCGGCTCACGGAACTGGGCGCCCGCCGTGTCGTAGTACGTCCGCAACTCGGGGCGCCGGGTGGCCTCCAGGGCCAGCTCGTAGCGGGACAGGAGCAGGTCGCGGTGGGTGTCGCCGGCCAGGAAGCGGTGCAGGGCCAGGGCGAGGCCGGTGACCAGGGAGTCACGGTCGTCGGCCGGGCCGGGGAGTTCCCTCGGGGTGAGGACGTCGTTCTCCCGCTCGGCCTGCCGGCGCACCGCGGTCTCCAACAGGGCCTGCCGCGTTCGGGCGTGGTTCGAGGTCGACCCCAGAGGCAGCCCCGCCGCCTCGTCGACCGCGCGGTGGGTGAGGCCCCGCATCCCGCGCTCGGCGAGCAGGGCCAGGGCGGTGTCGGCGATGAGTTCGGTGCGGGCTGACCCCGTGGCACGTACAGGCATGAGGCCCACCCTACCGCCGTCACTACGGATGTAGTACGTTCGGTATCGCGGGCACTACATTTGTAGTTGCCGAGCTGGTGCCCGTGCCAAGCGTGCGCGACAAGGAGAGATCATGGCCGAAGCAGCGAATCCTCCCGAGCTCCACGCCGTCGTCATAGGAGGCGGCATAGGCGGGCTCACCGCGGCCATCGCCCTGTACCAGTCCGGCTGGCGCGTCACCGTCCTGGAGCGCGCCGGGACCCTGGAGCCGGTGGGCTCCGGCATCGGCCTCGCCCCCAACTCCCAGCGCGCCCTTGACGTTCTGGGCCTCGGCGACCGGGTGCGCGAGCTCGCCGCCTGGCAGGGGGCGGGCGGGATGCGGGCGCAGGACGGCCGCTGGCTCGTGCGGACCAGCGCCGCCGCGACGGCACGGGCGTTCGGCGGCTCGCTGGTGCTGCTGCACCGCGCCACGCTCATCGACCTGCTCGTCGGCGCCCTGCCCGCCGACTGCCTGCGCACCGGCGTCGACGCCCGCCTCACCGATCGCGGCGGCCCCGGCCGCAAGGCCGTCGTCACGACCGGCGACGGCGCCATCGAGGCCGACCTCGTCGTCGGCGCCGACGGCATCAACTCCGCCGTACGGACGGCCCTGTTCCCCGCCCACCCCGGGCCCGCGTACACCGGCTTCACCGCCTGGCGGCTCATCGTGCCCGCGCCCGGGCGCCCCTTCGAGCCGCACGAGACCTGGGGCCGCGGCGGCGTCTGGGGCACCCAGCCGCTGAAGGACGGCCGGGTGTACGCGTACGCCACCGCGCTCGTCCCGGAGGGCGGCCGCGCGCCCGACAGCGAGAAGGCCGAGCTGGAGCGCCGGTTCGCGCGCTGGCACGACCCGATTCCCGAGATCATCGCCGCGGCCCGGCCCGAGGACGTCCTGCGCAACGACGTGCGCCACCTCATCGAGCCGCTGCCCGCCTACCACCGGGGCCGCACGGCCCTCCTCGGCGACGCCGCGCACGCCATGGCGCCGACGCTCGGCCAGGGCGGCAACCAGGCCATCGAGGACGCCGTCGTGCTCGCCCACCACGTGCCCCCGCGCGGCGACCTCGCCACGGGCCTCGCCGCGTACAGCGCCGTACGGCTGCCGCGGACCACGGCCATCGTGCGGCAGGCCGCCCGCACCGCCCGCCTCAACCACCTCACCAACGGCGCGCTGCTGGCCGTACGCGACACCCTGATGAGCACGGCCCACCGGCTCGGCCCGAACATGATCATGCGAGGGTTCGCGTCGATCGCCGACTGGCAGCCGCCGGGGCCCCCGTATGCTGCGGGAACGGACGCGGGGGCGCAGGAGCGTCGCGTCGCACGACGGTAGGGAGACAGTGGTGAAGGTCGGCTGCATCGGACTCGGAGACATCGCGAGGAAGGCGTACCTCCCTGTGCTCGCCACGCAGCCCGGCGTCGAACTGCACCTGCAGACGCGCACGCCGGCCACCCTGGAGCGGGTCGCGGCGGCCCATCACGTTCCCGGGGCCCGCCGCCACACCGACCTGGACTCGCTGCTCGCCCAGGGCCTCGACGCCGCCTTCGTGCACGCGCCGACCGCCGTCCACCCCGAGATCGTCACGCGCCTCCTGGAGGCGGGCGTGGCGACGTACGTGGACAAGCCGATCGCGTACGAACTCGCGGATTCCGAGCGGCTCGTGGCCCTGGCGGAGGAGCGCGGTGTCAGCCTCGCCGTCGGCTTCAACCGCCGCCACGCGCCCGGCTACGCCCAGTGCGCGGAGCACCCGCGCGAGCTGATCCTGATGCAGAAGAACCGCGTGGGCCTGCCGGAGGACCCGCGCACGATGATCCTGGACGACTTCATCCACGTCGTGGACACGCTGCGGTTCCTCGTGCCGGGACGGGTCGACCACGTGGCCGTGCGCGGGCGGATGGACAGGGGCCTGCTCGAACACGTCGTGCTGCAGCTCGCGGGCGACGGATTCACCGCGATCGGCGTGATGAACCGGCTGAGCGGGTCCACGGAGGAGGTCCTCGAGGTCTCCGGGCAGGACACCAAGCGGCAGGTGCTCAACCTCGCCGAGGTCGTCGACCACAAGGGACAGCCCAGCGTGCGGCGGCGCGGCGACTGGGTGCCGGTGGCGCGGCAGCGCGGCATCGAGCAGGTCGTGCTCGCCTTCCTGGACTCCGTGCGCGCGGGCAAGGTGCTCAGTGCCCGGGATGCGCTGGAGAGCCATGAGCTGTGCGAGCGGGTGGTGCGGGCTGTTCAGGAGCAGGCCGCCTGAAGCGATACGCCCGGGCGCCCTCCGCCAGGCACAGCAGGGCGAGGACGCCGAGCGCCGCGTGCACCGGCCAGTCGCCGAACCGCACGTACAAAGTGGTGCCCGTGGCCAGCGGAACCTCGTACTCGGCTGTGGTGGACGCGGACGTGCCGAGGGGCTTCCCGACGCGTTCGCCGCTCGGGCCGTAGACGGCCGAGACGCCGGTGAGCGTGGCGTGCACCATGGGGCGGCCGGTCTCGGCGGCCCGCACCGCGGCGAGCGACGCGTGCTGCTCCGGCGCCCAACTGCGCTGGAACGACGACGTGGCGGACTGCGCGAGCAGCACCTGCGCGCCCTCGCGGGTGAGGTGGCGGCTCATGTCGGGGAACGCCGACTCGAAGCACACCAGCGGGCCCACCCGCAGCCCCTGCCCGACGTCCATCACGACGGGCCGCTCGCCCCGCCTGCGGTCCTCGCCCGCGGCCTTGCCGACGGACGTCGCCCAGCCGAGCAGGGAGCGGGCCGGCACGTACTCGCCGAAGGGGACCAGGCGCATCTTGTCGTAGCGGTCGCCCGTAGGTCCTTCCGGGCCCACGAGCACCGTGCTCTTGAAGATGCCGGGCCGGTCCGAGCGGCGCGCGTCGACGTTCACCAGGATGTCGGCGTCGATCCGCCGGGACAGCGCGGTGATGCGCTCGGCCAGGTCGGGCCGGTCGGCCAGGTCGTGGGCGACGCTGCTCTCGCCCCACACCACCAGGTCCAGGTCGTGCCCCGCCAGTGACCGGGTCAGCTGCTCCTCGCGGGCGAACCGCTGGTCGGCGGCGCCCAGGCCGTTCATGACGCCGGGCTGGACGACGGCCACGCGGACGTGCCCGGCGGGGTCGGGGCGCGGGGACCAGGTCCAGGCCGCGGAGGTGGCGGCGGCCACGGCGAGGAGGCCCGCGAGCGCCGGTACACGGGCTGCGCGGGCTGCGCGGTCGGCGACGAGCGCGGCGACGCCCGTGTTCACGGCCACCACCAGGGCGCTGACCAGCCATACGCCGCCGACCGACGCGAGCCGCAGCGCGGGTTCGACCTGCCACTGGCTGGAGCCGAGCAGCCCCCAGGGCCCGCCGAGGCCCTCCCAGGACCGCACCAGTTCCACCATCAGCCAGCCGGACGGCAGCACGAGCAGCGCGGCGCCCGCCCGCCCGGGCGACGGCGTGCCGCCCAGGAGATGGCGTACGAGCCAGCCCCACGGCGCCCACAGCAGGCCCAGCAGCGCGGCGATGACGAGCGTGAAGACGTGCAGGCTCGGCAGCAGCCAGTGGTGCACGGCCACCATGAAGCCGAGCCCGCCGAGCCAGCCGTCGAGGGCCGCGCGGCGGCCCGTCGGCGCCGAGCGGGTGAGGAGCAGCCACGGCACCCAGCCACGGCACGAGCGCGACGTACGCGAACCACCACCACGACGGGGCCGGGAACGCGAGGGCGGGCAGCGCGCCGCACAGGGCGGCGAGGATGCCCCGCCGCCACGGTGAGGCGAGCGCCGCGGTGTGCGCCGCGCGCCACCGGCGTTTGTCGAGGGCGGGCCCCCGGCGCCGGGCCCCCGCGTCCGTCCGGAACGGCACCCACCGGTGCCGCCGGTTGCCGCCCAGCACATCCATGCAGCGCGCCTCCCTGCCCGACTCGGCTCCGACACCGCCGTAGGTCCAGTGTGCGCGCCCCCGACGATCTAGGACAGGGGGCGCCCGGTTCGCGTCGCCGGGGCGGGCCGGTGCTGTCTGCGCCACTTTTCCTGTACGACGACTTGGCGCAGCTGCCAGCCGCTGCGCGTGCGCACGGCGGTGAACGCGTAGCGGCCGCCGCACTCGAAGTCCGGTGCGGTGTCGGCCGGGGCGTCGGACCCGGCGGCGCTCTCGGCGGCGTCGGCCCCGTCCGTTCCTTCGGCCCCGTCCGGCCGGTGCCGGTCCGCGAGCCGCATGGGGTTGGCGTAGTCCGCCTGTACGCGCGCGAGGTCGCCCACGTCCTGATCGCGGACGTCGAAGCGGATCCTGCGGTTGACGATGAGGTGCTGGCGCATCGCGAACATCCGCAACATCTGGGCCAGCCAGTCGGCGACCTCCGCGCCGGTTCCTTCGATGCCGCCCGCCGACCGGTAGTCGGCGCGGCCGTCGGGTGCGAACAACTGGCGGTATCCGTCCCAGTCGCCGTCGTCGACGGCGATGGCGTAGTCGGTGATGAGGCTGTCGATGGCCAACCGGTCAAGCACTGCGGCGAGTTCCACGCGCTGCGTCATCGGCTCAGTCTTGGGCACCGGGAGGGTGGAGCCAAGAGGCCGTACGACAGTCGTCGTTCCGGTTGCCGTGGGGTGGCTTGATGTGCCGGGAGGGCATGCGCGCACGAGCGTGTGGGGCACGCTCGTGCGCGTGGACGAGTTTCTCGACGAGCAGTGACCGACCTCGGGGTCGACCGGCGGCCCGCACAAAGACGTTGTGACTGTTCCCCCGCCCGCCGCTTACGCGGCCTGCACGATCTCCGCGCGAACCGCCTCGGCCCACTCGGTCACGAGCTGCTCGTACTCCCGGCGCTGCTCGACGGAGAGTCGGCCGCCGGCGCGCAGCCAGAGACCTCGTATCCGCTCGTTCAGCTCGGATGACGACCGCACGGAACCATGGGGTTGAGGGGTTAAGGGCATGCGGTCAAGCCTAGGGGATAGCTCTGACAATCGGAACTGTCAGCTACCGCACACCTGCGGCACGTGATCGCGCCGAGGCGCCGCAAGGCGCGCGAGCCCGGCGCGAGTTGACGCTTGCGCGCTGGTCAGCGGGGCAAGTGGGGGCCACTGGGGCCGGCTGTGCGCCGGCCCGGCTGCCGTGTGTCGCCGTTTGCCAGTGACGGATGGCACGTCTACTCGTGGGGCGGCACCGCGTCGGGTGCGGGGGCGGCGGAGGCGCGTCCCGTGAACGGCAGGTGGATGAACAGGAGCACGATGCCGCACAGGGTGAACACGCGGGTGGCGGCGTCGACGCCGTTCCAGTCCTTCGACTGCCACATGGCGAACCACTCGCCGCCGATGCCTATGAAGCCGCCGCCGAACAGCAGCATGAGCATCAGCAGGCCCACGGTGCTGAGCCGCCGCGCGCGGGCGTGGCCGCCGCCCCGGCTGCGCAGCGCGCCGCACCACAGGACGGTCGCGGTGACGAGGACGAGTGCGGCCACTGTCTCCCAGGCGACGATGGCGACGTACGCGGTGTCCTGGAGGGCGCGCGACTCGATGGCGCGCCACATGATGTCCTCGTCCTTGAAGGTCGTGTCCATCGCCAGGACGTGCCGTACGTACTGCTGGTTGGTGCCGAAGTCGGTGATGTTGCCGAACGCGACGAGGGCGATGTACAGGGCGATGACCCCGGTCAGCACGGCCGCCGCCACGGTCGGCGCGCCCAGGGTGAGGCCCCGGTCGTCTCGCTGTTTGCGGTTGGCAGGCGTGGGGGTCATGCCGGGGCTCCCTCTGGGGATGGTCGGTGCGGCTGCGGCTGCGGGCGGTCGGCACATGATCTCAGGAGCCCGGGAACGGCACAGAGGCACGCTCCAGTTTCGCGTGCCCCTCTGGTAACGCCCCCTGAATCATTGAATCAAGCCGCGTTGGGCCGGATGCGTCGCGCCGCGAGGATTCCGGCGGCGGTGAGCGCGGCGGTGAGCGCGAACGTCGCCGTCAGGGCGACCGACACCGAGCCGCCGTGGGCCGCGGACAGGGACACGGCCGCGCCGCCGAGCCCGCTGAGGACCGCGACCGCGAGGGTCTGCGCGAGCTGCATCGAACCGCTGGCCTCGCCCTGCCGGTCGGCCGGCGCCTGCTCCATGGCGTCGGTGGTCGCGGCGTTGAAGGCCACGCCCATGCCCGCGCCCCCGATGGCCCACCCCGCCACCGCCGTCAGCGCGGGCACCGCGTCGACGAGGACGCCGAGTGCCATGACGACGATCCCCACGAGCAGCGCCGCGAACCCGGCCGCGATCGGCACGGCACGCGAGCGCCCGCTCCACCGGCTGTCCGCCCTGCCCTGCCACGCCGCCCCGAGCACCCAGGTGATGGCCCCCGCGGAGAGCCCCAACCCGGCCTCCGTGGCGCTCAGTTCGCGCAGCCGGACCAGCCCGAGCGGCAGGAACGCCTCGCTGCCGAAGTAGGCCCCGCAGAGCAGGAAGCGGAGCACGACGCCCGCGGGAACGCCGCGGCGCACGGAGAGGGTGCCCGCCGGTGTGACCCGGCGCAGGGCGACGACCGCCGTGCCGGCGCCCACGGCGACCAGCGGCACCAGCAGGGCGAGTTGGCGCAGTTGCAGGCCCGCGAGGAGGATGCCGGTGCCGGTCGCGAGCAGGACGCTCCGCGCGACCGGTGTGGACCACCACGGGTCCTTCTCGGCGGCCGGAGCGGCAGCCGAGGAGGCGGCCGGACTCGGGTGCCCGGCGCCGCCCGGCTGCCCGAGGCGTCGGAGCTGCGGCAGCGCGAGCACGGCGGCGACCGCGATCAGCGGCAGCAGGAGCACGAACACGCCCCGCCAGGAGACATGGTCGGAGATCACGGCCGCGATCGTCGGGCCGACCAGTGACGGGACGGTCCAGCCGCCCGACACGAGCGCGAACATCCGCGCGCGCAGGCGCTGCGGATAGGCCAGCGAGATCGCCGTGTAGGCCAGCGCCATGACGGCTCCCACGCCGAGCCCCTGGAGGAACCGCCCGGCCAGGAAGAGCGGCCAGTTGGCCGCGGAGCCCGCGACCGCGCAGCCGACGGCGAACACCGCGAGGCCGGCGGCCAGCGGCCGGGCGGGGCCGCCGCGGTCGGCGGCGCGGCCGGCGGCGACGGTGCCGATCAGGTTGGCCAGCATCAGCGCGGACAGCCCCCAGCCGTAGGCGTTGAGGCCGCCGAGCCGGCCCGCGATCTCCGGCAGCACGGTGGCGACGCCCATCGACTCGAAGGCGACAAGCGCGACGGACAGCACGATGCCCCAGGTCAGCGCGGTGTATGGGGCGGCGAAGACGCTTTCGGGGCGGGTGCCGGACGCGGGCGGGGACATGGGTGCGGCCGCTTCGTGCGCGGTCGATTCCCGCTCGGACGGCAAGTCGGTCGGCAAGTCGGACGACAAGGCGAATCACTTCTTTCGTTTCGATCCGGAACGGAACGAAAGAAGATGCTACCTATACTTGCCGTCATGGCAACCCCGGACCTCGCAGCGAGCGCCACCCACTCCTCCCGCACGACGGGACGGACGGGACGTCCCCGAGACGCGCGGCTCGACGAGGCGATCCTGAAGGCGACGCTGGAACTCCTGGAGGAGGCGGGTTATCCGCACCTGACGATGGAGGGCGTCGCGCGCCGCGCCGGCACGACCAAGCCGGCCATCCGCCGCCGCTGGCCGTCCCGGCAGCACCTGGTGATCTCGGCCCTCGCGGAGAGCATGGGCACCGCGCCCACCCCCGACACCGGGTGCACGCACTGCGATCTCATCCTGGGCATCGAGACCCTGAGCCAGGCGTTCGGCGGCACGCTGGGGCGCCGTACGCTGCCCGCGCTGGTGGCCGAGCTGGCCGACGATCCGGAGCTGGACCGCGTCTTCACCGAGACGCTCTTCCGCCCTCGCAGGGCCACGACCGAGGCGGCGCTGCGGCGGGGCATCGAGCGGGGCGACATCCGGCCCGACGCGGACATCGACCTGCTCCTGGACATGCTCGGCGCCACCACGTACCACCGGGTGCTGTTCGGGCACCTGCCCGTCACGGACTCCCTGGCCCACGACGTCGTGATGGCGGTCATGGAGGGGGCGGCGACCCCCCGTTGGCGCGGTCACTACCAGCAGCATCACGAGGCGTAGCGGTCGCGGTCTCGCGCAGGGCCTGGAGGAGTTGCCGCAGCGGCGGGCCGGGCGGCCCCGGTGGGGTGGCCAGTGACGTGGTGAGGGCCGGGGCGGCGAGGCGTCGTACGGTCACGTGGGGGACCGTCGGCAGGCCCGTGACCTCGTAGAAGACCGTCCAGGACGGGGAGTCGGCGCTCTGCTCGGCGAGTCCGGTGAGGGTCTCCTGGAGGGTGGTGAACGGCGGGCCGAGCAGCGGTTCGGCTCCGGTCGCCGCCCGCAGCGCGCCGGTCACGAGGTCGTGGAAGGGCGGGTTGTGCTCGCGCGGGGCGAGGCGCAGGGGCAGGCGGGCGAGTTGTTCGAGGCGCAGCGGCGAGGCGGTTCCCGTGGCCGGTGCGTGGCCGGACGTGGTTTCCTGCCCGTCGCCGGACTCGGCGGCCACCGGGTGCTCCGCTGGCAGCGCCACGTACAGCGGATCGCTCCACACCGGCAGCAGTTCGACCCCCGGTGCCCTCCGCACCGCCCGCACCAGCGCCGCGTCAAGTTCACCGGAACGCACCGCCGCGAGCCGCTCGGTGAGGGGCAGTCTCCGCAGGCGTACGCGGAGTTGAGGTGCCGTACGCCGCAGCGTGGCGAGGAGGCGGTACGTCCGGTCGCCCGGCCCCTGGACGGTGCCCAGGCGGAGCAGTCCCTCGGTGCCGGACGCGAGGGCGGACGCGACGTCCCGGGTGCGGCGCGCAGCCGCGAGCACGGCGTGCGCCTCGGGCAGCAGCCGCTCACCGGCACCGGAGAGCCGGACGTGCCGCGTGGACCGGTCGAACAGGGAGACCCCGAGTTCCCGCTCCAGGCGGCGGACCTGCTGGCTCACCGCCGACTGCACGATGCCGAGGCGCTCGGCGGCACGGCTGAAGCCGCCCTCTTCGGCGACGGCGGCGAAGTACTGGAGCTGGCGCAGTTCCACGGGGTCCCTTCTGCGGCACCGACGCGTGATTCATCGCGATCGGTGATTTCTGCAGGGGACAACTGCTTCTGGTTCGCGTCTTCTTCCCGGCCTTGAATGGGAGCCGTGGACAGACAGCAGACAGACAACGAGATGACGGCCCCGGCAACCCCGGGCGTCCCCGCCCTGATCGTGCCGCCCGGCGCGGCCGAACACGTCCCCCTGCCGCACGGCGGCGGCTTCGACCTGCTGGCCGACGCCTCGGCCACCGGCGGCGCCCTGGGCGCCAACCGCCTCACCCTCGGCGAGGGGGCCGACGGGGCCAGGCCGCACCACCACGCGAGGTCGACGGAGCTGTTCTACGTGCTCGACGGGGTGGTGGAGTTCTTCCTGGGAAGCGGGATGACGACGGTGGCGCGAGGCGGACTCGTCGTCATCCCGCCCGGGATGCCGCACGCGTTCGGCGCGGCGCCCGGGGCGACCGCCGATCTGCTGGCGGTCCTGACACCGGGTGTCGACCGGTTCGGCTACTTCCGTGCCCTGGGCCGCATTCAGCACGGCCTGGACACGTTCGAGGGCCTCCTGCCCGAACAGGACCGGTACGACGTGCACTTCCTCGGCGGCGCGGCCGCCGCGGACTGGGAGTCCGCGCGCGGCCGCGCCACGATCCGGGCTACGACGGGTCGCGCACCGTCCCCGTGACCTCCGGGCCCGGGTGCGGCTCCCACGCCTGGTCGTAGGTGACCAGGCGCAGCCGCACGGACTCCTTCGGCTCCCGCACCCGGTCCTTGACCGTGGGCACGGTCACCTCGGCACTCCGCTTGCCCGCGGCGATGCCCGCCGGGATGTACGGCATCTCCGAGACCTTGGACAGCCGGCGGGCCGGGTTCGGCGAGCTCCCGAAGGTGTCCTTCAGCCAGCGCTTGTCGACGTCCTTGGTGGACAGCTCCTTGCCGCCGCTCACGCGCCGGATGTCGAAGCCGGTCTCGATGTCCACGTCGGCCGTGGCGGACAGCGTGACGCGCCACTTCAGGGCCTTCCCCTCCGTGACGCGGTCCGCGACCGGCTTCACGGTGACCTTGGGCATCGGGTCGTCCTCGGTCACCTGCACGCCTCCGTGGTACGAACCGACCACCGCGCCGCGGACCGCCTTGGCCAGCACGTCGTGCGAGACGTCGGCGCCGTAGCGCTTGTTGCCCCGCACGGTGACCGGCACCTCGACGGGCTCGCCGCCCGGCCGCACCGTGACCGTCTTGTGGGTCGTCTTGTGCGTCCTCGGGTCCGTCACGAACAGGCGGACCTTGCCGCTGCCCTGCCCCGAGACCCGGATCGGCACGCGGTAGTTCCGGACTCCGGAGTCGCCTTCCTTGACCTTGAGCCGGCCGATGTCGACCCGCGCCAGCTCGGCGGCTCCGGCGTCCGGAGTGCCGGGGCGCCAGCCCCACGCGTCCATCAGCCAGGCACGCCCGGACCGGTTGCGCGGGGTCAGCTCCAGGGACGTCACCTTCTTGAGGTCGAGCCCCGCGCGGGCGGCCGCCGACAGCGGCACACGCACCTCGCGCCCCCAGTAGGAGGCGGTCACCTCGGTGCCGGGCAGGCCGTCGACGCGGACCTCGCCGAGCGTCACCCGCTTCCCCGACGCGTCGGAGACGGCGACGTCGAGCCGCGTTCCGGTGCTGTTGGGCGGCACGATCACGCGCAGCGCCAACGCGTCGGCGCCGTCGAGGGAGACGGCCTTCGCGGGACGTACCTTCGTCGCGGCACCCGCCTGCGACCAGCGCATGGCGACCGCGTGGCGGCCGGGCTCCGGTGAGGTCTCCCAGGCGGCGAAGTGCGGCGAGGCACCCCGCGTGCTGGAGGGGAGACAGGCACGGGAGTTCCTGCTGTCCACCTGTGCGCACAGCCGGCCGCCGGACACGGCGAGCGAGGAACTCGGCACGAACGCGGGCGTACGGTTGCCGCCGACGGCGTGGGTCAGCACGCGCGCGGGCTTCGCCGAGGGGGCGCGGCGGCCGGAGCCGTCGAGGAGCGGGCGCACCCGGTCGTCACCGCCGACGAAAAGCCGTGCCGCCGCGGCGATGTACGTGGAGCCCGCGGTCTGCTGCTGCTTGGCGGTCAGGCGGGTGTCCTTGCCCGGCGCGCACACCGGGTCGGGGCGCTCGCCGGACTGGAAGTCGTCGTCGGCCGGGGCCTGCGCCTGTCCCGGCGTCCACTCGCTGTTGAAGAAGTTGTGGTTGGCGCCCACCACATAGACCGCGCTGTGCAGGGCGGTGCCCCGGCCGACGCCGCGCGTCCCGTCGGCGTAGATCTGGCCCTGGAGGTCGGACACGTCGCCGTCGCAGCCCGGCAGGATCGTCATCGACGGCACGTCGGGAACGGGGTTCTGGCCGAAGATCGTGGGGCCGATGAGGACGGTGCCGCGGATGTTCCAGCGCGCCGGGCCCGGGGCGCCGTCCTCGGCGGCCGGCGGCGGCGTCAGGCTGTCGAGCGCGGCGCGGTTGACGCCTTCGCCGCCCCGGGAGTGGCCCACGAGCAGCACCTTGGACAGATCGGCCGGGGCGGTGTCGCGCACGGCCTTCGGCGCGTCGCCGCGGCCCGCGGACCAGTCCGCCCAGCGGGCGAGGTGCTGACGCACCAGCGACGAACGGGCCTGCGCGCCGCCGTCCTGGGCGACGTCGTCCTGGCCGTTGATGCCGTTGGCGGAGATCGACACCGTCACATAGCCCTGCGAGGCGAGGAGCTTCTGGTCGTGCAGATAGCCGCGGTGGCTGGGCACCGGCTTCATGCCGGACTTGCAGGGCCAGCCGCCGTCCTGGGCGCCGCCGGACTTGAAGCACGTGTAGTGGCGGCCGTGCAGGAACAGCGCGAGGGGCCGCTTCCCCGGGGCGTCGACCGGGCCCACCACGGCGGCCCGCATCTCCACGGGGTTGGGGAAGCCGGGCAGGCGCACCGACTTCTGCGTGTACTCACCGCTGACGGTGCGGTACTTGCCCGGGACGCCGGGGTCGACGCGGTTCGCGGGCTGGGGAGCGGCGGACTCGGCGGGCGGCGAGACCCGCGGCGGCGCGGGCGTGTCCTTCGCGCCTTCGTCCAGACGGCGGCCACCGGCCTGCGCCTGAAGCTCCGCGGCCTGTCCGATGCTCGCGCCGTCAAGGCGCAGTCGGAACGTCCGCTGGTCGTCAGTGGGCTTCGGGACGCCGATGAGCCGGTCGCCGGCGTAGAACTCGACGCGCGCGTCACCCATGGGTACGGGCTCGGGGGCGCGCCAGACCAGGTGCTTCCCGGCGCCGGACCCGTCGATCCGCCAGCCCTTGGGGAGTTGGCCCTCGGCTTCCCCGGGCGGTGCGGGGTCCCCCGGTGACGCGGGGTATGTCGACGGCAGGGCGTCTCTCGGTGACGCGGACGGTATTCGGTCGGCGGACGGCTGCGCGTGCGCCAGGCCCGGCACCCCCACCGCCAGCGCGAGGACCGCCGAGGCGGCGGTCACCGAGCGCGGGACATGGATCAAGACGTTCTCCCGTTCATCCAGTTGCTTTGGTCCCCCGGACCTGGAGGATGACGAGGGACGCGCAAGGGTTGCTTCGTGGGGTTTCGTACGTTGCCTCATGGGGCGTGCGGGATGGGGAATGCCGGATAAATGGGGCAAGTTGAGGCTCGGGACGGCCCTTGTGAGGCGAGTGTGGCGCCGCGCATGATGCCGGTATGGCTGATCATCTTCCCGCACCCACATCCACCTCCACACTCACGGCCGAGCCGCTGCCCATGCCTCTGGCCGCGGTCCGGCTCACCGCGTACACACCGGCCGATCTGGTCGAGATACTCGGCGACGCACCCGACCCTTTCGGCGTGGACGACGCCGGTCTGACGTGGCTGCCCAAGGAAGTTCACTTCGGCGTCAGGGCCGAGGGCCGACTCGTGGCCCACGCGGGCCTGTTGAGGGTGCCGGTGTCGATCGGCGGCACCGAGGCCGAGGTGATCGGCGTCGGCGGCGTGGCCGTCGCGGCCGACCTGCGGGGCCGCGGCCTCGCCCGGACCGTCCTGACGGCGGCGCTCGACCACGCGCGCACGCTGGGCCCCCGGCACGCGCTGCTCTTCTGCCGCCCGCCCCTCGTCGCCCTCTACGAGCGGCTCGGCTGGCGCACGCTGGAACAGGACATCCGCGTCGAGCAGGCGGGCGGCCCGGTGGTCATGCCGCTGCGGACGATGCGCACGCCGCTCGTGGACGGGGCCGAGTGGCCCCCGGGAGAGGTGCGGCTGCTGTCGTTCCCGATGTGACGGGCCGGAGTCGGAGCCGTAGCCCGAGCCCGGCCGGGGCGGGGCACGGCGCGACGCACAGGGCGCACGGGCGGGGCAGGCGGCGCAGGGCCGGGAGCAGGAGCCGGGCCTGCCTGCGCCCTGGCAGGGTGTCCGGCCCGCGCTTACAGTGTGGGCCCAAGGCTCTGCGGCACGGCAAGGCAGGGCCTCGGCCCTGCGGCACGGATCGCGGAAAGGGCGCGGAAAGGGCGCAGCCCCGTCCCGTGGTCACCAGCACCCCCGGGCGGGCGTCGCCCCGGCCCGCCACCGCCGGGACGACCAGCGGGCGCGGCCGACGCGGCGCCGCACGGGGTGCGGTGGCCTCCTGCCGCTGGGCAGGCACCATCCCGCCCTGAACTCCACCCGGGTCCGCGCCGCGACGTGCGCGCGGGCCGAGTGCGCGTCGAGAGCCGCTGGAGGCAGCCGTGTCCGGACCGTGCGTCGCCCTGATCGCCGACCCCACGTCCCCAGAGGGCTGCCGGGAGTACCTCGCCCGGGCCGTCGAAGTGCTCACGGGCGCCCCGCCCCACCGCATCGACGCCCGGCACTTCGCCCCGTGCGGCACCGGCCGCGTGCGGGACCGCGACGGCGTCCGCTTACGCCTGCACGTCCCCGACCAGGGGCTGGAGGTGGTGCCTGACGTGGTGGTCCTGTACGAGATCCCGCCGCACCGGCGCCGCGCCCTCGCCGCCTTCCAGCGCCTCCTCGCCCACCACCACGCGGTGACGCTGGGCGCCGGCGTCGCGGCGTGGCGTACGGCCACCGAGAAGGACCGCACGGTCGCCCACTTCGAGCGGGACGGCGTCGCCCACATGGACACCGTCGTCCTGTCGCGGCCGGGCGCACGCGAGGCGGCCGCCGCTTTCGAGCGGCTCGGACGGGACACCTGGGCCCGGCCGGTCGTCGGCACCGGCGGCAGCGACACCTTCCACGTCACCACCGAGGCCCAACTGGCCGAAGCCACCGACTACTACGCGCGTCGGCGCAGCGCGTGGCTGCTGTCGCGCGACGCCGGCAACGTCACCGCCGACGGCGACCGGCACCAGTTCCGTGTGTTCGTGCTCGGCGGCCGCGTCATCCATGCCCGTGAGCACATCCAGCCCGCGACGGACACGCCCTGCAACACCTGCCAAGGGGCGACGGCCGTCCCCATCGCCCCGGCCGACCTGCCGCGGCGCCTCGCCGAACTGTCCGTCGCCGCCACCGCGTCGATGGGGCTGCCCTTCGCCGGGGTCGACCTCGCGATCGAGAACGGCGGGGTCGTCTTCGAGGTCAACGTCCAGCCCGCCTTCATCGACGGCGAGTTGGAGACGGTGGCCGTCCCCTACATCCAGGCCCACCTCGACGCGCTCGCCCGGACGGCGGGCAGCCGCCGGGGCCACCGTCCGGCGCGGAGCCGCCCGGGGGCCGCGGTCCGGGCCGCGTAGGCCGGGAGGAGTAGGGCGCGTAGGGCCGGAGCCCCATGTGCGGCGCAGGGAGCGCCGATTAGGGTCGGCGGTCATGCAGACCACCGGAAGCACACGGCGCGACCTGCGGGAACGTACCCGCGACACCCTGGAGCGGCTCGACCGCGAACGGGACATCTGGCTGGCGACCGCCCATCCCGGGCATGGCCCGCACCAAGTGCCGCTGTGGTTCTGGTGGGACGGGGAATCGGTGTGGATGTGCACCGGCGAGACGTCCGCTACGGCACGCAACGCGCGGGCGGAGCCGCGGGTGCGGCTGGCGCTGCCCGACACGTTCGACGTGGTGGTGCTGCGCGGGGAGGCGGAGTGCTTTCCCGCGCCGGACGTCCCGGCGGAGGCGGCGGACGCGTTCGCCGGGAAGTTCGGGTGGGACCCGAGGGCGGAGGACGGGCCGTTCCTGTACATCCGGGTGGTGCCGCGGACGGTGCTCGCGTGGCGCGGGGAGCCGGAGTTGCGGGGGCGGGTCATCGTGCGGGACGGGGAGTGGCTGGACCGGGACCGGGGCGGGGCGTGGGTGGACCGCGACCGGGACAGGGAGCGGGTGGACCGGGACCGCGGCTGAGCCGTCGGGTGCGCCGTGCGTGAGCCCGTCGCGGGCCCCTACCTCCTCGTATGCGAGGAAAGGCTTCTTCCGACCCGGTTTTACACCTTTGGGTGAACAGCCGCATGCGCGGATCCGCGCGGGGGCAGCCTGGCGGCCTGACGGTGCTCGTCGGCCGAAAGCCGTGCGCCGCACACCCGAAGCACACCACGCAGAAAGGCCACAGCCCGACATGACGCTGAAGCACTCCTCCGCCACTCCTGAGTCCCCCCTCGCAACCGCCCCGCAACCCGCGTCCGCACCGAGGGCGAGGAACGTCAAGCGGGCTCTCCTCGGCATGGCGGCGGCGCTGCTCGTGGCCGGAACCCTCGCCGTGGCCACCCCGGCAGGCGCCGCCGACTGTCCCAGCGGCCACTTCTGCGCCTGGGAACACTCCAACTTCGACGGTCAGCGCGCCAACTGGTCCGGCGACGACGGCTGGTGGGAGAGCTACATCGCGGACGAGGACTCCTCGTGGGCCAACCACGGCATCTCGGGCCCCGGCGTCAAGGACCACGTCAAGGTGTACTCGCGGGCCCACCAGGGCGGACACATGACCATCTGCCTCACCCCGGGCCAGGAGGTCGGCTACAACGGCGCGGCCAACGACGACGGCGACTCCCACACGTGGGCCATGAGCTGCTGACCCGAAGCGTCCCGTACGGGCCTGCCGCCTTCGGGTGGCGGGCCCGTACGTTTGCCCCAGCACAGGTCCTCCCGCAGTCGTCGCGAGAAGGAGCGTCCCCGCGTGAGCACGCTCGACATCCTGCCCCCGGACGAGCAACTCGTCGTCGCCACGGTGCGCGACTTCGTGGACAAGGAGGTGAAGCCGGTCGTACGGGAGCTGGAGCACGCCGACACCTACCCGGAGGCCCTGATCGAGCGGATGAAGGAGCTCGGCGTCTTCGGTCTCGCCGTCCCGGAGGCGTACGGCGGCACTCCCGTCTCCACCTTCTGCTACGTCCTGCTCACCGAGGAACTCGCCCGCGGCTGGATGAGCCTGGCCGGGGCGATGGGCGGGCACACCGTGGTCGCCAAGCTGCTCCAGCACTTCGGCACCGAGGAGCAGCGCCGCCGCCATCTGCCGCGGATGGCCACGGGCGAGACGCGCGCGACCATGGCCCTCACCGAACCGGGCGGCGGCTCCGACCTCCAGGCCCTGCGCACCGTCGCCCGCAAGGACGCGGACGGCTACCTCGTCAACGGTTCGAAGACGTGGATCACCAACTCCCGCCGCTCGGGGCTGATCGCCCTGCTGTGCAAGACCGACCCCGACGCCACCCCGGCGCACCGCGGCATCTCCCTCCTCCTGGTCGAGCACGGTCCCGGCCTGACGGTCTCGCGGGACCTGCCGAAACTCGGCTACAAGGGCGTCGAGAGCTGCGAGTTGACGTTCGCGGACCACCGTGCCCCGGCCGAAGCCCTGCTCGGCGGGGTCGAGGGCCGCGGCTTCGCCCAGATCATGAAGGGCCTGGAGACAGGGCGGCTCCAGGTCGCCGCCCGCGCGCTCGGAGTCGGCCGGGCGGCCCTGGAGGACGCGCTGGCCTACGCGCGGACGCGGGAGTCGTTCGGCAAGCCCATCTGGCAGCACCAGGCGATCGGCACCTACCTCGCGGACATGGCCACCTCCCTCACCGCCGCCCGCCAACTCACCCTGCACGCCGCCCGCCGGGCCGACGCCGGACACCGCGTGGACATGGAGGCGGGCATGGCCAAGCTCTTCGCCTCCGAGACCGCCATGCAGATCGCCCTCAACGCCCTGCGCATCCACGGCGGTCACGGCTACTCCACCGAGTTCGACATCGAACGCTACTTCCGCGACGCGCCCCTGATGATCGTCGGCGAGGGCACCAACGAGATCCAGCGCAATGTCATCGTGAGCCGGCTCGTGGAGCGGGGCGGCCTGGACGTATGACCTGGAGTGCGGGGGCGGGCGGCGCACCGGGGGAGTCGGGCCGCGCACAAGTGGAGTCGCGGCGCGCATAAGCGGAGCCGGACCGCGCATAAGAGAAGTAAGGCGTCGTGGCCGACCCCTGGCCGGCCGACGGCGCACCGTGCCCCGGACCCTGGCGCGCCCCCCTGGTGGGGGCGTCATCCCTGTCCGCCCGCAGCCCTTCCGGGACGTGGCGGCAAGAGGAGGTCGGCTGTGGGGAACGTGCGCTGCATGACGGAGGCGGAGTGCCGTGAGGTGCTGGCCCGGGCCTGGGCGGGGCGCCTGGCGGTGGCCCGGCGCGGGCGGCCGTATGTGGAACTGGTCAGCCTGGTGGTCAGCGACGGGGCGCCGGTGGCGCTGGTCCCCGACGCCGGCCCGGTCGCGCGGGCGCTGCCTCCCGTGGTGGCCCCCCGGCAGTGGGTGGTCCTGGAGGCCGACGACGCCCAGGACATGGACGGCGCCCACCGTGCGGTGCGGGCGGTCACGGCGCTGGGCAGGCCCCGCTGGCTCGTGGCGACCGACGAGGTCGGCGCGTGCCGCCGGGCCGCGAGCGCGCGGGGCCTGGACGTCGCGCCGGACATCGGGTTCCTGACGCTGACCGGGCCCGTCCTGAGCGGCGAGCGGCATCTGCTGCGCTGTGGCCCCGGCCAGGAACCACTCGCGAGCGAGGCACCGGTGCGCGACGACGGCACAACCGCCGCTCCGCCCACGGGAGTTGGCGCCCGCGACGGGGTGGGAGCCCACCAGGAATCGACAGGACTGCACCGGCGCGGCGGCCCCCGGCGGGGGATCGCCTCCCGTATGCGACCGCGCTCTTCACCGCGCGGCCCTGGGTGACTGCCGTGGGCACCGGCATGGTCAGGAAGCGGCCACCAAGGCATCGGCACAGCCAGGAACGCCCCCTTGGACTTCTGGACTTCCCATGGACTTGTCGACCCGCACGCAGACCGTCCGACGTCGACCGCAGCCGTGCCCACTCTCCTCACCGCCGTGCCACGGCCGGTCGTGCCGTCCGGCATGTGGCGGCCGCGCCTGACGCGGTCGTAGGCGAGGGGTGACAGGCAGCCGGGGCCGCGCTCCAAGGCGGCGGACACCGCGGTCCCGGCTCCTCCTCTCCTCGGGGGTGGCTCCCGCCCGCCCCCGAGGAGAGGGCAGCGGTGCGAGGACGCCCGGCGGAGGGGGAGCCGCCACGTCCTCGCACCTGCGGCCGCCGCCCCCGCCGACGAACCGGCGGCGGCCGACCGGGGGATACGCCCGTCCCCCCAGCGTGCACCCATCTGACGGAAAAAGCGCCACCCTTGCCTACACAACGTGCCGAGACGGCCGTTTTAGGTAACACAGGGGTTGATGGGGCGTAAGTGACTACGTACCGTGACTAGTTGGCGTCTCGCCCGGCGGCCGGGCCGTCCGCGACGACTCGTACGGAGTCCAGGCCCGGGTCCGCGGCGTCGGGAACGTTCATGCCGGCGGCGACGCCCGAGCGGAGGTAGTTCAGGACGGGCGGGGTGAGGCGTTCGCCGGGCAGGACGGCGGGGATGCCGGGCGGGTAGGGGGTGAGCATCTCCGCGGCGACGCGCCCGTCCGCCTTGCCGATCGGTACGTCCTCGACGGGCCCGAAGAAGGCGTCGCGGGGCAGCACGGCCTGCTCCAGACGCAGCTCGGCCGGGGAGGGGACCTCGACGGGGACCGGGCGCGGCAGCCGGGACGCGCCGCGGGCGAGCGCGGTGAGCGCCTGGATCAGCGGGCGTGTGGTGTCTTCGCTGTCGGCGTGCGTGAGCTGTGTGCTGACGCGCCGGTGGTCGGCGATGTGGGCGTCGATCGCGTGGTGTTCGCGGAGCCAGTCGGCCGCCTGATAGCCGCTGATGCCGAGGCCCGTGACGTCGATGACCACGGGCAGCGGGTCGAAGTCGGCGGCGAGGCCGGGGCCGCAGAAGTCGGCCCGGTCGTTGACGTGCAGGCCGTCGATGTTCTCGATCGCCGCCCGTACCTCGTGGGCGAGGTCCAGGGCCCGGCCGATGAGTTCGCGGCCGTGCAGCGCCATCTGGCGGCGCCAGCCGTCGAGCCCGGCGTAGATGAGGACGGAGGGGCTGGTGGTGCCGAGCAGGTCCGCGCGGCCCTCCAGGAGATGGGGCTCGATCAGGTCGCCCTGGAGGTGGAAGACGGATCCCTGTTCCAGGCCGCTGCCCATCTTGTGGATGCTGGTCACGCACACGTCCGCGCCCGCGTCCATGGCCCAGGCCGGCAGCTCGGGGTGGAACGGCAGATGCGCGCCCCATGCCTCGTCCACGATGAGGGGCAGGGAGCGGCGGTGGCAGACCCGGGCGATTCCCTCCAGGTCGGCGGCGCCCCCGTACGGAGTGGGGCTGGTGACCAGGGCGCCCCGCGCGTCGGGGTGGGCGTCGAAAGCCTTCTCGAAGTCGGCGGGCCCGGGCGGATGGGCCAGGTGGCGCTCCGCGTCCCAGCGGGGCTCCACCCACACCGGCCGGATTCCGGACAGGACCAGGCCGGACACCACCGACTTGTGGGCGTCCCGGCCGATGAGGAGCTCGGTGTGCGGGCCCGCGGCGGCGAGCATCGCGGCCTTCACCGACAGCGAGCTGCCGCAGGTCGAGAAGAACGTGTGGGACGCGTGCACCGCGTGCGCCATCAGCTCCTCCGCGCGCCGCAGCACCCCCGCCCGGGTCAGCCGGTCGTCGAGACCGCCGGAGGCCAGCAGGTCGCCGTGGAACACGGCGTCGCCGAGCACCGCGCGGACCGCGGGATCCGCGCCCCGGGCCTGCTTGTGGCCCGGGGGCGTGAACGCCATGTGCCCGTGCTCGCGGTAGTCGGTGAGCGCTTCGAGGACAGGGGCCTGCGTGTGATCGACCGGCATGACGTACGCCTTCCCGCCATCGCCGCGCACAACCGGTCCGTCACTCCGCCGCCACGGCGGACGCCGCCGTCGGTGCGTCGGTCAGGACAGCCCTTAGCCCGCCGACTCGCCCGCGTGCGGGCTCAGCGTGCCCGCACCGACGAGGATGAACAGCACGATGCCGAGCAGGATCCGGTAGTACACGAAGGGCATAAAGCTCTTGGTGGTAATGAAGCGCATGAACCACGCGATTACGGCATATCCGACCACGAACGCGATGATCGTGGCGAAGATCGTGGGGCCCCAGGAGACATGGCCGCCCTCGCCCGCGTCCTTCAGCTCGAAGACACCCGAGGCGAGGACGGCGGGGATGGCGAGCAGGAAGGAATAGCGGGCCGCGGCCTCGCGGGTGTAACCCATGAGCAGGCCGCCGCTGATGGTGGCGCCGGAGCGGGAGACGCCGGGGATGAGCGCCATGGCCTGGCAGACGCCGTAGATCAGGCCGTCCCTGACGCCCAGTTCCTTGAGCCCCTTGCGCTCGCGCACGGCACGGTGCTTGCCGCCGGTCTCGTCGCGCGCCGCGAGGCGGTCGGCGATACCGAGGACGACGCCCATGACGATCAGCGTCGTGGCGATCAGGCGCAGATCGCGGAAGGGCCCCTCGATCTGGTCCTTGAACGTGACGCCGAGGACGCCGATGGGGATCGAGCCGACGATGACGAGCCAGCCCATCTTGGCGTCGTGGTCGGACCGCGGCACCTTGCCGAACAGCGAGCCGAACCACGCCGAGATGATCCGCCCGATGTCCTTGCGGAAGTAGATCAGGACGGCGGCCTCGGTGCCGATCTGAGTGATCGCGGTGAAGGCGGCACCCGGGTCGTGCCAGCCGGCGAACGCCGCGGTCAGTCGCAGATGCGCGCTGGATGAGATCGGAAGGAACTCGGTCAGTCCCTGGACGAGTCCGAGAATGAACGATTCGAGCCAAGACATGAAAACTGCGCCGTCCAGTAACTGATCGTGCGCTGACCCGGGAGGTGGCGGTCAGAGGCGTTGGAGGGGGACCAGGAGCGGCGAGGCGTGGTGCGTGCGTGCGCGGGGTCGGTCGGTGGGCCGGGAGGGGTGATCACGTGCCTCGCCGGGGGCAGCGTAGCGTCACAAGATGAAGCCCCCGCGCGAGGGCCGCCGGATACGGTCTCCCGCACCGCGGCGGGCTAGCCCGCGCGGCGGAGCGTGAGGACGGCGTCGGCGCGTGAGCCGGGCCGGCCGTCGGGGCCGGGCAGCTCGCGGGTGAGGAGTTCGTCGGTCTCGACCGTCCACTCCCGCCCGGCCGGGCCGAGCTGGGCGAGCATCTCGGCGTTGGTCTGGAAGTGGTACGCGAACGGCGGCTCGTCCTGCCAGGAGGGCCAGCCCGCGTGGCTCCCGATGACCAGCACCCCGCCGGGCGCGACCGCGTCGGCCGCCCGGCCGAGGATGCCCTCGCGCTCGCCGTCGCGCGCCACGGGCGAGTGCAGGAACTGCGCCGACACGAGGTCGAAGGAGCCCTCCGGGAACGACTGCGACAGGTCGTGCCGCTGCCAGTCGATCAGCTCGTCGAGCCCGGCCCGCGCGGCGCGGCCGGCGGCCCGGCGCAGCACGGTCGCCGACACGTCGACGGCCGTCACGCGCCAGCCGCGTTCGGCGAGCCACAGCGCGTCGCCGCCCTCGGCGCACCCGAGGTCGAGCGCGGTGCCGGACGGCAGCCCCGCGACCTCCCGGACGAGCAGTTCGTTGGGCCTCGGGCGGTCGGGCGCGGCGTCGCGGTCGCGGTCTCGGTAGAAGTCCTCCCAGTACGCCTGGGCGCTGCGGGGCGAAGAGGTGTCGGTCATCGGTCGTCCTCCTGGGGGCGCGTGGGTGCTCGTACGCGGCAGAGCGTGTGCCCAGGAGGGACGGACCGGCAAGGAACTTTGCGGATCTGGCAAAGGGGAGGCGAGGGGAAGGGGGGAGAGGGGAGAGGGGAGAGAGGTGGCGCGGAAGAAGCCGGGTGGCCGTCCGGCCTCAGTGCCGCCCCCGCAGGCGATGCCGCTTGCACCACGCCACCACCGCGCCCGCGACACCCGTCACCACGATGAACCCCATCGCGATCAGGAACGCGGGCGACGTGGGCGTGGACGCGCGGGCGCCCGCTATGACGTAGGCCGCCGTGTTCGGGATCGAGCCGATGGCCGTGGCGAGCAGGAACGGCAGCCAGCCCATGCGGGACACCGCCGCGCAGTAGTTGGCGGCCGCGAACGGCACGCCCGGGAAGAGCCGGGCCGCCAGCATCGAGCGGAACCCGTGCCTGCTGAGCTGGCCGTCGGCCGCCTTCAGCCAGCGGCCCCGCAGCAGCGGCCGCAGCGCGTCCTGCCCGAGGAACCGGCCGAGGCCGAAGGACACCCCGGCCCCGATGACCGTGCCCGCGATCGCCGCGGACAGCCCGGCCGCCGAGCCGAACAGCGCGCCCGCCGCCAGGTTGAGCAGCGGCCGCGGGACGAACGCGACCGTGCACGCGCCGTACGCCACCGCGAACACGCACACCGCGGCGGCGCCGCCGAACTGCGGCGGCCAGCCGTCCGCGAGCAGCCGCTGCGGCTCGAAGAACAGCACGCCCGTCGCCGCCGCGGCGAGCAGCAGCACGAGCAGGGACAGCCGCGCCCACGGCGAGAGAAGCACCCGCGTGCAGCGCACGGCGAGGCGTGGCGTCGGGGCGGCGGCGGTGTCGAGCATCCGGAGAGACTAACCGGCACATGTGTCTGATCGCCGTATGGTGCGTCTCATGGGCGTCACAGTGCCAGTCGCAGTGCCGAGAAGTGCTCTCGCCGACACCGTCGTCGGGCGGCTCACGGCGACGTACGCACCAGCGGCCGATCCGGTGCGGGCCGCGGACATGCGGGCGTACATGAAGGACATCGCGCCGTTCCTCGGCCTCGCGTCGCCGGTCCGCCGGGACTTGGCCCGCGCCGTCCTGGCGGGAACGCCGCGGCCCGACGAGGCGGACTGCGCCGCGATCGCGCTGCGCTGCTGGGAGCTGCCGGAGCGCGAGTACCAGTACTTCGCCGTGGACTATCTGCGGCGGCACGTGAAGCGGTGCTCGTCCGCGTTCCTGCCGGTGGCCCGGCATCTGGTGACGACGCGCTCCTGGTGGGACACCGTCGACGCGCTCGCCGCGCACGTAGTCGGCGGGCTCGTCGCCGCCGACCCCGGGCTGCGGACGGCCATGGACGAGTGGATCGAGGACGACGACCTGTGGGTCGCCCGCACCGCGCTGCTCCATCAGCTCCGCTTCAAGGACGCCACCGACACCGGCCGCCTCTTCGCGTACTGCGCACGGCAGGCGCGGCACCCCGACTTCTTCGTCCGCAAGGCGATCGGCTGGTGTCTGAGGGAGTACGCGAAGACGGATCCGGACGCGGTACGGGACTTCGTGGGGCGGCACCGGGACGTGCTGGCGCCGTTGTCGGTGCGGGAGGCGCTGAAGAACTGCGGCGGCTGACGGGGCGCGCCGGACCTCAAGTGACGCGTGCGTCAGGGAAATTCATTCGACGCCGGGCAGGGCGTCGGCAATGATCGGCGACATGTTCCGGCACGCCTTTCACACAGCTTTGTCCGCAGTCGCGGACGCTGTTCGGGCTGCCGTCCTCCCGCTCGCAGCACCGCTCGCCGCCCTCGCGGTCGCGGCGCGGCTCACCGCCCTTCCTTCCGACGGCGCCCGAAGCTGACCCTCCCCGGACATTCCGGCGGACCCCGCAGGGGGAGGGTCGGCCAGGCCCCAGGGGTCCCCGTCCGCCGGCCGTCCGTGCCGCGCGGGCCTCACCTTTCGAGTTCCGGAGCAGGAACCGCCATGTCCAAGACGGCTTACGTCCGCACCAAGCCCCACCTCAACATCGGCACGATGGGCCACGTCGACCACGGCAAGACCACCCTGACCGCCGCCATCACCAAGGTCCTCAGCGAGCGCGGCACCGGCACCTTCGTGCCCTTCGACCGCATCGACCGCGCGCCGGAGGAGGCGCAGCGCGGCATCACCATCAACATCGCGCACGTCGAGTACGAGACCGACACCCGGCACTACGCCCACGTCGACATGCCCGGCCACGCCGACTACGTGAAGAACATGGTCACCGGCGCGGCCCAACTGGACGGCGCGATCCTCGTCGTGTCCGCGCTCGACGGGATCATGCCGCAGACGGCCGAGCACGTCCTGCTCGCCCGCCAGGTCGGCGTCGACCACATCGTCGTCGCGCTCAACAAGGCGGACGCCGTCGACGACGGCGAGGACACTGTGCTGACGGACCTGGTCGAGCTGGAGGTCCGCGAGCTGTTGTCCTCCCACGGGTACGGCGGCGACGCGGTGCCCGTCGTCCGGGTCTCGGGGCTCAAGGCCCTTGAGGGAGACCCGCGTTGGACGGCGGCGGTCGAGGCGCTCCTGGACGCCGTGGACACGTACGTCCCGATGCCGGAGCGCTATGTGGACGCGCCCTTCCTGCTCCCGGTGGAGAACGTCCTCACGATCACCGGCCGGGGCACGGTCGTCACCGGCGCCGTCGAGCGGGGGATCGTGCGGGTCGGCGACCGGGTGCAGGTGCTCGGCGGGGACGACGCCGAGACGGTCGTCACCGGCCTGGAGACCTTCGGCAAGCCGATGGACTCCGCGCAGGCGGGCGACAACGTGGCGCTGCTGCTGCGCGGCATGCCGCGCGACGCCGTGCGCCGCGGCCACGTCGTCGCCGCGCCCGGCAGCGTCAGTCCCAGTCGTCGCTTCACCGCGCAGGTGTACGTCCTGTCCGCCCGCGAAGGCGGCCGCGCCACCCCGGTGTCGACCGGCTACCGCCCGCAGTTCTACATCCGCACCGCGGACGTGGTCGGCGACATCGACCTGGGCGAGGCGGCCGTCGCCCGGCCCGGCGACACGGTCACCATGACCGTCGAGCTCGGCCGTGACCTGCCGTTGGAGCCGGGGCTCGGCTTCGCGATCCGCGAGGGCGGGCGGACGGTGGGGGCCGGGACGGTCACGGAGGTCGGCTGACGTTCCGCTCCGAAGGCGGCGGCGGGCGCTGACGCCGTCGTGGCCCGTCGCGGCCCGCCTGCGCTCGGGGCCCGTTGCGGCCCGCCTCCGCCGGGGCAGCAGTCCCGGTGGAGGCGGGCACAATGGACCGGTGAACGAGCCAGCCGAGCGATCCGTCCCCGAGGAGCCCGAGTCGCCGACCGACGCACCGTCCCCGGCGGCGCCCGAAGCGCTCCCCGACGCCGAGCCGATACCCGTCACGCGCACCGTCGACCACGGCATCGCCAAGCTGCTCCCCGACGTGGACCGGCCGCGCGCCTGGCTGCTCACGGTCGACGGGGCGCCGCAGTCGTACGTCGACCTGGACGCGCCCACGTACCTGGAGTTCGAGTACGCCCGCAGGCTCGCGCACGTACTGGATACCGTCGCCGCCCCCGGCCGGCCGCTGGACGTCGTGCACCTCGGCGGCGGCGCGCTCACGCTGCCCCGCTATGTCGCCGCGACGCGGCCAGGTTCCCGGCAGGACGTGGTCGAGGCGGACCGGGGGCTGCTCCGGCTCGTCGCCGAGCAGCTGCCGCTGCCCGCGGACTCCGGGATCACGGTGCACGGCGCCGACGCCAGGAGCTGGGTGGAGGCGGCGCCCGCGGACAGCGCCGACGTGCTCGTGGGCGATGTGTTCGGCGGCTCGCGGGTGCCCGCGCACCTGACGTCGGACGCGTACGCCCGCGCGGTGCGCCGCGTCCTGCGCGCGGACGGCTGCTACGCCGCGAACCTCGCCGACGGCGCGGGCAGCGGGGCCGGCGCGCCCTTCGCCTTCCTCCGCTCCCAACTGGCCACCTTCGCCGAGGTGTTCGAGGAGCTCGAGCTCATCGCCGAGCCCTCCGTGCTGCGCGGCCGCCGCTTCGGCAACGCGGTGCTGCTGGCCGCGCGGGCGCCGCTCGACGTGGCCGCGCTCGTCCGCCGCACCGCCGCGGACGCGTTTCCCGCACGGGTGGTGCACGGCGACGCGCTGCGGAGCTTCATCGGTGACGCCCGTGCCGTACGCGACGCGGACGCCGTGGCCTCGCCGGAACCGCCGGACGGGGCGTTCAGCGTCGGCTGAGGGGCCGCCGGCTGATACGTCATGTGACGCATTGACCCCACAGCGCCGTCGCGGTTGCATGCTTGTGGTCCTCCGGTGCGGAATCGGAGGAGGGACTGCGTCCTGCCTGGGGGGAAAATGAGGGGAAACGTCAACGGGAGCGCCACCGCACGTGCCAGACGTGTGCGGGCCGCCCTGAGCGCGGCCTTCGCGGCCTGCGCGGTCACGGCGGTGCTGCCCGGATCCGCCTCGGCCGAGGCGGGCGTCGTGGGCGCCCGCGGAGCCGGTGTCGAGAGGGTCAGTGCCGCGGCCGACGGCACCGAGGCCGACGGCAACTCCGCCGGCGCCTCGATCACGCACGACGGCCGCCGCGTCGTCTTCTCGTCGTCGGCGACGAACCTCACGCCCGACGCCGCGACGGAAGGCGACAGCGTGTTCGTCCGCGACCAGCGGACGAAGCAGATCCAGCGGATGGGGAACCTTGCCCCGATCCAGCCCCCGGTCATCAGCGGCGACGGGGAATACCTCGGCTATGCGCATCAGTGGATCACCAACGTGCGGATTCGCCAGTATCAGGTGGGCACGGGACGCACGGCCTCCCTCAACTGCTCGGCCTACAGCTGCGACCAGCCGTCGCTGAGCGCGGACGGCCGCTACACCGCCCATGTCGTCCGCTCGCCCCGGCAACCGACGTTCGGCCAGCGCATCGAGGTCCAGGACTGGAACGACGGCGGCAGCAACCAGACCGTCGCCGCCCTCGACCACACCCAGCCGTCCCGGCCGTCCATCAGCGGCGACGGCCGCCATGTCGCCTACCAGGACGGCAAGGCGAAGGACGTCTTCGTATGGGACCGGACGGGCGGTACCACCTCCGGCCCGATCGAGGGCCCTGCCGCGCAGGCGACCCTCGTCCAGCTCAGCGACGACGGCGGCAAGGTCGTCTACCTCTCGGGCTCCGACACCTACGTCCACGACGTGCGCACCGGTGCCGCCCAATCCCTGCCGAACGTGCGGGGCGTGGCCATCGATCCCACCGGCCGATATCTGCTGTACGCCCCGCACGACACCACCGGACCGTCGCTCACGCTGCGCGACCTGCGGACGGGCACCGAGGAGATCGTCGCGGACCAACCGGCCTCGGCCGGGACCGACGCGGTCAGCGCCGGCGGCCGCGACGTGGTCTTCCAGTCCACGGCCGACGACATCGTGCCCGGCGACACCAACGGCAAGTCGGACGTGTTCGTACGCCACTTCTACTGATCGGCACTTCTACCGATCGGCACTTCTACCGATCGGCCCGCACGAACTCCTCGGCACCCGCGTCTCCCTGTTCCCGCGAGGCCATGACTTCCTTCGTACGCCGCGTGAGATTCCGTACGTCCGGAACGAACAGCACCGCCGCCGTCACCACGACCACCAGCACGGCGCAGCCCCACAGCGACGCGGACCGGCCGAAGGTCTCCTCGGCGGGGCCCGCGAGCGCGGTCGCGAGCGGCACCATCGCGATGGAACCGAACCAGTCGTACGCAGCGACGCGCGACAGCTTCTCCTCCGGGATCTCCTGGTGCATGGCCGTCATCCACGAGACGCCGAACACCTCGACGGCGACGCCGCTGACGAACATCACCGCGGCGAGCCCCGCCACCGGCAGCGGCACCGCGAGCGCCGCGGACGGCGCGGCGAGCGGGAAGACGCACAACGTACCGGCGAACAGCAGCCGCCGCGGCTTCCAGCGCATCATCAGCAGCGCCCCGCAGACCGTGCCCCCGCCGAACGCCCCGAGCGCGAGCCCCCACGGCCCCGCGCCCCCCAGCTCGTCCTCGGCGACCAGCGGCCCGAACACCGACTCGGCCGCGCCGACGACCGCCACCACCACCGAGAACTGCGCCACGATCGACCACAGCCAGGGCCGTCCGGTGAACTCCCGCCAGCCGTCCCGCAGATCGGCGAGCAGACCGCCGCCCGGGGCGCGCCGGGGTATGTGACCGACGTCGAGGAAGGCGCGCAGCGCGCCCGCGGCCGCGAACGCGACCGCGTCCACGGCAAGTACCCAGCCGGGCCCGATGACCGCGACCATCAGTCCGCCGAGCGCCGCACCGCCGAGGCCCGCGCCCTGCATGGCCATGCGGTACAACGCGAAGGCGCGGCCCGCCTGTTCGCCGCTGACGGACGAGAGCAGCATGCCTTCGGACGCGGGCCCGAAGAACGCCTGGCCGGTGCCGCCGAGCGCGGTGAGCAGCATCATCTGCCACAGCTGCGGATCCCCGGCGAGCACCACGGCCGCGAAGGCGGCCTGCGACACGCAGTTGAGCGCGTTGGCGGCGACCATGACGTGGTGGCGCGGCAGCCGGTCGGCCACCGCGCCGCCGATGAGCAGGAACAGCACGAGGGGCAGCGTGCGGGCCGCCGCGACCAGGCCCACGTCACCGCCGTCCCCGCCGGCGTCGAGCACCGCGAACGCCGCCGCGATCAGCGCACCGTGGCCACCCAGGTTGGTGATGATCGCGGCGGCGGTGAGAAGCGTGTAGTTGCGGCCGGCCCAGGAGGGGCGGCGGGAGGCGGCGGGAGAAGTCACCACGGGACTATCGCCGCAGGACAGCGGCCTTGCCAAATGATTTCCCCGGCCGCGGAACGGCGGCCGGGGCGAACCGGCTCACGACTCAGGACCCCCGAGCCGTGAGCGCCCGCTCACGACTCCTCGGGTTCCCCGTTCAGCCGCACCGTCGCGAGGATCTTCCGCACCTGGGCGTCGGAGACCTCTTCCTTCACGTCCTTGGCGCCGTGCAGCGTCCACGCCACGTAGTCGCCGGCCGCGTTCTTGAACGCGAACGTCGTCGCCTTGCCCTCGGAGTCGCACTTGTCCGAGCCCTTGGCGCCGGACGTCGTGGACGTCGTGACGCTGCCCTTGATGCCGGACTTGGTGGTGTACGACTCCACCTTGCCGATCTTGATCTTCTTCTTGTCGGCCTTCGCCTGGCCGGTGTAGCCGCCGAAGACCCACCACGCCGAGTCGTTGCGGGACACGTCCTTGGTGTTCTTGGCGCCGTTCTGGCCCTTGGTGCCGACGGTGGCGAGCGAGGTGTCGTCCATCTGCCCGTCCTTGTCGTCGTCGGACGTGCACCACTTCTCTTTGAAGACGGCGGGCGCGGACATGATGATGAGCGGCTTGGTGCCGTCACCCTTCTTGCTCTCGAAGCCGATGAACGTGTCCGGGGACTTCACCACCCAGTCCGGCGGTACGTCGAAGGCCGTGCCCCACTTGGGGTTCACGACGACCTGCCAGCCGGGGATGGTCGGCTTGGGGTCGCCGCCGGTGCCGCGCGGGTTGTCGTCGTCGTCCGACGGCTTGGGGCTCGGCTTCTTGGAGACCGACTTGGACGGCTTGGTGTTGGCCTGGTCGGACTTGCCGTCCTTGTCGTCGCCGTCACCGCCGAGGACCAGGAAGCCGGTGACGCTCGCGGCCACGACCACGGCCGCGGCCGCGACGATGGCCGTGATCTTCGTCTTGTTGCCACCGCCGTTCCCGCCGCCGCCCGCGTCGCCCCCGCCGGCCTGGGGCGTACCCATCGGGAACGTGGGCGCGCCCCACTGCGGCTGCCCTCCCGTCGGCTGCCCCGGCTGCCCGGGCTGGCCCACGGGGGGCTGCCCGGCGGGCGGCTGCTGGTACGGGTTGGGCTGCTGGTACGGGTTGGGCTGCTGGTATCCCGGCTGCTGCTGGTATCCAGGCTGCTGGTACGGATTCGGCTGCTGGTACCCGGGCTGCTGATACGGGTTCGCACCCTGGTCCTGCGGGTTCTGCTCGCCCCCGGGCGGCTGCTGTTCTGGCCACATGGCCAGTAACCATAGAGGGGCGGGGGTCCGGGTGCCACGCCCGGTCACCAGCCGGACGGCCTCCGGGGCAGGGGGCGGACGAAGCAGTGACGAAGTGGTGAAGAAGTGGGGTGGGTGGTGCGGGGGCGGGGGTGCGCCCCCTCCCTGAGTCCGTGGCCCGCCGCCCCGTCAGGCGCTCCGCCGTCAGCCCGTGGGCTCGCCGTACAGCCGCACCGTGGCGAGGATCTTCATGATCGTCGCGTCCGGGACCTCTTCCTTGACGTCCCTGGCGCCGTACAGACTCCAGGACACGAAGTCGCCCTCGGAGTTCTTGAAGCCGAAGGTGATCGCCTTGCCGTCCGAGGCGCACTTGCCCTTCTGCGGCGTGTTCGTCGAGCGGCCCCAGGCGATGCTGCCCTTGACGCCCGACTTGGTGGTGTAGGGCTTCGCCTTCTCGTCGTACGTCATGGTCTTCTTGTCCGGCTGCGTGTAGGCGCCGTAGATCCACCAGCCGACGGTGTTCACCGCGACCTCGTCGGTGTTCTTGCCGCCCCGCGCGCCCTTGGTGCCCGCCGCGCTCAGCTCGACGTCCTCGGACCGGCCGTCCTTGTCGTCGTCGGAGGTGCACCACTTCGGCTTGAGGACCGCGGGGGAGCCCATCGTCGTGATCGGCTCGCCCGTCTTGTGGTCCTCGAAGTTGATGGCCCGGGTCGGCCCCTCCACCTGCCAGTCGGGCGGTACGTCGAAGGCGGTGCCCCACTTGGGGTTCACCACGACCTGCCAGCCCGGGACGGTCGGCTTCGGCCCGCCGCCCGTGCCCCGGCCGTCGTCGTCGCCGTCCGACGGGGCCGACGGCTTCTCGGACGCCTGCTCCGAGGAACCGGCCTTGTCACCCTTGTCCGCCTTGTCGTCCTTGTCGCCGCCGAGTATCAGAAAGCCGGTGACACCCGCGGCCACGACCACGGCGGCCGCAGTGGTGATGGCGATGACCTTGGTCCTGTTCCCGCCGCCGCCTCCCCCCGACGGCTGGGGCGCGCCCGGGGCGGTCGGCGCGCCACCCCACTGCCCCTGCTGCCCGACAGCGGTCGGCTGCTGGTACGGGTTGGGCTGCTGGTATCCCGGCTGCTGTTGGTATCCGGGCTGCTGGGCAGGCTGCTGGTATGGATTCGGCTGCTGGTATCCGGGCTGCTGATACGGGTTGGCGCCCTGGTCCTGCGGGTTCTGCTCGCCCCCGGGCGGCTGCTGTCCTGGCCACATGGCCGACAACGATACGGGTGCTGTCCGGGGGTGATCACAACGCCCCTCTGGAGGCGCTCAGTTCTCGTCGGACGCCCTGTACTCGCGTACGGTGCTGAGGATTTTCCGGACCGTCGCGTCCGGAATCTCCTCCTTCACGTCCTTGGCGCCGTGGAACGCCCACGAGACGAATTCGCCCCCGGCGTCCTTGAACGCGAAGACCGTCGCCTTGCCGTCCGTGTCGCACTTGCCCTTCTTTGTGACACCGGACGACTCGGCCGTCGCGAGGCTGCCCTTGATGCCGGACTTGGTGGTGTAGGACTCCACCGCGCCGGCCTTGACCTTCTTCTTTTCCGGTTGCGCGTACGCGCCGTACACCCACGCGGTCGAGCTCTCGCGCGCGATGTCCTCGGTGTTCTTGGCGCCTCTGTTGATCCTGGTGCCCGCGCCGCCGAGGGGCGCGTACTCGCTGGTGCCGTCCTTGTCCTCGTCGAAGGCGCACCACTGCTCCTTCAGGTAGGCGGGCGCGGCCATCGCGGCGAGCTTGTTGTCCTCGGGGCCCGCGTCGTCCGAGACCCACGAGACCCAGTGGACGGACTTCGGCGACCACTGCGGAGGCACGTCGAACGCGACGCCCCTCTTGGGATTCATCACGGCCTTCCAGCCCGGGACCGTGGGCTTCGGGCCGCCGTCCGTGCGGCGCCGGTCCGCGTCCGCCGGGGTCGGGGACGCACTCGACCGGGCCGGGCCGGGCTTCGCGGAATCGTCCTCGTCGCCGCCCAGCAGCACGAAACCGGTGACGCCCGCGGCGACGACGACCGCGGCCGCCGCGATCACCGCGATGGCCGCCGTCCTGTTCCCCCCGCTTCCGCCGCCCTCGGGCGGTTGCAGATAGGGATTGGCCTGCTGGTACCCGGGCTGCCGGTACGGGTTCTGATCCTGCGGGTTCATGGCGGTCCACCCTACGGCCGGGCGCGGCAGGGGAGTTGGAAGGGTCGGCCGACGACTGATGGGCCGGAGGGGCCGGGGGCTGGCAGGAGAGGCTACTCATGGGTAACATCTGGGTATGAGCGCAGACCAGATGTCGATCGGCGAGATGCTCGCCGCCACCGTGCCGATGGCCCGGACCCTGAATCTCGAGTTCCTGGAGACCACGCCCGAGCGGGCCGTGGTCGTGCTGCCCGATCAGGGGGAGTACCACAACCACGTGGGCGGTCCGCACGCCGGAGCCATGTTCACGTTGGGGGAGTCCGCGAGCGGCGCCATCGTGATCGCGGCCTTCGGGGCGGAGCTGGCGCGGGCCGTGCCGCTGGCGGTGCGTGCCGACATCGCGTACAAGAAGCTCGCGATGGGCACGGTGAAGGCCACCGCCACGCTCGGCAGGCCCGTCGCCGACGTGGTCGCCGAGCTCGACGCGGGACAGCGGCCGGAGTTCCCCGTCGCCATCGCCATCACGCGCGAGGACGGTGCCGTGACCGGAGAGATGACCGTCGTGTGGACCCTTCGGCCCAACGACCCGAAGTAGTCCGGGCGGTTGAAGCAGTTGCAGGCCGCCTGAGTACGCGTACTCAGGCGGCCTGAGGCGTTCGCGGTGAGTATGGCGGCATGAGCCCGAGTGGTCTGCCGTCCGCGCCTCCCGCCTTCGACGCCTCCGCCGACTCCCGTGCCGACCTCGGCCCGGACGTCGCCACGGCCGTGGGGCTCTTCCTGCTCGAAGGGGCCTTCCTCTGCGTGGTGTTCGGGATGTGGTTCCTGTCGGGCTTTTCGCTCGACCCCGCCGCCGACACCGAGCCCGACCGCCTGGGTGGCTATCTCGTCGCCGCCGGGGCGGCCGGGCTCTTCGCCGTTCTCGCCGTCGTCGCCGCCCGGCGCATGCGCGCCGTCGTGACCCTGTGGACCCAGGCGCTCATGGCGGCGCTGGTCACCGTCGCCGTGTTGGGCGGCATGGAGTACCAGGAGCGGGTGGACCGGCGGTCGGAGCCGGTCCCCGCCTCGACCTGGACGGGACCGGTCGGGTGCCGCAGCGGCGGCGGCAGCGACGAGTGTGCCTCCACAGGAGGCTGACCCTCGCCCCGTCGAATCGGCCTTGCGTTCAAGGCTTTTGCTCAGGTCATTGACACGCGTCACCTCCGGTCATAGTTTTCCCGCCGCACCGGTGGTGTCCCTCGGTGCGTCCACTCCACTTCTTCGCAGAGTTCGTTCAAGGTCCGAAGACCTGCCCGGTACTGGCACGTGTACATCGTTCGCGCACCGAAGGAACCGACGGAACCGAAGGAAGTGACGGCCCATGTCCGACACCGTGTCCCGGCGTACCACCCTGCGGC
Organism: Streptomyces aurantiacus JA 4570; assembly: GCF_000414115.1. Classification (GTDB taxonomy): domain Bacteria; phylum Actinomycetota; class Actinomycetes; order Streptomycetales; family Streptomycetaceae; genus Streptomyces; species Streptomyces aurantiacus_A. The sequence goes on from NZ_AOPZ01000007.1 coordinate 82,855, forward strand.
TGATGGGAGGGGCGGTCGCGGTGGCAGCCGCGGCCACCTCCGGACTGCCGGTCCCGGCGCACGCGACCGCCCACCGCCGGCCGGGCCCCGGCGCCGGGCCCCGCGTGGAGTCGCTGGTCCGCAGGCTCACCCTCGACGAGAAGATCTCCCTGCTGCACGGCGCGAACGACCCGAGAGGGCTCGGACAGGCGGGATACGTGCCCGGCGTGCCGCGCCTCGGCATTCCGGAGCTGCGGCTCGCGGACGGCCCCGCGGGCGTACGTGTCACGGCGCACGCCACCGCGCTGCCCGCGCCCGTGCTGCTCGCCGCCGCGTTCGACCCCGAACTGGCCCGCCGCTACGGCCGGGTGATCGGGCACGAGGGGCGTGCGCTCGGTCAGGACGTCCTGCTCTCGCCGATGGTCAACCTCATCCGCACCCCGTACGCGGGCCGGAACTTCGAGACGTTCAGCGAGGACCCGCTGCTCTCCGCCGACCTGGTCGCCCAGGAGATCAAGGGCATCCAGGAGGAGGGGCTCATCGCGACGGTCAAGCACTTCGCCATGAACAACCAGGAGAAGGACCGCATGTCCGTCGACGTGCGGGTCGACGAACGGACCATGCACGAGACGGAGCTGCGCGGCTTCGAGGCCGCGGTCGCTGTGGGCGTGGGCTCGGTCATGGGGGCGTACAACAAGGTCAACGGGGCCTTCGCCTGCGAGAACAAGGTGCTGCTCGACGAGGTGCTGCGCGCGCGGTGGGGGTTCGGCGGGTGGGTGATGACCGACTGGTTCGCGGCCCATTCGACGGCCGCCGCGATCGGCGCGGGCCTGGACATGGAGATGCCGGACGGCACGTACTTCGGCGCGGCGCTGAAGCGGGCCGTCGAGGGCGGCGGCGTGCCCGAGGCGTACGTGGACCGGTCGGTGCGGCGGCTGCTCGGTGTGCTCGACCGGTTCGGGCTGCTCGACGGGAGCGCGCCGCCGCGCCCGGACCGGGACGCCAGGGCCGGGGCGGCGGTCGCCCTCGAGGTCGCCAAGGCCGGCGCCACGCTGCTGCGCAACCGGCGCGGCGCGCTGCCGCTGACCGGCCGCGCCGCCCGCTCCCTCGCCGTGATCGGCCCGACCGGCGCGCTGCCGTTCGTCAGCGGCGGCGGTTCCGATCTCAGCGGCGGCGGCAGCGCGCACGTGATCCCGGACCGTGCCGTGAGCCCGTTGGACGCCGTCAAGTCCCGTGCGGGGCGCGGCGCGCGCGTCCACTACGCGCTCGGCGAGGACCTGTTCGGCAAGGCGATTCCCGGCGGGGTGCTCTCGCCCGGCGGCTTCGACCCGGAGGGGCAGCGCGTCGGCGCGGGTGAGCAGTGGACGTACGAAGGGGCCCTGACCGCCGAGGCGGCGGACGAGTGGACGTTCGTCATCCACTACTCCGGCGCGCGGCCGACGGTGCGGCTCGACGGAGTGGAGCTGTTCCCGCCCGCTCCGGGCTTCGGTGAGTACTTCACCGGCGGCCTGGTGTCGACCGCGCCCGACGGACTCTCCGTACGCAGGAAGACCGTGGCGCTGACGCGTGGCGGGCACCGCCTCCAGATCTCCGCGAAGGGCGGGGAGAAGGGACAGACGTTCCGGCTCCGCCGGGTCACCTCCGCGACCCGCGCGCGCGACGTCGCCGACGCGGTGCGCGCCGCCCGGTCCGCGCACTCCGTCGTGCTGTTCGCGTACGAGGACGCCACCGAGGGCCAGGACCGCACGACCGTCGCCCTGCCCGGCCACCAGGAGGCCCTGATCGAGGCGGTGACGGCCGCCAACCCCCGGACCACCGTCGTCCTCAACACCTCGTCGGCCACCTCGATGCCCTGGCTGGAGCGCACCGCCGCCGTCCTGCAGATGTACTACCCGGGGCAGGAGGGTGCGGCCGCCACCGCCGCCGTCCTGTTCGGCGACTGCGATCCGGGCGGCCGGCTCACGCAGACCTTCCCCGTCGACGACGACCGGCATCCGACGGCCGGCGACCCGCGCCGCTACCCGGGTGTCGACGGCGTCGAGGAGTACTCGGAGGGCATCCACGTCGGCCACCGCTGGTACGACGCGGAGGGCGTGCGGCCGCTGTTCCCCTTCGGGCACGGCCTTTCGTACACCACCTTCGCCTACCGGGATCTGACGACCCGCCCGGCGGCGCGCGACGGCGGGTTCGACGTCGGCTTCCGGGTGCGCAACACCGGGCGGCGCGACGGGATCACCGTGGCTCAGGTGTACGTCGGGGCCTCGCCGGACGTGCGCCTCGACCAGGCGGTGCGCGTGCTCGGGGGCTACCGGCGGGTCGCGCTGCGGGCGGGGGAGGAGCGGCGGGTGACCGTGCGGGTCGCGGCGCGGACGCTGTCGCTGTGGGACGCGCGGCGGCACGACTGGGTGCTCGGTACGGGGCGGCGGTCCGTTCAAGTGGGCGTGTCGTCAGGGGAGTTGCTGCTTTCGGGGTCCGTTCACGTGAAGGAGGTGCGCGGATGAGGGGCGGGTGCGGGCACGGGTGGCGCGGCCGGGGGCGGCGTCTCGTGGCGGTCGTCGGCGTGCTGGCGGCGGCCGCAGTGGCGGGGATCGCGCCCCAGACGGCCCAGGCGGGCCCCGGGGTGCGGGCCGACCGCCTCGCGGCAGGCGAGAGCGGTGCGGCGCTGGTGCGCACCGACGCAGGCTGGGTGCGCGGGCAAGTCACCCGTGAGGGACGGCAGTTCCTCGGGATCCCGTACGCGCGTCAGCCCGTCGGCGAGCTGCGCTGGACGGAACCGCGCCCCGTCGAGCCGTGGCGCGGCGTGCGCGAGGCCACGGAATTCGGAAACCGGTGCGTGCAGACGGCGAGTTGGGATCCCGGGTACGAGCAGCCGACGCACACCGAGGACTGCCTCGATCTCAATGTGTACGTCCCCGAAGGGCGCGCCGGGTCCGGTGCGGCCGGAGGCGGTGAGGGGAAGCGGCCCGTCATGGTGTGGCTGCACGGTGGCGGGCTCACCGCCGGCGCCGGTGCGGACATCGTGCCGGACCGCTTCGCCCGCACCACCGGCACCGTCGTCGTCACCGTCAACTACCGCCTCGGCGCCCTGGGTTTCCTCGCGGGCCCGGAACTCGACGGCGAGGCGTCCGACGGGGTGTCCGGCAACTACGGGCTGCTCGACCAGCAGGCCGCGCTGCGCTGGGTGCGCGCCCACGCCGGGCGGTTCGGCGGGGACCCGCGCCGGGTGACCGTCGCGGGCGAGTCCGCGGGCGGCCGCTCCGTGTGCACCCACCTCGCCTCGCCCACCGGCCGCGGCCTGTTCCGCTCGGCCGTCGTCGAGAGCGGCGCGTACGACGACTGCGCGGGCCGCGAGCGGCGGCGGGCGGCCGGGGACGGCGCCGCGTTCGCCAGGAAGGCGGGCTGCCCGGACCCGGCGACCGCGGTGGCCTGTCTGCGCGCCAGGCCCGCCAAGGACCTGCTCGCCGCGCAGGCCGGGTTCGACTGGGGGCCGGTCGTCGGCGGGAGCTTCCTGCCGGTCCAGCCGAAGGTGGCCTTCGCGCGGGGGAGCGCGGCGGGCGTGCCCGTCCTTAACGGCGCCAACACCGACGAGGGCACACTCTTCGCCTTCGCACAGTACGACGGCCGGGGCCGGCCGCTCACCGCCGAGCAGTACCCGGCCGCGCTCGACCGTACGTACGGCGCCGAGCTCGGGGAACGGGTGCTGCGGCGCTACCCGCTCGCGGGGTACGCCACCCCCACGCACGCCCTCGCCGCGACCCTCGGCGACGAGATCTTCGCCTGCTCGGCGCTGCGCCTCGGCGGCTCGCTCGCACGGCGCGGCCCCGTCTACGCCTACGAGTTCGCCGACCGGACGTCGCCGCCGTTCGCCAGCCTGCGCAAGCTCGGCACGGACTTCGCCTTCGGCGCGACGCACGTAAACGAAGTGCAATATCTCTTCAAACACTTCGGCCTCGAAACGCCGCTGAACGCCGAACAGCGTGTCCTCGCCCGGCAGATGACGCGCTACTGGAGTTCCTTCATCCACTCCGGAGTGCCCCGCGCGGACGGCGGGCCGGACGCTCCCGACCAGCGGACTCGACCCGGCGACGTGCTCGCGCTGCGCACCGCGTCGGCCGGCGGGAACGCAGTCGTCGGCACCGCCCACCGCGCGCACCACTGTGATCTGTGGGACGCGGCCGCACGTCGCTGAACAGGTAGTCTTCCCGGCGTGCGTGATCGACCAGGGCGCGCACGCCGGGGGATCACCCACAGCGGAAGGAAACGGGTTGCACGTCCAGGAGTGGCTGGAGAACGTACCGGCCGTCAGCGTCTACGCGCTCGTCGGACTGGTCATCGGCCTGGAGTCACTGGGCATCCCGCTGCCCGGCGAGATCGTCCTCGTCTCGGCCGCGCTGCTCTCGTCGCAGCACGGTGACGTGAACCCGGTGATCCTGGGCGCGTGCGCCACCGCGGGCGCGGTGATCGGCGACTCCATCGGGTACGCGATCGGGCGCAAGGGCGGCCGGCCGCTGCTTGCCTGGCTGGGGCGGAAGTTCCCCAAGCACTTCAGCGAGGCGAACGTCGGCAGCGCCGAGCGGTCCTTCCAGAAGTGGGGCATGTGGGCGGTCTTCTTCGGCCGCTTCGTCGCGCTCCTGCGCATCTTCGCCGGGCCGCTCGCGGGCGTCCTGCGCATGCCGTACTGGAAGTTCGCGATCGCCAACGTACTCGGCGGAATCGTGTGGGCGGGCGGCACGACGGCCGTCATCTACTACATCGGCGTGGTCGCGGAGGACTGGCTCAAGCGCTTCTCGTACGTCGGCCTCGGCATCGCCGTCCTGATCGGCGTCGGCTCGATGCTGCTCGTCAAGCGGCGGGCGAAGAAGGCGGCGGAGGAGCACGCGGCGCGCACGGAGGCCGAGGCGGCGGCTGCGACGGACGCGGCGGAGGCGGCCCTCGGGTCCGCCGTCATGGAGGGCGAATCGGCGGCCGCGACGCGGTGAACCACCGTGCGCGTGGCCGGTCCCTTCGTGTGCGGTGGAGCCTGCCCCCGTGGCGATGCGGGGGACCGGCCCCCGGGGGATTCGGGTGCAGGCCCCAGTGAGTGCGGGGCCTTGCGCCTCTAGCGTCGAACGACATGACATGTGTACGACGCATCGGTAGAAGTTCCCTCTTAGCAGGGCCTGCGAGGTCCCGGCGGTCCCGGCGGACACGGCGCGGAGTCGTGCCGGTTGTGGTGTCGGCGGCGACGCTGACGCTCCTCGCCCCCGTGGCAGCCGCGTCGGACGCGGCCGCCGGTCCGGGATCCCCGCTCCGCCCGGCTGCTCCGCTTCGCCCGGCGGCGCCCGCCGGCTGCGATGCCACGCGCGGCGCCGTGACCGACTCCCTCGGCGTCCTCGTCGACCGCCACGGCATACCGGGTGCCGCCGCCGCGGTGGCCGACCCCCGCTGCGGCCGCTGGTCCGCCGCCAGAGGCGTCGCCGACCTGGACACCGGCCGCCCGATGGCCGCGCGGGACCGGCTGCGGATCGGCAGCGTCAGCAAGACCTTCACCGCCACCGTCGTCGTACAGCTCGCCGCGCGGGGCCGGATCGGGCTCGACACCCCGGTCGAGCGCTATCTGCCGGGCCTGATCCGCGGCAACGGCCACGACGGCCGCACGATCACCGTGCGCGAACTGCTCCAGCACACCAGCGGGCTCCCCGACCACGTCGAAGCCTTCGCCGACCGGCCCGTGAACGAGTGGCGGTTCCGCCACTTCGAGCCCCGCGAACTGATCGCGACCGCGCTCAAGATGCCACCCCCGGACAAGAAGTGGCACTACTCCACCACCAACACCCTCGTCGCCGGGCTCATCGTCGAGAAGGTCACCGGGCGCGGCATCGAGGCGGAGGTGAAGCGCCGGATCCTGCGGCCGCTCGGCCTGCGCGACACCTACTGGCCCGGTGACCGCACCCACATCGAGGGCCCGCACTCGCGCAGCTACTTCCCCGCGGCCCAGGAGAAGGACGGCACGCCCGGGCCCAGGGTCGACGGCACCGAGTGGAACGTGACGTTCGGGGGTGCGGGCGGCGCACTGATCTCGACGCCCGCCGACGTCGACCGGTTCTTCGGCGCGCTGTTCGGCGGGAAGCTGCTGCCCGCGCGCTGGCTCGCCGAGATGCAGCGCACCGTCCCCGCCGACCCGGACCGGCTCTGGCCGGGCGCCCGGTACGGGCTCGGTCTCATCGCCACCCCGCTGGAGTGCGGCGGCCGGTGGTGGGGGCACAGCGGGACCGTGCCCGGCGGGCACCGGGCGCTCGGCGCGATCGGCCCCGGCGGCCGCACCGTCTCCCTCGCCCTCAACCAGGTGCCCGACACCGACCGGGCCGAACAGGACTTCCGCGCCGTCGTGGACAGCGCCCTCTGCGGCTCCGACCGCACCGAACGATTCAAGGAGACCCCGTGATCGCCCCAAGCGCCGCCGTGCGCCGTACCTCAGCGGTGGGCCTCGCCCTCGCCGCCTGCTTCACCGCCGTCCCCGCCGTGGCCTCGGCTCCGGCGACCACGCCCTCCGCCACGGCCCGCGAGGGCGGCGCGCAATCCTCCGGGACCGGCCTCGCCCGCTACTACAACCAGCGTCCGGACTGGCGCAGTTGTGTCATCGGGCCGGACGACGAGACGGGAAAGGACCTGGAGAAGGCGGGCGCGCGCTGCGCCGACGTGACCGTACCGCTCGACTACTCCGACCCGGGCGGCCGGACCATCACCGTCGCGATCTCCCGGCTCAAGGCCACCGACACCCGCCACCGGGTCGGCCCGCTGCTGCTGAACGGCGGCGGCCCCGGAGGCCCCTCCCTCGGGGACGGCCCGGACATCCGCAAGGCGATGAAGGGAGTCGGCGCGCGCTACGACATCATCGGCGTCGACCCGCGCTTCGTCGGCCGCAGCACGCCGCTGGACTGCGAGTGGCCGGTCAGCTCCTCCATCTTCTCCTCCGGAACCGGCCGGGCGGGCTTCGACCGCCAGGTCGCCCTGCACAAGGACCTGGCCGCCAAGTGCCGTGCCACGAACGGTCCGGTGCTGCCGCACGTCACCACGCGCAACACGGCCCGTGACATGGACGTCATCCGGGGCGCCCTCGGCGAGAAGAAGATCTCGTACCTGGGCTACTCGTACGGCAGCTACCTGGGCACCGTCTACACGCAGATGTTCCCCGGCCGCCACGACCGGGTGGTCCTCGACGGTGTCCTGGACCCGCGCCGCTACAGCCCCCGCCTGCTGCGCGGCACGGAGGCCGAGAACGAGCAGGCGCTCGCCGGGTTCGCCACCTGGGCGGCGAAGCGGCACGGCACCTACGGCCTCGGCCGCACCCGCGCCCAGGTGCTCGCCACCCTCGACCACGCCATCGACGTCTCGGCGCGGCGCGGACTCACCGTGGGCACGTCCCCGGACGTCTTCCGGCTCGACGACACCCACGTGCCGACCCTGCTGGTCATGGGGATATCCGACGACACCGACGAGGCGCGGGCGGCCTTCGGCGAGCAGATGTCCGTCCTGGCCAAGGCGGCGGACGGCCGGCCGACGCGCATCCCGGCGGAGTTCAAGGCGGTCCTGGAGAACATGACGACCGGCAAGGAGTCGCAGTACGGCAGCGTCCAGAGCGCCATCCTGTGCGGTGACAGGGCCGCCCCGCGCGACCCCGAGCGCTACTGGCGCGACATCCAGCGCAGCCGCGCCGCCCACCCGGTCACCGGCCCGCTGACCAACAACATCGGCCCGTGCGCCTTCTGGGACCGTCCGAAGGAGCGGCCCACCCAGGTGCGGCACGACACCCCGGCACTGCTCGTGAGCGCGACCGGCGACCCGCGCAGCGACCACGAGGGCGCCGTGGCGCTGCGCGGCCTGCTGCCCAGCTCCAAGCTGATCACCCTGAAGGGCGCCAACCGGCACGGGGTGTACGGCTACTACGGCAACGCCTGCGTGGACGCCAAGGTCAACTCCTACCTGGCCACGGGCAAGCTGCCGGGCGAGGACCGGACCTGCGTGAAGCGGGACGGCTGACCGGTCAGGCGGAGGCCCCCGCCTCGCGGTGGGCCTTCGCCAGCTCCACGTACAGCGTGCCGTTGAGGGAGATGCCCGCGCGCTCCTCCTCGGTGAGCTCCCGCTTGACCTTCGCGGGCACGCCCGCGACCAGCGAGCCGGGCGGCACGACCATCCCCTGCGGCACCAGCGCCTGCGCGGCGACGAGCGAACCGGCGCCGATCACCGCGCCGTTGAGCACCGTGGCACCCATCCCGATCAGGCAGTCGTCCTCGACCGTGCAGCCGTGCAGGACCGCGTTGTGGCCGACCGAGACGCGCTCGCCGACGGAGATCGGGAAGCCCGGGTCGACGTGCAGGCTGCAGTTGTCCTGGATGTTGCTGTCGGCGCCGACCTCGATCGGTCCGCAGTCGGCCCGCAGCACCGCGCCGTACCAGGTGCTCGCGCCCGCGCTCAGCGTCACCTCGCCGATCACCACCGACGTGGGTGCCGTGAAGGCTCCCGGGTCGACCTTCGGGTCCTTGCCGCCGAAGCCCATCACGAGTGCCTCGTGGCTCATCGGCTCTCTCCTTCTTTCCCGTGCCGCCATGGCGTCTGCCCTCGCCGCCCGCGGCATCGCGTCGTCACCTCGTCGCGCCTGAGCGAACCGTACGGGACGGCGGGGCCGGCGCCGCCGCGTGGGGTGAAGATCACAGCCGGTGGGTGTGCTGGGTGCGCGCCGGGCTGAGTACGGTGAGCGGGTGCCCAGAAACAAGAACGTGTTCTCATCGCTGGCCGCCTGGCGGCGCGGCGCGACGCAGCGCGCCGTCCACGCCGGGTGGGAGTGGGTGCGGCGCACGGGCGCGGTGACCGCGCGGCGGCCCGGACGGCTGCGGTTCGGCGCGATCGGCGAGGGCACGAAGCTCGCGTTCCCGCAGGGCACGATCTTCGGGGCGCCCTGGATCCGGCTCGGCGCGCACTGCGTCGTCGGCGAACAGGTCACCCTGACCGCCGGGTTGATGCCCGACCTCGACCTCGGCCCGGACCCGATCCTGCGCATCGGCGACGGCGTTGTCCTCGGCCGCGGCAGCCATGTCATCGCGGACACGACGGTGACCATCGGCGACGACTGCTACTTCGGGCCGTATGTGTACGTGACCTCGACGAACCATTCGTACGACGACCCCGAGACGCCGATCGGCAAGCAGTGGCCGCGGATGGAGCCGGTGGAGATCGGGCCCGGCTGCTGGATCGGCACGGGCGCCGTGATCCTGCCCGGCGCGCGGCTCGGCCGCAATGTGGTGGTGGCGGCCGGAGCGGTGGTGCGGGGCGCTGTGCCCGACCACGCGGTGGTGGCGGGGGCGCCCGCCCGGGTCGTGCGGACGTGGTGTGCGGAGCGGGGGTGGGAGCCGCCGTTGCGTACGCCCGCCCCTGTGCCGATCCCCGAGGGGATCACCCCGGAACAGCTGCTCGCGCTGGGCGAGTTGACCGACCTGGAGGTCGCGCGGTTGGCCGACGTGGAGGGGAACGTCTGAGCCCCCTCGCTGGTTGTGCGGTGTTTTTCCTGCGAGTCGGTGAGGGCTGGTCGCGCAGTTCCCCGCGCCCCTGACGGGGCGCTTCGTACCGCAGACTTCGTCGCGCCCGCTGCGCGGCGCGGAACCCGCCGTGACTCAGCCCGTCGCCAGCAGCACCGTGCCCACCAGCGCAAGGCCCGCCCCCGCCGCCTGTATCCCGCGCAGTCGTTCCTTCAGGACGCCGCGGGCCGCGAGGGCCGTCACGACCGGGTAGAGGGAGGCGAGCACCGCGGCCATGGTGACGGGGCCGCGCTGCGCCGCGATGGCGTACGTGCCGTTGGCGGCGACGTCCGCGAGGCCGACGAAGGCGAGGGCGGGGAGCGAGGCCCAGATCGCCCGCATGTCCGCGCCCTCGGGGAGGGCCGCCGCGCCGCGCCGCACGGAGACGTACAGCGCCGTGCCACCCGCCACCACGTTCGTCACGCGCTGCACGAACAGCGCCAGGAACAGGCCGGTGACGGTGCTCGAAGCCTCCGCGATCAGGGCCATGACGGCGCCGAAACCGAACGCCGCGAGCAGCGTGAGCAGCACCGCCTGGCGCTGCACCGGGGCGCCGCGCAGCTCCGGGCCGCCCGCCAGGACGATGCCCGCCACGGCCACCGCGATGCCCGCGAACTGCGCGAGCCCCGGCCGCTCGCCGAGGAAGAGCCCGACACTCACCGGCACGGCGACGCCCAGCGAGCCGAGCGGCGAGACGACGCCCATCGGGCCGAGGGCGAGGGCCTTGTAGAAGGCGAGCATGGCGACCGGGCCGACCAGACCCGCGCCGACCGCGAACCAGAGCTGCGGCCCCCACTCCGTCCACCCGCCGGTCGCCACCACGATCGCACCGAGGACGACGACGGCGACGCACTGCGAGGCGACGACCACCGTGAGGGCGGGGAAGCGCCGGGTCAGCAGTCCGCCGCCGAAGTCGGCCAGGCCCCACATCAGGCTGGTGGCCAGGGCGAACAGTGCTGTCATCGGAGCCTCGCAGTACAGTGTGGTGAACCTTCGGGAACCATCAGGTGCACCACACCGTAGTTCAGTACAGTGAACTCTGTCATCCAAAATATTGGACGGAATGTGTCGGACCTCGACCAGCTGACTCAGTCGCTCGCGCGCAATCTCAAGCGCTGGCGCACCGAACGGAACTTCACGCTCGACGCGCTCGCGGCCCGCGCGGGCGTCAGCCGAGGCATGATCATCCAGATCGAGCAGGCCCGCACGAACCCCAGCGTCGGCATCACGGTCAAGCTCGCGGACGCGCTCGGCATCAGCATCACCACGCTGCTCGACTACGAACAGGGGCCGCACGTCCGGCTCGTGCCGCCCGAGCAGGCCGTGCGGATGTGGTCCACGGAGGCGGGCAGCAGCACGACCCTCCTTGTCGGCACGGAATCGCGGGGGCCCTTCGAGCTGTGGTCGTGGCAGCTGATGCCGGGCGACGGCAGCGACTCCGACGCGCACCCGCCGGGGACGCTGGAGCTGCTGCACGTCAGGACGGGCGAGCTGACGCTGGTCGTGGACGGCGAGGAGCACCTCGTCGCGGCCGGGTCGGCGGCGTCGTTCGAGGCCAATGTGGCGCACGGGTACCACAACAAGGGCGCGGAGCCGGTCGAGATGACGATGGCGGTGTCGGTCCCGCCCGCTCACGCGGGTGCGTACTGAGCCCCCCGACCTCGTGGCCCGCGTGCCCGTGCCCTGCGTTACCGTGCGGGCATGCGCGCTCCCCTAGGTGATTTCGACGTCGTCCGCCCCGCCCCGGAAGCCCTCGACCTCCTGGTCGCCCCTGTGGCCGACGCCGTACGCGGCTGGAACGGGCCCGTGCCCGCCGACGAGTTGATCCATGTCGACACCGATCCGGCGTGGGCCGACACGGCCACGTTCGTGGAGCACTACGGCCCCGAACTGCTCGCGCAGTCCGCGAACTGCGTCGTCGTCGCCGGGAGGCGGGCGGGCGAGACGACGCTCGCCGCCTGCGTGGTCCTGTCCGCGACCCGCGTCGACGTGAACGGCGTCGTGCGCCGCCAACTCGGCGCCCGCAAGGCGTCGTTCGCGCCCATGGACACCGCCGTCGGCGAGACCGACATGGAGTACGGCGGCATCACCCCCATCGGCCTGCCCGGCGGCTGGCCGATCCTCGTCGACGCCGCCGTGGCCGACCTGCCGTACGTCCTGATCGGCAGCGGCAGCCGCCGCGGCAAGCTGATCGTGCCGGGCAAGGTGTTCGCCGGGCTGCCGACCGCGGTCGTGATCGAGGGCCTCGGCGTCTGACCGTCCCGCGACCGGGCGGCCTGGGCCGCCCTAACTCCCGCTCCGCCGCGGGGAGATGACGCCCGCCTCCCGCAGCCGCTCGACGTCCGCCGCCGCCCGGCCGAGCTCCGCCAGGATCTTCTCCGTGTGCTCGCCCACGTCCGGAACCGGGTCCATGCGCGGGTCCACGCCGGAGAGCTGGGCGGGCGGCAGCAGCGCCTGGACGCCGGGCGCCGCTCCCGGCAGGCCGACGTCCTGCCAGCGGCCGCGTTCGGTGAGCACGGGGTGCGTGAGGAAGTCCGTGACGGTGTTGACGCCCGCGTTGGCGATGTTCGCCGCGTCGAGCAGCGCCGTCGCCTCCGCGCCGTCGAGCGCCGCGAACCGCGCCGCGATGACCGCGTCCAGCTCCTGGCGGTGCGCGACCCGCGCGGACCCGGTGGCGAAGCGCGGGTCGGCCACCAGTTCCGGGCGCCCCAGGAACGTCTCGCACAGCGCCGCCCACTCCGGCTCGTTCTGCACGGAGAGCAGCACCTCCTTGCCGTCGGCCGCGGTGAACACGCCGTACGGCGCGACCGTGGCGTGCCGGGCGCCGACGCGCGGCGGCTGCGTGCCGCCGTACCGCGTGTAGTACGCGGGCTGGCTCATCCACTCCGCGAGCGCGTCGAACAGCGACACCTCCACGGCTGGCGCGCGGCCGGTCGTCGCGCGCGTGAACAGCGCCGACAGGATGCCGCTGTAGGCGTACATCCCCGCCGCGATGTCGGCGACCGAGATGCCCACGCGCACCGACTCCTCGGGCGTGCCGGTCAGCGAGAGCAGGCCGGTCTGGCACTGCACGAGCATGTCGTACGCCTTGCGGTCCGCCCACGGCCCCGTGGTGCCGTAACCACTGACCGTGCAGGTGATCAGGGAGGGGTGGCGGGCCTGGAGGTCCGAGGCCGCGAGACCGAGGCGGTCGGCCGCGCCCGGCGCGAGATTCTGTACGAACACGTCCGCACCGGCGAGGAGTTCGCGCAGGATCTCCTGGCCCTCCGGCGACTTCACGTCCAGGGTGAGCGACTCCTTGGAGCGGTTCAGCCAGACGAAATAGCTGGCCTCGCCGTGCACGGTGGTGTCGTAGCGGCGGGCGAAGTCGCCCCCGCCCGGGCGCTCCACCTTGATCACCCGGGCGCCCAGGTCCGCGAGCTGGCGGGTGGCGAAGGGGGCGGCGACGGCCTGTTCCAGGCTGACCACGGTGATGCCGGCCAGCGGCAGCGGGTGCGGCACGGTCAGCCCCGCCCGCCCCGGTACTCCTCGTGGAACTGCTCGAACGACACCTCGTAGCCGTCCGGGTCCAGGCCCACGAAGACCCGCGCCCAGTCCGTGTCCTCCGGCTCCGACACGACGGGGAGACCCTCGGCGCGCCACAGGGCGTGGGCCGCGTCGAGGTCGGGCGTCGGCACGGCCAGCGTGAAGCCGAGGCCGAGCGGGCCCCGGCGCGTCGCCTCGCCGTGCTCCTCGTCGTAGTACCCGTGCGCGTGCAGGGCGGACAGGATCAGCCAGGTGTGGCCGAAGGTGAGATAGCGCAGGTTCGGCTGCTCGTCGTTCGGCAGCTCGCGGAACCCGAGCTTCAGATAGAGGTCGCCGGAGACCTTGAGGTCGTTGACCCGCAGGCCGATTTTGAGCTGCTTGCTGCCCATCATGTGCTGCGCTCCCTCCCGTGGCGCCGCCGGGCGGGGCGGCGGCCGGCGTGCGACGACCGTACCCGGCGTGCCCGGCCGGGGCACGCGGCGCCCGGGCCGGGCGGGGGGCGCGCGACGCGTTCCGGTCACCGCCGTTCACCTGATGCTCACGAGGGTCGGCACGATCGGTCTCGCGGACCTTGTGCGCAGTTCAGCCGGGGCGGTCACCGTGCTGAACAGGCGCCCTTCCCGTTGTCGGCCGCAGTCTCCCCGTCCGTCCGCGCTTCCGCTCCCGGCTCTCCGGCACCACCGCTCCCCACCGGCTCCCCGGCACCACCGCTCCTCACCGGCTCCCCGCTCCCGGTTGTCCCGCTCCCCGCTCCTGCCCGTCGGTTCCAGCGGACTCCCCGTCCGTCCCCATCGAACGGAGAACATGTCATGCCCGCGACACCCGTCACTCCCGCCCCCGCGGCCGCTCCCGCCACCCCGGCCCCCGCTCCCGCTCCCGCCATCGGCGTACCGGGCGCCCCAGGGACCCCGGACGCGCCCCTCTACGTGCCGTCCATCGCCGACTCCGAGGAGCAGATCCGGGCCGCCCAGCGCCTGCGCTTCCAGGTCTTCGGCGAGGAGATGGGCGCCTCGCTCGACACGCCCCTGCCCGGACACGACATCGACGCGTACGACGAGCTCGCGGACCACCTGATCATCACCGACACCACCAGCGGCGACGTCGTCGGCACCTACCGGCTGATCCCGCCCGGCCGCACCGACCTCGCCTACTCCGACGGCGAGTTCGACCTCACCGCGCTGCGGTCGCTGCGCTCCGCCACCATCGAGGCCGGGCGTTCCTGCGTGCACCCCGACCACCGCTCCGGCGCCGTGATCAACCTGATGTGGTCGGCGCTCGCCCGCTACGTCCTGCTCTCCGGGCACCGCTACCTGGCCGGCTGCGCCTCCGTGCCGCTGAGCGACGGCGGCACCGCGGCCGCCAGCGCCTGGCTGCTCGGCGATGCCAAGCACGCCTCGCCGCCCGAGCTGCGCGTCCACCCGCACCACCCGTGGACGCCCGGCGACCGTTCGGGGCACCGGCCGGCCTACGCCGACCTGCCGCCCCTGCTGCGCGGCTATCTGCGCCTCGGCGCCTGGATGTGCGGGGCGCCCGCGCACGACCCGGAGTTCGACTCCGCCGACTTCTTCGTGCTGCTCGACACCGAGCGGCTGAGCGAGAGGCACCGCCGGTTCTTCCTCGGGGACGCGGAACGCGGGGACGCTGCGCGCGGGGCCGCCGTGCCCGGGAGGAGCGCGTGAACCCCTGGGCCGTGGACGCGGGCTGTCCACGGTCCTGCGCGGTGCGGCCGGTGCGGCGGGTGGGGCCCGCCGTCGCCGCGGGGCGGTACGCGGCCCTCGCCCGCGAGCTGACCCGGAGCCTGCTCCTGGGCGAGCGCCTCGCCGGGGACGTCGCGCCCCGCGTCCAGGCGCGGCGCGTGCTGCGGGCGCTCGGCGTGGCACTCGAGGCGGGCCGCTGGCCGCTGAGCGTGCCGGCTTCCGACGCCGGCACGCTGATCGTCGCCAACCACATCTCGTGGCTGGACGTCGTCGCGCTGCTGGCCGTCGAGCCGGTGTCCTTCGTGGCCAAGAAGGAGGTGGGCCGGTGGCCCGTCGTCGGCACGCTCGCCCGCCGCATGGGCACGCAGTTCATCGATCGCGAGGGCGGCCGGCGTGAACTTCCGCTGATGGTGGGTGAGTTGGCCAAGGCGCTGGCGTCCGGCCGGTCCGTGCTCGTCTTCCCGCAGGCCACGACGTGGTGCTCGGTCTCCGCCGGACGGTTCCGCCGGGCCGCGTTCCAGGCGGCGGTGGACGCGGGGGTGGCGGTGCGGCCGGTGACGGTGGGGTACCGGCAGGGCGGGACGGTGAGCACGTCGGCGGCGTTCCTCGGGGACGAGGGGTTCGGGGGCTCGCTGCGGCGGGTCGCGGTCGCGCGCGGACTGACCGTACGGGTCACGGCGCACCCGCCGCTGTACGGCAACGACCGCAAGTCGCTGGCGGCGGGGGCATGGGCGGCGGTGTGCGCGGGGGAGGCGAAGGCCCACGGATGAGGCGGCCACGGGCGGGCCCGCCCCCGCCGCCACGATGTGTGACTGCACACGTTCAACTCGTGTTCACGGCCCGCTCGCGCACCGCTGGCACGCTCATCCCGCTTCTACCTGCCCCTACGGCGAACTCGCCCGGCCCCGGCGAACTCCCCCCGCCCCCGGCGAATTCGCCCCCGACGAAGAGGACACACCGGTGCCCGTCACCCGCAAGCTCCGTACCTCGCTTCTCTCCGCGAGCGCCCTGGCCGGCGCCGCCGCACTCCTCCTCCAGGCCGCGATACCCGCGCACGCGGTCGCGGACTTCGACGTCACCGCGACCGTGGAGACGGCGCCGGTCTCGGGCAGCGGTGACGCGGCCGACGACCCGGCGATCTGGGTGCACCCGGGCGACCCGGCCAAGTCCGTCGTGGTGGGTACCGACAAGAAGGGCGCCCTTGAGGTGTACGACCTGAAGGGCGCCCGGATCCAGCGGATCAGCGGGGACTACGGCAACAACGTCGACGTACGCGGCAATGTCGTCGTGTCCGCCGACGACGAGGCGGCGGGCGGCGACGGCGCCATGCGCGTGTACCGGATCGACCCGGCCACGCGGCGGCTCAAGCACCTCAAGGACGTGCCGACCGAGGTCACGGCGCACGGCATCTGCCTCTACACGTCACCGGAGTCCGGCAAGCTCTACGCCTACCCGAACTCCACGTCGGGCCGCGTCGAGCAGTGGGAGCTGGCCGTCAGCGGAGACGCGGTGACCGCGACCTCCGTGCGGCTCTTCGACGCCGGGTCCGCCGTCGAGGGCTGCTACGCCGACGAGACCACCGGCAAGCTGTACCTCGGCGAGGAGGACGTCGGCGTGTGGGTCTACGGCGCCGAGCCCGGCTCCGGCACCGCCCGCACCAAGCTCGACTCGACGGGCTCCGGCGGCCACATCACCGCCGACACCGAGGGCATCACCGCCGCCGGGAACCGGCTCTTCGTCTCCTCGCAGGGCAGCAACGACTTCACGGTGTACGACCGTCGCAACGGCTCCTACCTCGGCCGCTTCGGCGTGGCCTCGGGCACCGTGGCCGACGACTGCGAGGACACCGACGGCATCGACGCCACCGCCACGGCCCTCGGCTCCGCCTTCCCCAAGGGCGTGTTCATCTGCCAGGACGGCTCCAACGGCGCGCCCGGCGGCAGCGGCAACCAGAACTTCAAGTACGTACCGCTGGAGCGGATCACCGACAAGGTGTGACCCGCTCCGGGCCCCGCACCGGGCTCACCAGCCCGTGAACAGCAGGTGGTTGACGGCCAGGGCGAGCACCGCCTGCGCCGTCAGCCACGCCCGCGCGGCCGGGCGCGGCAGCAGCGCGGCGGCCGGGAGCAGGAAGAGGGCGAACGGCAGCCAGATGCGTTCCGTCTCCGCCTTGCTCATGCCGGACAGATCGGCGGCGGCGACCGCGAGCAGGGCGACGAGCACCACGCCCACCAGCCGGTCCGCCGCCGTGGTCTCCCGCGCACGCCAGCGACGTACCGCGCCCGGTGACGCCACGATCGTCCGCCGCAGGCCCGCCACCGTCGCGAGCCCGACGACGAGGACGGTGCAGGCCGGATTGGCCCAGATCCAGTACCAGTAGGGGCGCACCCCGGCCGCCCCCTGGTAGTAGCGGTCCACCAACAGGTGGTACGCCTCCCACCAGTTGAAGCCGAGCGCCGTGAACACCAGCGGCACCACCACCGCGCCCGCCACGAAGTACGGCAGCGGCCGCACCGTCCGGGCGATCAGCAGGACCCCGGCGACGACCACCGCGAAGAGCGTCAGGCCGTACGACAGATAGCAGGTCAGGCCGAACAGCAGCCCGGCGCCGGTCGCGGCCAGGGCGGGACAGCGGACCGCGCGCGTCGCGGCCAGCGCGAGCAACGCCGTCATCCAGGCCGCGACGGCGGCGAAGTAGCCGTCCGCCGACGCCCCCATCCACACGGCGGCCGGCGCGAGCACCAGGAACGGCGCCGCACGGCGGGCCACCGCCTCGTCCCCGAGGGCCCGCAGCGTGATGAGCACCGCCAGCACCGCCGTACTGCCCGCCGTGATGACGAACGCGCCCGCCCACCCGCCGCCGCCCAGGCCGATCCGGTCCAGGAAGACGAAGGTCAGCGGGGCGGCGGGCGGATGGCCCGCGGTGTGCGCTGGCCAGTGGTACTCGCCGGGCACCTGCACGATGTGCTGGGTGAAGTCGCGCAGCGCCGCCGGGATGTCGTCGAAGCGGTCGACGACCCGCAGGTACTCGTACTTCGTGGTGAGGCGCTCGGCGACGCCCCGGTGCCAGCCGTCGACGAGCGCGAGCGACCAGATCCAGGCCGTGGACGCCGCCCACGCCGACCCGAGCAGCGCCCGCCAGGGCAGACGGGCGGCGAGCACCGGCCCGTGGGCGACGACGGCGACGGCGACGGCGAGCGCGGCCGGAGTGCCCGGGCCGACGTGCGGGTCCCACTTGGCGTACAGGGGCGGCCAGTTGACGTGCAGGCTGCCGTCACGGTCCTCCATGACCCGGCCGACGACGACGGCCGCGGTGACGAGGAGGACGGCGAGCCCGGCGGCGACGAGGTCCCGTCGGGGGCCGGGCGTGCGTGGTTCTTGGCGGTTCACGCTGGCACGGTAGGCCGCCGAAGGGTGCCACGGGCGGCTGCGCGGCCCCGCGTCACCGAACCGTCAGATCTCCCGGGACACACGGTGGCCGCCGACGCGACCGTCAGCGTTTCGTCATGAGTTTCGGCGGCCGAACCGCAGGTCGCGCGCCATACGGTCGGGGCAAGGCGACGGACCCACGTCGCGCGGACCGCCGAGGACGCATCCATGGGCCACCCACCCACTCCTTCCTTCCTGAGCAGACTCAGGGCCCGTATCCCGTCGGCGCCGGTGTCGCCGTCGTCCCCGGGCTTCTGGCGCAGCCCGGTGCGCGGGACCTGGTTCACCGCGGTGCTCGGCACGGTGCTGCTGTTCGGGATGACACTGCTGTTCGTCACCGGACTGCTGTCGTACGCCGCGTACAACCCGGATCTCGCGGCCGTCAACGACAAGACGCCCGACAAGGGCCTGCTCGGCTTCTACCTCTTCGACTGGCCCACCGACCCGCACTGGCTGTACCGGCTCAACCAGGGCCTGCACGTCACCGTCGGGATCGCGCTGATCCCGGTGCTGCTCGCCAAGCTGTGGTCGGTGCTGCCGAAGCTGTTCGCGCTGCCGCCGGTGCGATCCGTGTCGCACGCCCTGGAGCGGCTCTCCCTGCTGCTGCTCGTGGGCGGCGCGCTCTTCGAGTTCGCGACCGGCGTCCTCAACATCCAGCTGGAGTACCTCTTCCCGGGCTCGTTCTATCCGCTGCACTTCTACGGCGCCTGGGTGTTCTTCGGCGCCTTCGTCGCGCACGCGGCGCTGAAGCTGCCCCGGACCGTGCGGGTGCTGCGCGAACGCGGACTGCGGGAGCAGCTGCGCACCCACGACAGGCCCCCGGCCGCCGAGCCCACCGTGTCCCGGCGCGGCGCGCTCGGCCTGGTCGGCGGCGGCTCCCTGCTGCTCTTCGGCACGACCGCGGGGCAGAGCTTCGACGGCTGGCCGCGCGCCACCGCCCTGTTCGCCCCGCACGGCGGCGCCGAGCCGGGCAAGGGGCCCGGCGCCTTCCAGGTCAACAAGACCGCCTTGTCAGTGGGTGTCGGCGCGGACCGCACCGGCGAGGCATGGCGGCTCGTCGTCGAGGGCCGCGGCCGCACCGTGCGCCTGACCCGCGCCGACCTGCTCGGCCTCGCCCAGCACTCCGCCGACCTGCCCATCGCCTGCGTCGAGGGCTGGTCGACGTCCGACCAGGCGTGGAGCGGCGTACGGCTGCGGGACCTCGCCGCGCTCGCCGGATACGAGGACGAGCCACCTGCTGTCCTCGTGGAATCCCTCCAGCTGCGCGGCGCCTTCCGCAAGGCGGCCCTGCGCGACAACCAGGTGCGCGACGCCCGCTCCCTGCTCGCCCTGCGCGTCAACGGCGCCGACCTGACGCCGGACCACGGCTACCCGGCCCGCGTCATCGTGCCCGCCGCACCGGGCGTACTGAACACCAAATGGGTGACCCGGCTGACCTTCGGAGAACTGTGATGAAGCAAGTTTCCGCTCGGCTGCGGCGCTGGTACGGCGCGGGGCCGCTCCATCTCCTGCTGCTGCTCGCCTCGTTCGCGCTCGCGCTCTACGCGGGCGTGCGGCTGCCGGCCGACGACTGGTTCCTGGTCGCGGTGTGGTTCGTGGGCGCCGCGCTGCTGCACGACCTGGTCCTTGTGCCGGTGTACGCGGCGGCCGACCGGGTGGTGACGGCGCTGCTCGGCGGGCGCCGCCGGGCCTGGACGGTGTTCGTCCGGGTCCCGGCGGCGCTCTCGCTGCTGCTCCTGCTCGTCTGGTATCCGCTGATCACGCGTCAGGTCCCGCGCTACGAAAGGTCGACGGCCCTGCCGGCCGATGTGTTCCTCACGCGCTGGCTGCTGGTGACGGCGGCGCTGTTCGCGGGCTCGGCGCTGTGGCTGTCGCTGCGCATGTGGTCGGCGTCGCGCGCGGGGCGGGTCCCGGGGACGGGGCGGTCTTGGCGTACGGCACGCGTGTCACGTACGCCGCGTACGTCCCGTGCGTCCCGGCGGCGCAGCGCCACGAACGAGCGGCCGCCCGCCGACCACTGATCGGCGACCTGCCAGCCCGCCGCGCGGGCGTACGTGAGCAACGCGGGCGTGCCGAGCCGGGCCCAGGGGAACACCTCGTCCGGCGCGGCCCGCCCGCTTCCGTCGTCGACGTGGACGCACACCCGCTCGTCGATGTCGACCGGGGCGGTCTCGGCGATCAACAGGCCGCGCGGCGCGAGGAGTTCGGCGACCCGGGCGAGCAGCGCCGTCGGGTCGCCGCCGATGCCGATGTTGCCGTCCATGAGCAGCGCGGTGCCCCAACGGCCCTCGCCCGGCAGCGTCTCGAACACCGAGCGGCGCAGCGCCGTGCCACCCAGGCCCAGGGTGTGCCGGACGGCCGCCTCGCTCACGTCGATGCCGAGCGAGCGGTGGCCGAGCGCGGCGAGCGCGGCCACCAGGCGGCCCGGGCCGCAGCCGATGTCGAGTACGGGCCCCGCGCAGCGGCGCAGCGCCGACAGGTCGGCCGGGTCCGGCGCCGCGCACCAGCGCTCCACGTCGAGGGGGAGCAGCCAGCCGTCCGCGCGGCGCAGGAACAGCGGTCCGCGGCCGGTGCGGAGCGCCTCCGCGTACGGTCCCGCGCACCAGGAGGGCGCCGCGTCCGGGGGCGGTACGACCGTGCTCATCGGCGCCCGGCCCGGGCGAGGCGGGCGAGTTCGGCGGCGAACCGGGTGTGTGTGGCCTCGGCCGCGACCGCCGCCGCGTCCGCCGCGGAGTCGACGTCCCGCAGCACCGGCAGGTCGCGCACGCGCAGGCCCGCGGCGGTGAGGCGGG
>NZ_AOPZ01000008.1 GCF_000414115.1 Streptomyces aurantiacus JA 4570
CCGCCCTGGAGACGTACTGGACCGACGGACCCGCGATGGAAAAACAGACGCGCGTCCGCAATGAGCAGATGGCCCGATCGCTCGGCGCAATGGCTGATGAGCGGCCGGGGGACGTGGTGACGTACCGCGGACGGGGCCTCGTATGGGGCCTGGAGTTCCGCGACGAGGGGCGTGCGAGCGCCGTTGCCAGGCGGGCCTTCGACATCGGTCTGCTCATCGAGACCTCAGGCACGCGCGATCGGGTCGTGAAGTTGCTGCCGGCCCTCACCATCACGTGCGACGAACTGGAGGAGGGGCTGCGGATTCTCGGCCGGGCTGTTCGCGACACCGCGTGAGCGCCCGGCCGGGCCCTGCGTGACGTTCAGAGCCCGGGCGCCCGTGGCCTCACTCGTCGGAGCCTGAGGGCCGTGCCGTCGTACGCATCTCTGGGGCGGCGACCGACGCGTCGGGCACGGTGGACCGCAGCGCGCGCACCGCGGGCGAGAGGAGCGCGAGCGACGTGGCGAGCAGCACCAGGGATCCGCTGCACAGCACTGTCGCCGTCGTGCCGAACTGAGCGGCCGCCGGGCCCGCGGCGGCCAGGCCCAGAGGTGTGCAGACGAACGACGCCAATGAGTCGTACGAGCTGACTCGGGCCATGGCGTGGGCGGGCACGTGTGTGTGGACCGCCGTGCGCCACAGCACTTCGAACACGTCGAGGCACGCTCCGGCGAGCAGCATGCTCGTGGCGGTCAGCCACACGGGTGCGCCGGTGGCGAGCAGTACGTACGAGGGGACGAAACCAAAGGTCGCGAGGACGGCTGAGCGCAGCGGGCGGCGTGGGCGCAACCGGAGGGCGATCAGGCTGCCGGCGACGAACCCGGCGGAGTGCGCGGCGAGGACCGCCGACCAGGCGAACGGCCCGCCCCAGTCGCGTTGCGCCACCGTCGGGCCCAGCACCATCACGGCCCCGCCGAAGCAGGCGTTGACGACGGCGAACTGGGCGACGACGGGCCACATCCAGGCAAGCGCGCGGAACTCGGCCCAACCGGAGCCCAGTTCGGCCAGGAGCCCCGGCCTCTTCTCTGTGCCGGCGACGCCGGCCCCCGCGCCGGGTGCCGGACGCGGCTGGATGCGCAACAGCAGCACGGCGGAGAGCAGGAACGTGGCGGCGTCGGCGGCGAGGGCCCAGCCCGGCGCGGCCGCCGCCACGAGTACGCCGCCGACGAACGCGCCGCCGACGCGGGCGACGTTGGCTGCCAGGCGCAGCAGGGCGTTCGCCGACTGGAGCTGTTCCGTGCGCACGATCTCCGGGACGAGCGCGATGCCTGCGGGCTGGCTCACCGCCGATGAGGCGCCGTTGACCGCGGCGAGGAAGGCGAGCACTCCCATCGGCACGGTTCCGGACAGGAACAGAGCCGCGGTAATCGCTTGGGAGCAGCCCGCGGTCACGTCCCCGATGACGATCAGGTGCCGGCGCGGGAACCGGTCCGCGAGCACGCCGCCGAGCAGCACGAGCGTGAGCTGGGCGACCGTACGGACGCTGAGGAGCAGACCGAGCTGAGTGGGCGTGCCGTCGGGAAGCGCGAGTACCGCGAAGGCCAGGCCCAGCGGGGCGATCACGTTACCGGTCAGGGATGCCGTCCGGGCGGTGAAGAACAGCAGGAAGTCCCGGTCCCGCAACAGGCCCGACCTGGCCCTCATGCGCCCCGGTCCGGGTCAGCCGGCATCGGCCGCGGCCCGTTCCAGGATGCCCGCGACGACGTCGGACTTGGCGTCGGCGTAGTTCTGCATGTACTCCCAGTTCTGCTGTGCGAGCGAGCGTTTGGTGTCGGCGTAGAGCGCGCGGTCGCCGTCGTGAGTGCGCAGCCGGTCGCGGAAGAGCAGCATGCGGTCGTTCTCCGGGCAGCCGGCCGACAGGACGTGCAGGTTGACCGACTCGGCGCTGCGGTCGGGGCCGTCCGGGAACTCTTCGCGCAGGACGCGGTGTTCGTACCAGTCCGGTTCGCGGATGACGAGGGTGAAGCCGAGTCGTTCGAGTGCGGGTACGTAGGCGGGCTCGTCGGCGGAGTCGGGGACGATCAGGAGCATGTCGATGACAGGCTTGGCCGGCAGGCCCGGGACCGAGGTGGAGCCGACGTGCTCGACGCGGTGGTCGAGGGCGCCCAGCGACTCCCGTACGCGTGCGGCCTCGGTCTCGAAGACCTCGGACCACCGCGGGTCGTGCTCGCGCAGGACGACCTGGTCGTTGAGCTTGGGCGCGGTGCCGAGGTTGGCCGCTGCGATCTCCTCGGTCGTCATGGAGAGGCGTTCGATCTCCTGCTCGGGCACGGGAAGCTCCTGTTCCTGGTCGGTCAACTGGTCCCGGGTTCTGATCAACTCCAGTAAACCAAAGGGGCCTTGGCGTCTGTACAACCGATGAACATGGCCATGCCCACGCGCGGCCCCGCGCTGGACGGGGCGACCGCGTGGAGCATCGCGGAGCTGAACATGATGAGGTCTCCGGCGTCCGGGTGGATGGTGAGCGCGGGCGGCTCGATCGTCGACGGGTCGAGCCCTTCGACGGCCAGGATCCGCTCCGTCTCCGCCTCGTCCGGCTCGCGCAGCCACAGGCGCAGGTCTCCGCCTGTCTCGGGCACCCGCAGATAGACGTTGGCGGTGAACTGCTCCGTCAGGTTCCGCGCCTCGGGGGCGTCCGTCTCCTGGTGCAGCCGGTCGTTGTGCGGAAGGAGCTGCGACACGCCGGGCCGGAACACGCGCAGAGCGCCGATGAAGCAGGTGCGGCCGTTCAGCCGCAGGAGGTTGGCCCCGCCCGGCCACACCTCTTGGAGCAACAGCCTGAGCCGGTCCACGGGCGAGGGGTAGGGAGCGAACATCGACCGCACGTCGTGGATCGCCGCCAACGCATGCCGATGGTAGGTGTCGGTCAGCGACGCGTCGTGCGCGGTGTCGACGTGCGGCATGTGCACCCGGCCGACGCTGCTGGCGAGTTCCTTGTGGTACGAGCCGAGCGCCTCGTGGGTGAGGGCTTGCTCGGCCACGGCGTGGGCCATGTCCCGGTCGTGGAACCCCTTGACGTGGATGGCGGCGATCCGGCGCTCGGACAGCGCGAGCAGGCTGTCGGTGGTCAGCTCGGAGCTGACCGACGCGCGGACAGTGGCTGAGGTCATGTCAGCGGGTCCTTTCGGTGTCTCTGGTGGTGTCAGGTCGGCCCGGGTTGTCTCCCGGGGGGGGCTCGGTGCCACAGGTTCCCGTGCGCCGTGGGCATGGGTCAGTCCCAGCGCACGGCGTCCGTCCACCACCGCTCCACCTCGTGCAGGACGGGGACCAGAGGCTCGTCGTCGTCGATGGAGAAGTGCAGTTCCGCGAGGGTGTCGACGGCGGAGCGCGGGCCTTCGTACCGGTGTCCCGGTGTCGCGCTCGTGGTGTATGTGAGGGCGCGGGGCAAGGTGCAGCGGCCGGGCACGGCCCGCAGGACGCCGCGCTGTGGCGGGAACCAGCCGTAGCCGAGGCGCGTGCCGGGACCGTTCCACGTCACCTCGTCACCGCGGCCCGCTTGGCCGAGCAGCCCAGCGCGGTACAGGTTGATGCCGAAGGCGCGCTCGTGCATGTCGACTATCCCGGCGCCGCCCGCTCGACAGGCGATCTCGCAGAGCGCGATGGTTTCGTCGGGCGTGTGGAAGAGCTCGGCGTGGAACGGCAGAATCCCGGGCGCCGGGGGCAGCGCGGCCACCACGGTGGCCGTCGCGTCCTGCAGCCGGGCGAACAGCGGCTCGTCGGGATGCAGCATGCCGCTGACATACGGCGCCGCTTCGTGGAAGTTGCTCCACTGCGTGTGCAGATAGCGCGAGGGCCAGCTCTGCAGGACGACACCGTCGCTCATCAGCCCGTTGACGTGATACACGGCGCCCTCGATCCACTCTTCGGCGAGCATGCGCCCGCCGGGCCCGCCCGGCTGCCAGCGCTCGACGGCCTGCTTGAGGGCCAGCTCGTCGGTGAGCACGGACATGCCGATGGCTGCCGCCCCGGCGACCTCCTTCAGTACGAACGGGAACCCCACCTCGGCGGCGAATTCCGTGAGGGCGTCGGCGCCGTCGATCACACGCATCGCCGCGACGGGCACACCCGACGCGGCGGCCGCCGTCTTCATGGCGTGCTTGTCCGTGTACGCGGTGGCGCCGGTGACGTCCTGGCCGGGCAGGCCGAGCCGCTCGCGCAGCCGCGCTGCCCGCACCAGGTCGGTTTCGGCAGTGGTGAGGACGCGGGTGACACCGTGCCTCCGGCACAGTTCCTCGGCGCGGCGTCCGGTGGCCTCGCCCGTGTAGTCGTCGGTCACCTCGAAGGCCAGGAACGAGGAGGCGACGTCGGCGGGGTCCGCGCCGGCGAGGGCCCGGCGGTCGGTGAGGACGACGAGCCGAGTGCGACTGTCCGGGAACCATTCGGCCAGATCCGTGAGGATTCTGCGCCGGTTCAGGACCAGGAAGGTCATGCCGTCCCCCCTGCCGCGGGGACCGTTGGCTCGCTGCCGTGCTTGCCGGCCGGGCCCAGCGTGGACCGGACCGAGTCGTCTTCGAAGCCGACGAGGCCGGGGTTGCCGAGAAAGTGCGCGAACTCGGCGACCGCCGGGCCCACGGCTCCGTCCTCAGTGGTCGGGGTCAGCTCGACGACGCGGGCCGACGTGCCCTCGTACCGGTAGTCGATGGTCATGCGGGATCGGGGAGTGGTGTACCGGTGGGTTCCGGGCGCGGGGCCGGGTTCCGCGGGGGCGGCCGGGCCGCTGCCGGGTGTGAGCGCCCCGGAGAAGGAGGGGCGGCCGGCGATGACATCCCGGAACGCGGCCTGTACGGCGTCTGCGGGCAGGTCGACGACGCCGGGCACGCTCTCCTGCGCCGCCCGGTGGAAGAGGTAGCTGGGAAAGTCAGGCCGGCCGGGCCTGAAGCCGAGGCCGCCCGCGCCGCGCGGGTTCATCTCGGTGGCGAGGAAACCCCGGGCGGTGAGGAGCCCGTCGACGGTGAAGATGCCCCGGTATCCGGTGAGCGAGACCAGCAGTTCTCCGGTGCGGCGCACGTACGCCTCGATGGTCCGTCGCTCCGGTGCGGGCGGCCGCCACCACGTGGACGTACCGGCGTAGTAGAACCGCCCGGTACCCGGGTGGCGCAGCATGGCCTCCTCGGCGGGGTCGAACACCGCGATGCCCGTGTCGAGCGCCAGGGCCTGGGTGCTGCACGGGACGCCGGGAACGAACTCGGCGATCCGCACCCGGTCGGCGCGGCCTGCGAACGACGCGACGGCGGCGTCGAGTTCGGCCCGGCTCCGGACCCAGGCGAGGCCCCGGCCGCCGCCTCCCGGGATGCCGCGGCTGGAGTCCATGGCGAGAACCACGCCCCGGCCACCGTCGAGGCGCGCGGCCTCGGTGTACAAGCCCGGGGCGTCGAGCGGCACGATCGTGTGGCGGGGTGAGGGCACGGCGGCGTCGGCCCACAGCTGCTCGACGCGGACCTTGTCCTCCCACGCCGCCCACTCGTGCCTGCGCCAGCCGTGCACCGGCCTCCCGCACAGCCGGGGCATGGTGGTCCAGATGCTGCCGAGGACCGTGCACGAGCGACCGGCGTCGTGCTCGTCGAGCCACTTCCGCAGCACCTTTGGCGCCTGGGTGAGGTGGTCCTCGAACTCGTGCGGGGCGAGCTCGATTCCGTGCTCTGCGAAACTGAACACGGGTGCGGCCACGTCCTGCGGCCGGTGGGTACGGCTGATGATCCCGGCCAGGGTGGCGCCGCACGCCTCGACCTCGTCGATGAGCAGCTGCGCGCTGTGCGTGAACTGGTTGGCCAGAAGGAAGACGCGCCGGCCGCGCCAGTGGCGGTGCAGCGCCTCGACGGCGTCGTCGAGAACCTGGTGATGGCTCGTCAGGTGCGGCCGGGCGGCCGGTGCGGGTGTCCGGTCGGTCATGCGGGCGTGGTTCCTTCCCCGGCGGTCAGGGTGCCGAAGGCGTGGGTGAGGTGGGCCAGTGCGGAGGCGACGTGGGGGAGGCGCTCCGGTGCGGGGGAGCGCAGCGCGAGGCCACGCTGTTCGTCGTCGTCGCCGTGGAGCAGGCTGGTGGCGATGCGGAACCGCAGGGCCGTGGGGGTGTCGCCGAAGTGGTGGCCGCCGAGGACGGCGACACCCAGCCTGTCCAGCAGATGACGCTGGAGGGATTCCGCATCCGTCACACCGTGCTCGCGCAGCCGGTGCCGTACGGGCGCGAAGTCCGGGTACAGGTAGAAACCACCGTCCGGGGCGCGGCAGTCGGCCCCGGCGGCGGTGACGATCCGGTGGACGGCGCGGGTGACGATGCCGTGCAGCCGAGCGCCGGCGCGGACGTGCGCGGTGATCTCGGGCGGCTCGGCGAAGACCCGGGTCGCCACCTCCTGCATGGGCCCGGCGAGCGTCGACCAGACCTCGCTGGCCACGGCCAGCACACCCGCGCGCAGTCCGGCGCCGAGGGGGCCCTCCGGAAAGCGGGCGGCGCCGATGCGCCAGCCACCGAGGCCAAGGGTCTTGCTCAGCCCCGTCGTCACGACCGTGCGGTCGCCTGCGACCTCGGCCGGGCCGAGGAACGGCAGGTCCGGAGAGTGCATCAGGTCCCGGTAGATCTCGTCCGACACAATGAGCAGGTCCTCGTCGGCGGCCACGGCGCACAGCCGACGGATCGCCTCGGGCGGCGCGAGGGTCCCGGTGGGGTTGTCGGGCAACGTGAGGATCAGCAGCCGCGGCCGCCCGCCACGTCGCCGGGCGCCCCGGACGGTCTCGCGCAGGGCGTCCGGGTCCGGGGCACCGCCGTACCGTGCCGAGATCGGCACATGGTGCACGGGGCGTCCGAGGAGGCGGGCCTGAGGCGCGTACGTCACCCAGGACGGCCGGGGCAGCAGCACATCGCCGTCCACCACCGCCATCAAGGCCATGAGCAGGGGTTTGCTGCCGGGCGCGACGATGATCTGCTCCGGGGCCGTGGGCAGGCGGCGGCGCTCCCAGTACCCGGCGACGGCGGCGCGCACGGCGGTGTCGCCCGCGACAGGGCCGTACGCGGTACGACCCGCGCCGTCCGCGAGCCAGTCACGGACGGCGGGCGGCACGGGCAGGAGGGACTCGCCGAAGCCGAGGTGCACCAGAGGTTCGCCGGCGGCCCGGCGACGGGCGACGACTTCGTTGAGCGCCAGGTTCGAGGCTTGCTGGAACCTGTGCCCGACATCGAGGGGCGCGACCACTACTCCTCCTTGTCCGGTGCGGTTTCGTCCCGTGCGGGCGGTATGCCGGCCGGCAGCGCCGGGGTGGCGACCGCGCGCGCCAGGTCGGCCGGGGTGCCCGGGACAGGGGTCAGTTCGTCCAGCCAGGACGCGCCCGGCCGACAACGGGTGCGGAACGGCCTGCCGACGAGCAGCGGGTCACGGGCTTGGAGGAACCGGAGCTGCAGGCAGTCGCCCGCGTCGTCGACCCCGTCCACCACGACTTTGCCCGGCGTCGTGGACATCACCGGGCCGCGCACGGTGCGGGCGAGCCCCGGCAGCGCGCTGTACGCCTCGCGGAAGATGCTCGCGGCGCGCGCGAGCGGCACCTTGAAATAGTCTCTCGGCCCCGTGTCACGGGTGACGAACATGTAGTACGGGACGGCTCCCGCGGCGACTTCGGCACGCCACAGCCGCTCCCACACCCGCGCGTCGTCGTTCACCCGGGCGATCAGCGGGGCCTGGCAGTAGATCACCGCGCCGGTGTCGCGAATCCGCCCGAGCGCCCGTCGTGCCAGGTCCGGCTCCAGCTCGCGGTCGTGGCTGAAGTGCGCCATCACGGCCAGCGTCCGACCCGAGCGCACCACCCGCTCGAACAGCCGCAGCGTGTCGTCGGCGTCCGCGTCGGTGACGAAGCGCTGCGGCCAGTACGCCACCGCCTTGGTGCCGATGCGGATCGTGCGCACGCTGCGCACGCCGAGCAGCGGCTCCAGGTGGCGGCGCAGGGTCTCCGCGGACATCACCATCGGATCCCCGCCCGTCAGCAGCACGTCATTGACTTCGGGGTGCTGCCGCAGATATCCGACGACCCGTTCCGGCCCGGGTGCCGTGAAGCGCAGGTCGGGGTCTCCGACGAACTGCGCCCAGCGGAAGCAGTACGTGCAGTAGGCATGGCAGGTCTGACCGTTGCCGGGGAAGTAGAGCAGGGTCTCGCGGTACTTGTGCTGTGCCCCGGGGAGCGCACCCTCGGCGTCGCTCGGCACGTTCAGCTCGATCTGCTGCCCGGGGTGAGGATTGAGCCGGCTCCGGACGGCGGCCACCACCGTGGCCAGCTCGCCCCGATCGGCCCGGACGGCCGCGTCGGCCACTTGGGCCGCGTCCTCGGACGCGAGCATGCCCGGCTGGGGGAAGACGAGCTGGAACACAGGATCGTCGGGGACCCGGGCCCAGTCGATGAGCTCGGAGAGAACGTACTCGTTGACCCGGAAGGGCAGCACCAGGGAGACCAGGCGTACGGCTTCCAGGGTCTCGCCGGACAGGCCGAACCGCTTGGCGATGCGGTCGAGTTGCCGGACGCCGTAGGCCCGGAACCGGCTCACTCCGTCGGTGTCCTGGCCGGTGATGGTGAGGGCTGCACGGTTCACAAAGGCTCCAGAGTGCTGCGGATCGGGGGCTGCTGGGCGAACGGCGGCGGCTCGGTCACGAGGTCTCATAGCCAGTAATGGATGAGGACGCTGCGGCGCAGACCACCTCCCTGCGTCCGCACCGGCAGTACCTGGTGCCAGGAGTGGTCGGAGCGGACCAGGAGCGCCGCCGTGCCGAGGCGGGGCTCGATTCGTGCCGCCTCGTCCCGGGGGTCGGACGAGCGCAGGATGCTCAGCTCCCCGCCGTGGGCGGGCGACCACTGCGGCTCCAGGTACAGCACCACGGAAAGGACCTTGTCGGCACGGTCGGTGTGCGGTCCGAGGAAGCATCCGTCGGCGTACGCGGAGGCGCGTATCTCCAGGGAACTCTCTTCCAGGGCCTGGCCCGTGGCCTGGGCCAGGGCCCGGGTGAAGGGCGATGAGAGGAGTTGCGCCACCAACTCCGCCCAGGTCGCGGGCAGGCCGTGGGCCGCGTCGAGCCGCTCGCCCCCGTCCACGAGCGGGCAGGAGAACATTCGGTACGCCTTCTCCGCAGCCGGACGCGACTCCCGCAGGCGGGTTCGGTCGAGCGGGAAGGTGTCCGCGACCTCGCGCGCCGCGGTGCCGCTGGTGAACGCGT
Organism: Streptomyces aurantiacus JA 4570; assembly: GCF_000414115.1. GTDB lineage: Bacteria > Actinomycetota > Actinomycetes > Streptomycetales > Streptomycetaceae > Streptomyces > Streptomyces aurantiacus_A. The sequence continues at coordinate 9,225 of NZ_AOPZ01000008.1, forward strand.
GCTCGACGCGTCCCCAGCGGAACGGTTCACGATGCAGCGTCGCGGCGGTGAAGGCGGCGAGGTTCAGCACGACGTGTCTCTCCCAGGGCGAGTTCGGCGTACGTCGGAATCCCGGGGCCCTGGCCGCGCCCGTGTCCCGGGCCGCGCCGAGAGTCGATCCAGGACGGCTCGCGCATCGGCGTGGGTGCGCAGCCGGACCACGGGCAGCTCCGGCCGGGCGGCCAGTTCCCCCAGCACCGAAGGGAGTTGGTGGCGCCGGAAGGTGAGGATGAAGCGGGCGAAGACCAGCGGCCGGTCGGCCACGGCACGCCGTCCGTCCGGGCGCCGCATGAAGTGCGGCAGCACGCCCAGGGGGGCGCGCGCGTACCGCAGCATCCGCAGGAGATACGAGGCCAGGCACAGCGGGGGTGCCCGGTCCAGGACGACCACGGCGTCGCAGTGAGGCAGCCTGCGTGCGAGCGTGCTGAGGTGGTTGCCGTCGATGATCCATTCGGACGTGGCGCAGAGCGCGTCGAGCGTCGCGTGCCATTCGCCCTTCGGGCGCGGCGTCCAGCCCGCCGTGAAGTACAGGTCGTCCAGGTGGTGTACGGGCAGGCCGCGGACGGTCGCGAGCCGCACCGCGAAGGTCGTCTTCCCGGCGCCCGGGCAGCCGACGACCAAAATGCGGCGCGCGCCGCGGAGCCGGCCCGCGGAGTCCGGTGGGCCGGTGACCGGCGGGTTCAGCACCTCGTGGACCTCCTCGGGGTGTCCCGGACGGTTTGTTCCAGCGCAGTGATGAGCCGGTCCGTCGTTTGCAGGTCGGCGGTGGAGATCCGGATGTACTCGGGCAGGCCGAACCGCACGAGGTGACGGATGGCGAACCCGCGCTTCGCGAGCCCCGCGACGCAGCGGGCCGCGGTGTCCGCGTCCGGGCAGCGCACCGGCTGGAAGTTGCCGAAGGATTCCTCGGCCCGCCCGCCCACCAGCTCCGGCACCAGCTCGCGAAGGCGCGCCCGCGAGGCCGCCAGCTCGGCGTATACGTCGGCCATTTCGGTGACGCGCCCAGCGAGGTCGGCCGCCACCGCGAGGGCGGGACCGCTGACCGGGTTGGTGACGTTCCACCGTTGGATGTGGTCGGCGACCTCCGGGCTGCCGCACACGCAGACGGCCAGGCGGGCGCCCGCGAGTCCGAATGCCTTGCTGAAGGACTGCACCACGACGACGTGCGGCCGGCGCGGCGCCAGGTTCAGGACGGTGGCAGGGGCGAAGGCGCCGTACGCCTCGTCGATCAGCAGGAGGCAGCGCCGCGCGGCACAGGCGTCGACGAGCGCTTCGAGGTCGTGCGGCGGCCACCAGGCGCCGGTGGGCCCGTTGGGATTGGACACCGTCACCAGACTCCCGGGAGCGGCTCGGCTCACGGCGTCGAGGAACGCCGGGAGCGGGAAGCCGGTGCCCGGCCGATGGGCGACGCCGTGCACGGACAGCCCGCCCAGCGCGGCGTAGGGGAAGATCTGCTCGTAGTTGGGGACCTGCGTGATCACCTGTGTGCCGGGCGCGGTCAGGGCCTGGAACACCGCGCGGTACGTCTGGTCCGAACCGGCGGTGAACAGCAGTCGGTCGGCGGGGACCCCGAGCAGCTCCGCGAATTGCGCGCGCGCACGGACGTAGTCGGGGTAGGAAGTCCAGTCCTCGGGCAGCAGACGGGCGGCCGCCGCACGGATGAGCTCCTCGACGCGCGGGTGGCGCATCTCGTTGTTGGCCAGGTTGACCGCCCCGCCCACCCGACTGCGCCAGTACGGCTGTACCTCCCCGGCCTGCGTGAGGAACAGGTCGCGTATCCACTCCGGCGCGTCGGCGGCGGGCACCTCGCGTGGGCTCGCGGACGGGGCTGTCATTCCGGTGCCCTCCGGGGGATCCTCTCGAAGACCCTTGTGGCCGGGGCCTGCGGGTCGAACATGACCTGGTAGTACCAATCGGCCTCCGAAGGGCGTTGGCCGGCCCGGAACAGTTGGCGGTTGAAGGCGGCGATCGCCGGGGTGTCCATGTCCGCGCTCATCTGCCCGAAGTCGGTGTAGATCGTCGGCCGCACTCGCCCCTCGACCTCGCGCACGGCCTCGATGGTGTGCGTCACTCCCTCCGGTGAAGTGCCGGGAAGCCCGAGGATGACGAAGCAGTTGAGCTCGATCCCCGCCGCGCGGCATGCCTCAGCGGTGGCCTGGAAGCGTTCCTGGGCCACGTGCTTGGCGCGCGGCAGCGCCGCGTGGCCGGCGGGCTCCAGGGTCTCCAGGCCCACGCTGATCCGTACGCAGCCGCTCTCGCCCATGCGGCGCACCAGTTCGTCGTTCAGGTGATGCAGCGTCGTCGTGCACTTCCAGGGGAGGCCGATGCCCGACTCCTCGTACGCGGTGCAGAAGTCCAGGACCCAGGGGCGGCGCAGGGTGAACGTCGGTGCGTACATCGACACGTAGTCGAAGGGCATGCGCGCGGTCGCGTCGCGTACGAACGCGACGACCCGGTCGACGGGCTGACGGCGTTCGGCCTTGCCCTCCCGGCCGGGGATGTCGCAGAAGTCGCAGTCGACCGGGCAGCCGCGGGCCACCGGCACGACCAGCTCGCGTCGCTCGGGGATGCCGCAGAAGCGGGCTGAGTCGTCGACGTACAGCCGGTCGTACGCCCGGTACGGGATCTCCGACACGTCCGGGAACGGCAGCTCGTCGGCCTTCAGCAGGCGGGGCGGGGAGGCGGGTGCCCGCCACTCGCCCTGGTCCCGGGACCACACCGAGCCCGGCACGCCGCGGCCCTCGGCCAAGGACCGCACGACATCCTCCACGCCGGTCTCCGGGTCACCCGGGCCGACGACGGCGTCGAGGTCGAACTGGTGGAAGAAGTCGGGCAGTTGTGCGCTGAGCCGTCCGAACGTGACTATGGTGGCCCGGGGCGCCAGCTCACGGGTGTATCGGACGGTCCGGCCGAGTGCGTCGACGGAGTCGAAGTCATTGGCGAGCGCCACCACGTCAGGCTGGTCCATCAGCAGGTCACCGAGGGCTTTCCAGGTGACGTTGAGAGCCGCCGCGTCAACGGCGCGGACCTGGGCGAAGGGGCAGACGGCACGGAGATGACTGGCGACGTTGAAGACGGTCAGATGGTGCCCGGCGTTGAAATAGCTGGGCACCTGGGGCGGCCACAGCACAAGAACCTTCATGGCGGATGCTCCCTCTCACAGGTCTCGCGGGGCCACGTCGTGGACGTCGCCGACGCGGTGGGTGGACTGCTCCCGGGCCGTGTCCTTCGTACGGGCTGGACCCTCCTGCGGGGCTGCCCGGCGGCCGACGCGTGCCTTCCGGCGCGGGCCGGACGCATCGACCTGCGCAGCACTCCGGAGCGCGGGCCGCTGCCCGAGGACGCCGGGCGGATGCGTCATCTGCCGATCGATGTGCCGGGCGTGGCGCGACGGCTGAGCGGACGCCCGCTCGAGGCTCAGTACGCCGCGCTCTACCAGGACATGGTGGGGCAGTGCGGCGAGTCGATCGGTGCCGTGATCCGGGCCGTCGCCGACGGCCTTTCGCACGGCACAGTCATCGGCTGCTCGCTCGGCAAGGACCGCACCGGCGTGACGATCGCCCTGCTGCTGCGCCTGCTGGACGTACCGGTGGCGGACATCCTCGCGGCCGACCGCGCCGCGCTGACGGCGGCCAGCGGCTGCGACGTCGCGATGGCGGAGTACGCGCGGGTACGCGGCGTCAGCACCGACGAACTGGTGCGCCGCTTCGGCGCCGGTACGCCCGCTCTCGCGACCCTGCTGCACACGGTCGACGAACGTTACGGCGGCGTGGAAGCGTATGTGCTCGCCCACGGAGTGCCCGAAGCCGACGTGTACGCGCTGCGCGGGGGCCTGTTGCGCCGGCCGTCCTGAGGCCGGACGCAGGGGCCCTCCGACGCGGATCATGCCGCCGCCCCCTGCGCCAACTCGATGCGCGCGCCCACGTCGGTGAGCCGCGGCAACAGGGCCGCGTAGCCGCGGACGAGGTGGTCGAGGCCGCCGACCGTCGTTGTTCCCGGCGTCGCCAGGGCGGCGGCGAGGCACACGGCCGTGCTGCGGGTGTCGGCGGGGCGCAGCGGAGCGCCGGGCGGGCTCAGGACCGACGGGCCGACGAGGAGTCGCCGGCCGCGCACCCGCATGCGTGCTCCCATGCGCCGCAGTGGTTCCGCATAGCCGTAGCGGCCGGCCCAGACCCGGTCCTCCACCACGGAATCGCTGTCCGCCCCGAGCAGCAGGACTGCCAGCAGGGGCGCGATGTCCGTGGAGATGCCAGTCGACTCGGCGATCAGATCGGCGCCCGCGTAACTGCCCTTCGCGGGACCGACGATGACGGCTTCGTCGGTGAAGACGGGCTCGATGCCGAGCGTGTTGAGGAAGGCCAGCTCCCGATGGATGGAGGTGAAGACGTGCGCCGGGTCGCCGCAGTCGATCTCCAGCGTGGAACCGGTCAGCGCGGCGAACGCCTGCCACGTCATCGTCTCGACGGGGTCGGGCATGAGCCGGTGCTCGGCGGCCGTGTGCGCCGTGCCGCCGTGGACTACCCAGCCGCCGTCCCGTTGGTCGATGCGCAGGCCGAGGCCGCGCAGCACAGTGATGAGTTCGTGCGGGGCCTCCTTCTCGTGCGGGTTGAGGATGAGGCTGGTGCCGGGGGCGGCCGCCGCCAGGAGCAGCGCGGTCTTGGTCGCCCCGGACACCCGGGGGCCGGCGGGCCGGGCGGGGTCCTGCGACCAGCGCAGGATGTCGACGGTGGCCGGGCGCAACCGGGATGCCCGGGCATGGAGGGCACCGTCGCGCCGCTCCCACTGGGCGCCGAACGCTTCGGCCACCTCGAGCATGTGCTTGACCGGGCGGTTGTAGCCCCACTCGAAGGCGCCCAGACTGTCGCCCCCGGCGCCGCGGAAGGTGACCTCGCCCCGGGCCGCGAGCACGGCGGGCAGGAGGTAGACGATGCCGTGGATCGGCGCTTCGGCCGGCCCCGGCAGAGTGCCGGAGGTGATGCGGCCGCTGACGCGGACGGTGTCCCGGTCACAGTCGACCCGCCCGCCCAGGCCCTCGACGGTCCGGGCGAGCACGTCACGCTCGGACAGCCAGGGCGCGTTGCGCAGGGTGAGTTCGGCGCCGAGCGTCACCGCTGCGGCAAAGCCGAGGACCATGCTGTGCTTGTTGCCCGGCACGGTGACGCGGCCTCTCAAGGGGTGGCCGCCTTCGACGATCGCTGTCGTCCCGACGCAGTGGTCGGCAGGAACACTCATGGAGCCTCTCATCCATGGAGGGCAGCGCCGCACGGTTGAACGCGGGCCACCGATGCGGCGGCGGCCCGCGGTGCCTCCCGCGAGCGGGGCATCACGGCAGCGTGGCCTGTGGGGTGGGCGGGGTGGGGGCGCGCCGGTCCTCGGTGCCCCGGGGAACGACGCGTTTGCTCTTGCGGTGACGAGGGTGAGGTGACGGAAGCACTCAGAAGCTGGGTGCGGGCTCCTGCGGGACGCCGTCACGCGGGCCTGCTCGCCCGGCCGCGGGCGCGGACTGGTACAGGGGGACGCCGAGGCACCGCTCGAAGCGGGGCAGGAGCGCGTCGGCCCGCGCCATGGCCTCGGCCCAGGTGTCGCCCATGACCGCGAAGCGGCCGAGGACCTCTTGTGCGCGTACCGGCGTCCCCGGGGCGAGCCGGAAGTTCTCGAAGTTGACGATGCCGGGTTCCGCCCCGTCGAGCCACGACAGGTCCAGGTCGTCGGAGAGCTTGCCGTCGGCGCGGGGCATGATCCTGCGGGCCGTGACGGTTCGGTCCGGGGCGGGTGGTGAGGGGCGCGGGGTTCGGAGCAGGTGGATGTCGATGACGTGGTCGCAGAAGTCGATCCCCGTGAGGAGCTTGTGGAGGAGCGTCATCACACCCCCCATCACCCGTGGGTTGACCTCCACGAGCACGGGTCCGCGCGCTGTCAGCATGATTTCGACGTGGAACACCCCGAGGTCGAGGCCGAGCACGCGGCACACTTCCTCGGCGTAGCGGAAGCAGGCGTCGACCTGGCCCGGGGGTACATTCGCCGGAAGGACCGCACCCATCTCCACGCAGTCGTTGTCCTTGGCCCGGGAACGGCCGCACACCAGGAAGCGATGGGTGACACCGTCGAGCACGCCGATCTCGGCCGACACCAGGTCGCCCGCCAAATACTCCTCGACCAGGACCCCCCGGGCGAGCAGGGCGCGTACGGGCGGGAAGGCGTCCGGGTCGGCTGCGGCGGCGAGGATGCGGCCGGCGGCGGCCGCCACTTGGGCGGGGCCGCGGGCATGCAGGGCCATGGCGCTGTCCATGCCGCTGACGGGCTTGACGACGACGGGGTACCCGATCCGGCCCGCGGCGGACACGGCGTCCTCGATGCTGTGCGCCACGGCGAAGCGGGCCGACGGCACGTCTGCCGCTTCGAGCACCTCCCGCGTCCGCGCCTTGTCACGGGCATTGCGCATACCCCGGGCGCCGGTGAACCGAAGCCCGAGCCGCTCGCAGGCCACAGCGAGTGCCTCCATCATGGGGTCGCACTGGCTGATCACCGCGTCCACGGGATGGCGTACGTGCACCGCGGCCATGGCCGAGCACAGCGCGTCGACGTCGTATGTGTCGGGAATCTCGACGAGCCGGTCCACGCGCCCGACCAGTTCCCGGAAGGAGTCGTCGACGGTGTAGTGCTCGACCGCAGTGCCGCGGATGAAGGTCACCGTGTGCCCGAGGACCAACGCCCGGCGCAGCGTGTGCAGTCCGGCCTGGCTCATGTCGGCGAACAGGATGTGTGCCATCGCGTTCCGTTCTCCCGTGGCGTCAGTCGCGCCAGAACTCGACCATCAGCAGTAGGCGGGAAACCCGGCCTCCTGTGTCCACCCGCTCGATGCGGTGCCAGGTCGACTCGGTGGGGGTCATGGTGACGCAACGCCCGCCGATCGGAACGAGGCTGCGCACCGGCTCGGCGTCGGGTGCCTTGTGGGTGAAGACCTGGAATGCGCCACCGTACGACCGCTGCCAGTCCTCGTTGAGGTAGAGGCCGAAGGACAGCGCCTTCTCCAGCTTTCCGGAGTCGATGCCGGTGAAATCGCCGTCCTCGAAGACATACAGGCCCACGGTCGTGCGGACGGTGCGCACGTCGACCCCGGTACCGGCGGTGAGCCACTCCCGGAACTCCGTGGACAGGGTGCTGTCGACGAGCTCGGACCAGGCGGCCGGGAGTTTGTCCGCGGCCTGAGTCCTGCGGCCGTTCTCGGCCGGCTCGCAGCGCCACATGTTGTATTCCTTGCGGTGCTCCGAACCTCGCTTGACGCGGCGGTCGAAGATAGCGAGATCAGGCGTCTCGGCATTCAACCGACGCAGGTCGTGAGGAGAGACGACGTCGTCAGCGGTGTAGTAGACGTAGGGCTCGTCCAACCGCTGGAGAACGGCCTCCGAGTTGATCATAGGGAGTCCTCTCGCAGAATTCAGGGTGACTGCGGGCGCGATGTCTCTCGCGCCCGCCCGGTGTACGTTCCAGGTCTTCTGCCCGTGCGACTACGGGAGCCCGATCAACCTGGGATCGGCGCGCAGCCGCGCATGGGTCTCTTTCCAGACGGCCACGTGATCCGTGAGTCCGGCCTTGGCGATGAGCGCGTCCTGCTCGTGCCAGTCGACCGCGTCTGCCGACTGAATTCCCTTACTGGAGAGCACGCGTCGGTAGAACGGATCGTCCGCCTGCCGCTTCTCGCTCATCAGACTGCCCACTTCCGGGGAGACCAATTGCATGCCGGGGCGCGGCTCCCATTCCTCGGTGCCGGCTTCCCAAGGAAGGCCGAGAGCCTTGAAAAGTGCTTGGCCGACTGCCACCGGTTCCTTCCGCAGATCGTCCGAGTCGACGATCACGTACGGGATTTCATGAGTTCGGCACAAGCGGATCTGTTCGTCCACGGACTGCCATCCTGATTCGAAGGCACGGAATGTGTCGCGACCGTAGAGTTCACGCACGATGCGCAGCCGGGACGTGGTCGAGAGAACAGGGTTCCGTATCACGAACACCAAGGGGGCGGTGCGCAGCGCGGCGAGGTAGTGGAACTGGTCGGCGTCCAGCTGGAACGACATTTCCTTCAGCAGGAGCCCGGCACCGGACGGCACGTCGGCGAGCGGCACGCGCCGCCCGTCGGCGACGCGCATCGGAGTGGACAGGCTGGCGGTGACGCCGCCGTCCCGGCCGTCGCCCCAATAGCTGGCCTCGAAGGGTTCGTGACAGTGATGGGTCAGGGCGCTGTGCTGCCACAGCAGCCTGGCGACCGGCGTCGATCCGGTCCGCGGCGGCGACACCAGCACGAGGCGGGTGTCGTAGCAGTCGCTGAGCCGGGCCGCGAGGCGGGTGTGCGCGTTCCGCACCGGTCCGCCGTCGCGACCGTCGGAGTGTGCCGTGCTGCTGGCGGTCGCCATCGGGTGCTCCTTCACTCGCCGGGACGCCGTCCGCCGTTCTCGAGCCAGAATTCGAGCTGGACGGTGAGCCTGGTGACCGCTCCGCCCGTGCGCACGGGGGCGACGGAGTGCCAGGACCGGTCGGTCGGAGGAAAGGCCAGGAACTGCCCGCCGCGAGGCGATATCCGGTGGTGCGGCTCCTGCGCGGGATCCGAGGACCGGCGAACCTCGTACTCGCCGCCGCCGTCGACGGGCCAGTCCGGGTTGAGGTACAGGATGGCGGTCAGCGCCTTGTCGTCCTTGTCCTTGTGCACCGAGATGAAGTCGCCGTCCTGGTGGGTGTATATCCCGATCTCAGTGGCGAGGGGGCGCAGTTCGAGTCCCGTTCCGTGTTCCAGCCAGTCGATGAATTCGGCGCCCCTGAGTTCCTCCAGGAGTTCGGCCCACTCCGGCGACAGGAGCTTGGTGACTTCCGGGATCTTCTCGTCGTTCTTCTGCAGCGACAAGAGGTTCATCGCGTACTGCTTCTCGTGCTCCGGGTCGAGGATTTCGATCCGCTTGTAGCCGGCAGTCGGGGCCGTCTCGTAGAGAGACTTCACTCTCTCCGGAGCGAGCGCGCCCTGTGCCAGATAGATGGAGAAGGGGGCGGTGATGTGCTCGAACTTCGCTCGGGTATTGAGCATCCGAGCAGCCTCCTTGAATCGAAGAGGAACATGACTCGAGATTGAACTACCCTGACATGAGGACCTGTCATGGGTCAATGGGGCTCATGGTGTTTACCGATCCGGACCGCGGTGCATATCTTGGCTATCCAGCGAGCGGGCCCATACGGGCCTGGCCTTCTTGATCTTCGGAAGGGCTCGGGTGGATGGCCTGAAACGTGATCCCGACTGAACCAGTTATGTCCGTTCTTGCTGTAATTCGCGCCAGCGCGCTGCGGGTGGCGAGGTGGCCCTATTCCGTCAACCGTGTGGGATCCGCACGACGGCGTCCATCCAATGGAATTGCGCGTTCCGTATGTGCTCTATCAGGAGGTGCTCTATGGGACAGTTTTCAGTCGTCGAAAACGAGGATATGCGTGACGTGCACGATGTCATCGGCGTCGGCTTCGGGCCCGCGAATATCGCTCTCGCGGTGGCGGTGAAGGAGGAGGCGCCGCAGCTCAACTGCCTTTTCCTGGAGGCGCGATCGGACGTCGAGTGGCAGCCGGGCATGCTGATGGCGGGCACCGACATCCAGAACCACCCGGTGCGGGATCTCGCCACTCTGCGCAACCCGCGCAGTCGTTACACTTTCATCAACTTCCTGCACGAGCACGAACGGCTGCTCTCCTACCTCAACCTTCCCGTGCACTTCCCGCTGCGCCGCGACTACGCCCAGTACGTCCGCTGGGTGGCGGAAGAGTGCGCCCCGATGGTCGCGTACGAGAGCGAGGTGGTGGACATCGGCGTGGCGACCGCCCCCTGTCCGCACTACGTCGTGAAGACCGCGGACGGCGGCAGTCACCGCGGCCGCGTGCTGGTCGTCGGCACGGGGCGGACCCCCTATATTCCCGACGTCTTCGCCCAGGTGCTGGGATCCAGGCTGTTCCACAGCAACGACTACCGCTGGCGCCTGGAGCAGCGGAGGGCGAGCGGCCCCCTGACCTCGGTGGCGGTGATCGGTGCCAGCCAGGGAGCCGCCGAGATCGCCCTCGACCTGCACTCCGGGCACCCTGACTGCGAGATCACCACCGTGACGCGCGGCTTCGGCTACCGCCTCAAGGACACCAGCCCCTTCTCCGAGGAGGCGTTCCTGCCGGACTTCACGGACTACTACTTCAACGCGTCGGAGCGCGGCAAGAGCGACCTGGACGCCCAACTGCGGCCCACGAACTACTCGTCCGTGGACCGCGACGTCATCGAGACGCTGTACGTGCGACGGTACGAGGACGAGCTGGACGGCCGTCGCCGGCTGCGCATGCACCGCAACAGCGAGGTCTTGGCCGCGCGGCTCTCCACGGACGGTGTGGTGCTCGACCTCCAGGAGCGCCACACGGGGGAGCGGACCACCGTCGAGGCCGAACTCGTCGTCCTGGCCACGGGGTTCAAGGACCTCGGTGCCTCCGAGCGGGGTGAGCCCCATCCACCACTCCTGTCCCCGCTCGCTCCCCGCCTCGCCGTCGACGCGTCGGGCACGGTGCGGGTCGCGCGCGACTACTCCCTCTCGGCGGCCGAGTCCGACGCGCCCTTGCCGCCGCTTTTCCTCAACGGGCTGTGCGAGAGCACGCACGGCCTCGGGGACGCGGGCTCCTTCAGCCTTCTGTCGCTGCGGGCGGGCACGCTCCTCTCCGGCATCACGGAGCGGCTCGGCACGTCTGTCGCACAGTGAGCGCTCCGCTGTCCCACTTGGACGCTCTGGAGTCCGAGGCGGTGTACATCTTCCGTGAGGTGGCGGGGGAGTTCGAGCGGCCGGTGATCCTGTTCTCCGGCGGCAAGGACTCCATCGTGATGCTGCATGTGGCGTCGAAGGCGTTCGCGCCGGCGGCGGTGCCGTTCGCGTTGCTGCACGTGGACACCGGGCACAACTTCCCGGAAGTGATCGATTACCGGGACCGTGTGGTGGCCCGGCGGGGGCTGCGGCTGCATGTGGCGTCGGTGCAGGAGTACATCGACGCGGGCAAGCTGCGGGAGCGGCCCGACGGTACCCGCAATCCGCTGCAGACGGTGCCGTTGACCGAAGCGATCCGGCGGCACCGGTTCGACGCGGTGTTCGGCGGTGGCCGGCGGGACGAGGAGAAGGCGCGGGCGAAGGAGCGGGTTTTCTCGCTGCGGGACGAGTTCTCCCAGTGGGAGCCGCGTCGTCAGCGTCCGGAGCTCTGGCAGCTGTACAACGGGCGGCACGCGCCCGGTGAGCATGTGCGGGTGTTCCCGCTGTCGAACTGGACCGAGCTCGACGTGTGGCAGTACATCGCTCGTGAGGGTGTCGAGCTGCCCGAGATCTACTTTGCGCACGAGCGGGAGGTGTTCCGGCGCTCGGGGATGTGGCTGACCGCCGGTGGCTGGGGCGGGCCGCGTGAGGACGAGCCGGTGGAGAAGCGCCTGGTGCGTTACCGCACGGTGGGCGACATGTCCTGCACCGGCGCGATCGACTCCGACGCCACCACCCTGGAGGCCGTGATCGCGGAGATCGCCGCGTCCCGGCTGACGGAGCGCGGCGCCACCCGCGCCGACGACAAGCTGTCCGAGGCCGCGATGGAAGACCGTAAGCGCGAGGGGTACTTCTAGATGAGTACGCACGCCGAGAACCTGAAGGCCACCACCCCGCCGGACGACCTGTCCCCCATCACGCTCCTGCGGTTCGCCACCGCCGGCTCCGTGGACGACGGCAAGTCGACCCTGGTCGGGCGGCTGCTGCACGATTCCAAGTCGGTGCTGGCCGACCATCTGGAGGCGGTCGAGCGGGCCTCGCGCGGCCATGGCGCCACGAGGCTGGACCTGGCACTGCTCACCGACGGCCTGCGCGCCGAGCGGGAGCAGGGCATCACCATCGATGTCGCGTACCGCTTCTTCGCCACCGCGCGGCGACGGTTCATCCTCGCCGACACCCCTGGCCATGTGCAGTACACGCGCAACATGGTCACAGGCGCCTCCACCGCCGAGCTGACCGTGATCCTGGTCGACGCCCGCAAGGGTGTCGTCGAACAGACCCGCCGTCACGCCGCCATCGCCGCGCTGCTGCGCGTTCGGCACGTGGTGCTCGCGGTGAACAAGATGGACCTGGTCGACTACGCCGAGCCGGTGTTCGCCGCCATCGCTGAGGAGTTCACCACTTACGCGGGCGAGCTGGGCGTGCCCGAGATCACCGCCATCCCGATCTCCGCGCTCGTCGGTGACAACGTGGTGGAGCCGTCCTCGAGCATGGACTGGTACGGCGGCCCGACCGTCCTGGAGCACTTGGAGACCGTCCCGGTCGGTCACGACCCGGCCACCGGCCACGCGCGCTTCCCCGTGCAGTACGTGATCCGGCCGGGGACCGCCGAACACCCCGACTACCGCGGCTACGCCGGACAGATCGCCGTCGGCACCTTCCGCGTCGGCGAAGCGGTCACCGCCCTGCCCTCCGGGCACACCTCGACCATCTCCGGGATCGACCTGCTCGGCACCCCTGTGGATGTGGCGTGGGCGCCCCAGTCGGTGACACTGCTCCTCGAGGGCGACATCGACATCTCCCGTGGCGACCTCCTCGTACCGTCAAAGGACGCGCCCGCCACCAGCCGGGACATCGAGGCGACCGTCTGCCACGTCGCCGACACCCCGCTCACGGTGGGCCAGCGGGTGCTCCTCAAACACACCACCCGCACTGTGACGGCCATCGTCAAGGACATCCCCTCCCGCCTCACTCTCGACGACCTTTCCCAGCGCCCGTCCCCTGGCGAGCTCGTTGTCAACGACATCGGACAGGTCCGGATCCGCACCGCTGAACCCCTCGCCGTCGATGCCTACGCCGATTCCCGCCGCACAGGCTCCTTCCTCCTCATCGACCCCGCTGACGGCACCACCCTCGCCGCCGGCATGGCGGGCTGAACCCCGGCCGTGCCCGTGGAATGGGCTATGAGGGCCGCGCCTGCTTCGGCAAGGTGAGGATTTCTGCTCCGGTGTCCGTGATGGCGATCGTGTGCTCGCTGTGTGCCGTGCGGCAGCCCGTCGCGCTTCGGAGTGTCCATCCGTCGGCATCGGTGACGAGTTGAGCGGTGTCCGCCATGACCCACGGTTCCAGGGCGAGGAGCAGCCCGGGGCGGAGTTTGTATCCGCGGCCGGGGCGTCCGGTGTTCGGGACGTGCGGGTCCTGGTGCATCGTTGATCCGATGCCATGGCCTCCGAACTCGGTGTTGATCGGGTATCCCGCCTCGCTGAGGACCGTGCCGATGGCGTGGGAGATGTCGCCGACCCGAGCCCCGGGCCCGGCGGCGGCGATTCCTGCGGCCAGCGCGCGTTCGGTCGCGCTGATCATCGCGACGCTCTCCGGGGGCTTCGAGTCGCCCACGATGAAGCTGATGGCCGAGTCCGCGGCGACTCCGCCCCTGGAGACGGCGAGGTCGAGGGTCAGCAGATCGCCGTCGGCGAGCGTGTAGTCGTACGGTCGGCCGTGGAGTACGGCGTCGTTGACGGCCGTGCAGACGTAGTGGCCGAAGGGGCCGCGCCCGAAGGACGGCTCGTAGTCGACGTAGCAGGACTGCGCTCCCGCATCGGCGATCATCTTCGCGGTCCACCGGTCGATGTCCAGCAGGTTCGTGCCGATCGCGCTACGGCTCCTCAGCGTCTGCAGGATGTCGGCGACCAGGGCACCTGTGTCTTTTGCCCGGGCCAGCAGGGTGGGGTTCAGGATCTCGATCATGCGGCGCCCTTCTCATGCGACCAATAACTATACCGGTCTTACTGTACCGGTATTAGAATTGGACCCGGAGGTACCCCTCCAGCAGGTCCGCCAGCTCCTCCGGTCTGCTGAGCGCGACACAGTGGCCGCCGCCGATCTCGTCGGGCACGATGCCCAGGCGCGCCCGCGCCAGGCCGCGGAAGAACTCGGGCGGGAAGAAGCGGTCGTCCTTGCACACGATGAACTTCGTGGGCGCGTCCGGCCAGGCCGTCAGCGGCCAGGGCTCGCCGCCGGCCCGGGAGGACTCCTCCCGCTCCCTGCGCATGGACTCCTCGGCCAGGGCCCGCGGAACATCGTGGTAGAAGCTCTCGAAGGGGTCCTCGATCGCGGACAGGCCCGCGGCGTCCCTGGCCTGGTTGCAGCCCGTCGTCTCCCACCAGTCGTCCGGCCGCTCGCCCGGGGCGGGGATCATTCCGGCCAGCAGGACCAGTACGCCGACCGGGAGCCGGTCGGCCACCAGCGGCGCGGTGAACGCGCCGTAGGAGTGGCCGACGACCACGAGATCCCGCCGCACCTCGGCGGGCTCGCCGACCGCCTCGACGACGGCATCGACGACCGCATCCGCGTAATCGCCGAGCCCCGCGGAAGGCTGGTCCGACGGCAGGTCCGGAGCCACGGTCTCGTGCCCCCGCGAGCGCAGTTCGGCTGCCAGGAGATGCCAGGCCCAGCCGCTGTCGCCGCCGCCGTGGATGAGTACGAAGGTTGCCATTCCCCATGTATACCTTGGGAGTTGACTCCCTTTGCCCGCCCCGGGCGCGTGCCGAAATCGCGGGGAAGCGCGGGCGCGGCCGTCGGTGCGAGTCAGGCCGCCCGAGTCAGTGACTCCAGGAGGAAGGCCGCCGCCTCCCGTACGGACGCGGGGGCGGCGCGGTCGGGTTCGTGCAGCAGTCGGTGCGCGGTGGCCCGCAGGCTCTCCGTGGTGCGCGCCGAGCCGATGTCCCTGGCGTGCGAGGTGAGGTCCGCGATGAGCCGTTCCGCGTCCGTCCATGCCCCGGCGCCGGTCAGCGCGGCGAGGAGGTGGGCCGTGAACAGGTGGCGGTAGGACGGGCCGCCGGGGGCCGTGGCCGCGCGGTGGAGCAGCGGGACGGCGCGGTCGAAGTCCCGCAGCCGGGCGGCCACCCAGCCCTGGTGGCCGGTCAGTTCCCCCTCGTCGATCCACCAGGCCCACGCCGGGTCGTACCGCGAGACGCCGTCCAGGAACAGGCTGTCGGCGCGGGCCATGAGGTCCGTCGGTTCGCGCCGCGCACCCATCATCGCCGTCGCGTGGGCCTCCCGGATCAGTACGAGGCACGCCACCCGCGGCGGCAGCGGGCGGGGCCCCCGCGCGCGGGCGGCGGCCGCGAGGGCGGCACGGGGGTGGCCGGTGTGGGCCAGGAGCATGCTGTCGTTGAGCAGCGTGAGGCGGGCCGTCCAACGGTCTCCGCAGAGCTCGGCGAGGGCGAGCGCGCGGGCGTTCATCCGGTGGGCCGCCCCGTGGAACCCCGCGTCGAACAGCACCCACCCGATCACCTCGCACAGCTCCGCCAGTACGGCGAGCCGGTCGTGGCCCACGTCCGCGAGGGAGGCGGGGGCGGCCGTCGCCTCGGGCATCTCACGCACGATCGCCCGCACGAGCGGCACGGCGGCGGCCCCGCCTCCGGTGGAGTCCAGGGCGATCAGGCGCCGGGTGACGGCGAGGAGAGCATCGAGGTCGGCGCGGGCGCCGAAATCCGCGTGGGCCCCGAGGTCCGCGTGGGCCCTGAGGTCCACGTGGTCCCCGAGGTCCGCGTGAGCCCCGAGGTCCGCATGGGCCCCGAGGTCCGCATGGGCCCTGAGGCCCGCGCGGGCGCCGAGGTCGGCGCAGGCAACGCGGTCCGCACGAGCACCGCGGTCCGCACGAGCACCGCCGAGATCTCCACGAGCACCGAGATCCTCACGAGCGCCGAGACCCGCGCAGGCACCGAGACCCGCACAGCCACAGTGGTCACGGACCCCCCTGCCCCTGCGTCTCTCCCCGCGCCTCCCCCTGCCCATCCCCACTCTCCCTCTCCCCGCCGGCCCGCGCCCCGGCCCTCCGTCGGGGATCACGCCAACCCTAGGCGTGGCCCCCGACGGCCGCCCGGCCCCGCCCGTCCGCCGCTTCGAGTGGCGCCTCCGCCTGGGCGGGCGCCTTCGCGCCGTTCCACTCCATGCGCGCCCACGGCAGGGCCAGTTCCGCCGGGGACGACACCGTGCGGGGCGTCAGGTCGTCCAGGTCGGCGGCCTCCGTGTGGCGGGCGAAGACCGTGTCGACGTACCGGTGGCCGGTGTCGGCGGCGATGAACACCGTGGTGCCGCCCGGGACCCGGGCGTGCTCCCAGCGGGCCGCCGCGTAGCCCGCGCCCGTGGACAGGCCCGCGAAGACGGCGTGGCGGCGCAGCAGGTCGACGCTCCCGGCGAGGGCGGTGTCGAACGACAGCCAGTGCACGGCGTCGTACGCGGTGTGCGCCACGTTGGCGAACGGGATCGAGCTGCCGATCCCGGCGATGATGATCTCCGGGTCGGCCACGTGCTCGCTGCCGAACGTGACACTGCCGAAGGGCTGCACGCCCACGAGCCGCACCGGCCCCGCGCCGCTCGCGGGCCCCGCCCCGTCCTCCCGGAGATAGCGGGCCAGCGCCCCCGTCGACGCGCCCGAGCCCACCCCGCCGACCAGCGTGAGCGGCGAGCCGTCGGCGGGCACCGCAGCGCGGACGCGCTCGGCGATCGCGCGGTAGCCGAGGTAGTGGATGTCGTCGTGGTACTGCCGCATCCAGTGGTATTCGGGGTTGGCCCGCAGGATCTCGTGCACGCGGGCGACCCGCCGCTTCTGGTCCAGCTTCAGGTCGGCGCTCGGCGGCATCTGCTCCAAGTGGGCGCCGAGGACGGCGAGTTGGGTGCGCAGGGTGTGGTCGACGGTGGTGGAGCCGATGATGTGGCAGCGCATGCCGTAGCGGTGGCAGGCCAGCGCGAGGGCGTAGGCGTAGATGCCGCTCGAGCTGTCCAGGAGGGTGTCGCCGCGCCGCACCTTGCCGGTGTCGAGCAGATGGCGGACCGCCGCGAGCGCCGAGACCACCTTCATGGTCTCAAAGCGCAGGCAGATGAGCCGGTCGTCGACACGTATCAGGTCGGGGCGGCCGATCGCTTCCGCGATGTGCGCGTCCATGCAGGGGCTCCTCGCTGGTGGGTGAACTGGTGCCGGGGGAGGGCGGATGGGGTCGGTCGGGCGGGACGGCGCCGCGCGGGTTCGTCGCGAAGGTGTACGTGACGGGGATGCCCGCCGCCGTCAGCGCCTGGGAGCAGCGGCGCAGCCGCCCGCGCAGGTCCGGTGCCGCCGGGTCGAACAGCAGCCCCGCCACATTGCCGCTGTGCGCGACCTGCACCCCCACCGCGCCGACCCGGCCCGCGATGGCCGTGAGCTCCCCGAACTCCTCGTGCGGCAAAATGCGTTGACCGCGGCGGGCGCTCTCGGTCGCGACATGGCCGAGCAGCACCGGGTCGGCGGTGGCGACGGCGCTCCGCAGCACGTCCCGCAGCCGCTCGTAGGCGCGTACGTCCTCGTCGTCGTACCCGTGGGCCGGGAGGGCCAGCGTGTCCACGGGCCGCCCGCCGCCGAGCGCGCAGCCGACGACGACCGCGGGCGGCAGCGCGGCCCCGAGCTCCTCCAGGACCCGGCCCTCGCGCTGGGCGAAGAGCAGCGGGCGGCCGTCCAGCATCAGCGGGTCCGACGCCCGCTCGGCGCGCACCGCGAGCCGCGCGACGACCTCGGGCGCCAGGCGCACGCCGAAGGCGTCGGCGACGGCGCGCACCGCCGCGATCACGTCGCTGCTCGACGAGCCCATGCCGAGGCCCACCGGTATGTCGCCGGTGAGCCTCAACTCGCCGCCGCACAGCGGTTCCTGGCAGTACATGGCGCACTCGGCCATCGCGTACGTCGCCGCGCGCAGCGCCTTCGTACGGTCGGCCGGGACCACGGTGACGTCGGGGGCCTCCGGGCGGCGTACGAACTCCGCGCGCGTGCCCAGAGCGGTCATCGGCAGCGTGACCAGGCCGGCCCGGCGCCGCCCGCGCTCGTCGAGGAAGACTCCTTGCAGGATCTCGCCGTGGTGACAGGCGGCGTGGCCGGTGCCGGTGCCGGTGCGGGCGTCGGCGTCCGGGCGGGTGCCGGTGCCGGTGGCGTCGGCGGTCACGAACCGTCCTTCTCGCGCTTCTCGCGCGGCGCCGCCCGGTACCGGTACAGGGCCGTCGGCTCGGCGCTGAACTGCGAGAACGGGAACGGTTCCGCGGACAGCGCGGTCACACCGGCGCCCAGGAACGCCCGCGCCACCGCGCTGCCGGACTGCGCGTACACGATCAGCGGGACACCGCGCTCGCGGCAGCGGGCGAGGATCGTGTCGAAGGTGCCGTTGCTGAGCGTCATGCCGGTGGCGACGACGGCGTCGGCCGCGTCGAGCACCTCGTGCATGTCGGTGCTGACGGGGTCGCCCCACTGGGTCGTACGCAGGTTGAAGTCGCAGGGCAGCGGGTGGCCGCCGCGCTCGCGGATGGCGGCGACGAGCGGGTTGACGACGCCGATCAGCGCGACCTTGGCGCCGCGCTCGATGTCGAGGAGGCCCGCGATGGCCGCGTCCCGCGCCACCGCGCGGACCTCCGGCGGTCCGGCGGGCAGCGTGACGGCCTCGGCGTCCGCGGCCTCGCGGTGCGGTCGCCTGGCCGCCAAGTAGGCGTCGAGGGCCGCCATTCGGAGCGGCCGGGGCGCGTCACGCAGCAGCGTGGCGAGCGGACTGCCGGACGCCTCCTCGCATATCCCGGGGCCGATCTCGCCCGCCTCGAAGGCACAGCCCCCGAAGGAGCCGCCGACGCGGGTGAGGACGTACTGGTTGAGATACGTGACGTTTCCGCCCGCGAGGCGGGTGCCGTGGTGGATCCAGAACACGCTGGTGGCCGTCAACTCGGCCGGGTCCGGGCCGAGTTCACCGGCGAGTACGGCGGACAGCAGGTCGTCGACGGTCTTCACGAGAGGTCTCCACGAGTGAGTTGGGACGCGGGCCGGGGTGCGAGCTGGAACTTGAAGAGGAAGGTGAGTACGCCGTCCTGCCAGTCGTGCAGGTGGTCGACGCGGGCCTCGAAGCCGAGGCCGAGGGCGTCGCCGACGATGGTGTGCAGGTCGGCGGTGTTGGACACGATCACGTACACCTCGCCGTCCGGCGCGAGCAGCTCCCGCTCGGCGAGCTGCGCGAAGAACCGGGCGAGCAGCGGCGCGCCCACGCAGGTGTTGCGCACGATGTCCGGGTCGTCGCTGACCGGCTGGCTGACGGCGGGCGGGTTGAAGGTGACGACGTCGAGCCGCGTCCCGTCGGGCACCCCGGCGAAGAGGTCGCCCGCGGCGGGCAGGAACGCGGTGCCCTCGCGGTCGCCCGCCAGGCGCGCGTAGTGCCGGGCGGCCGTGGCCACGCTCTCGGGGTGCACGTCCATCGCGTAGATCTCGCGGGCCCCGCGCAGCCCGGCGGCGACGGCCTCCACGCCGAGACCTGCGCCCATCGCGCCGTAGCGGCGCCCGCGCGTCTCGATGCGGCCGTCCAGGATCCGCTCGTGGATCAGGCGGCTGGTCCAGCCGGGGATGAAGACGCCGGGCGGCACGTCGAACGACCAGCCGTTCCACTCGTACGCACGGGTCGTGTGCAGGTCCGCCTTGGGCTGGTTGAGCGCGATGACGCGCTCGGCGGGCAGCGGGGGCGGGAGCTGGCCGAGCAGGCCGGCTCCGGTGGCCGTGAGGTCCATCAACAGTCCTTCTCTGTACGGGGGCAGGGGGTCGAGGGGGCGGCGACGCCGCGATAGGAGACGGTGAGGTGGCCGAGCGCGTCCGGGCCCGTCTCCGCGTCCACCTCGAAGACCTCGGCGAGCAGCCGCGGCGTCAGGACGTCCTTCGGCGGGCCGTCGGCGACGAGGCGGCCGCCGTGCATCAGGAGCAGCCGGTCGCAGTAGCGGGCGGCCAGCGACAGGTCGTGCAGGGCCACGAGGACGGTCTGGTCGGTGCCCGCGAGCAGGTCGAGCAGCTCCAACTGGTGCTTCACGTCGAGGTGGTTGGTGGGTTCGTCGAGCAGGATGGCGTACGGCTGCTGGGCCAGGGCACGCGCGATGTGGGCGCGCTGGCGCTCACCGCCGGACAGCGCCTTCCAGGGGCGCTCGCGCAGTTCGGTGAGGCCGAGCCGGGCAAGCGCGGCGTCCACGACGGCCCGGTCGTGCGCGCCGAGGCCGCGCCACCGGTCGCCGAACGGGGTGCGGCCGAGGCTCACCACGTCGGCGACCCGCAGATCGCTCTCGGTGTCGGCGGCCTGCTCCACGAAGGCGATGTGCCGGGCGACGCGGCGCGTGCTCCACTGCCGGATCGGCTCCCGGTCGTACGCGACGGAGCCGGCCGTCGGCACCCGCAGCCCTGCGAGGCAGCGCAGCAGCGAGGACTTGCCCGAGCCGTTCGGGCCGATCAGGCCGACGGTCTCGCCGGGCGCGACGTCCAGGCTCACATCGGCGACGATGCGCTTGCCCGCGACGGCCCAGCCGAGTCCTTCCGCGGTGATCCTCACAGCTCACCCCGCTTGCGCAGGACCAGCAGGAACAGCGGTACGCCGAGCAGCGCGGTGAACACCCCGACGGGCACCTCCTGCGGCGCGAACGCGACCCGCGCGAGCGCGTCCGTCCACACCAGGAACACCGCGCCGACCAGCGCCGACAGCGGAAGGAGCAGCCGGTGCAGCGGCCCGACGAGGAACCGCACGCCGTGCGGCACGATCAGGCCGACGAACCCGATGGCGCCCACGGACGCCACCGCCACCGCCGTCATCAGCGACGTCACGACGAGCAGCACCCAACGTGTCGTACGCACCTGCACACCGAGCGACGACGCCGTGTCCGCGCCGAACGAGAACCCGTCCAGGGCCGCCGAGTTGAGCCACAGGACGAGCAGACCCACCGCCGTCACCGCGGCCGTCACCGCCGTCGTGTCCCAGCGCGCCGGCGCCATCGAGCCGAGCAGCCACTGCGTGATCGCCCGGATCGCCTCCGAGTCGCCGGACGCCATCAGGACCAGCGAGGTCAGCGCCGTGAAGAGCTGTGACACCACCACACCGGTGAGCACCACCCGGACCGAGTCCAGGCCGCCCTTCCTGAGCAGCAGCATCAGCAGCCCGAACGACACCATCGCGCCCACGAACGCGCCGCCCGTCACCCCGAGCGAGGCCGACCCCACGCCGAGCACGACCACCGTGACCGCGCCGGTCGACGCCCCCGAGGAGATCCCGAGCAGATAGGGATCCGCGAGGGCGTTCCGCGTGATCGCCTGAAGTGCCGCGCCGCACACCGCGAGCGAGGCCCCCACCAGCGCCGCCATCAGCACGCGCGGCACCCGCAGCTCCCAGATCAGCGAGTCCACGAGCCGCGGCAACGGCTCGACGTCCAGGCCCAGATGGAAACCGGCGGTGCGCGCCACGTCGGCGTACGAGACATCGGTGGTGCCGATGCGTACGGACGCGGCGAGGGAGAGGACGAGGACGGCGCCGCAGAGCAGGAAGAGACCCGCGGCGGACAGGCGGGAACGGCGACCCGCGGCCGGGGCAACGCCGGTTCCGGGCGCCGCGGACGCCCGGCCCCCCGCCTTCGAGGCCGCCGCGGCGACGCCCCGGGCCGACGGGTGCAGCAGGTCCACGACGCCGAGCGCGGCCCGCGCCCCGGGCCTCGCCGGAACGCCGACGGCGTCCGGGCTAGCGGACATACCCGAGGTCCTTCATCCCCGCCGTGAGCCGGGGCAGCGCGCTGACCGTGCGGACCGAGGGATCCATCTCCGTGCCCGGGATCTCGACGAACCGCTTCTTCTCCACGGCCGCGAGCTTCGACATCACCGGGTTCGCGCGCATCGCCTTGAGCTTGTCGGCCGCGCTGTCGCCCGGCTTGCCGCGCTCGGACAGGTCACCGATCACGATGAAGTCCGGATCACGCTTGGCGATCTGCTCCCAGGTGACGGCCGGCCAGTCCTCGTCGAGGTCGTCGAAGGCGTTCTTCGCGCCGACGGTCCGGCTCATCTCGCTGGGGATCGCGCTCTTGCCCGCGACGTACGGGGTGTCGCCGTAGACGGAGTACAGCCAGACGACGCTGGGCTCGCCCTTGACCTTGTCGGCGGTCTTCGCCGCCTTGCCGAGCGTCGCCCGCTGGTCCTTGACCAGCTTCGCGGCGCGCTTCTCGACGCCGAAGATCCGGCCGAGGTCCTCGTAGTCCTGGAACAGCAGGTCGAAGGGCGACTTGGGCTCCTCGCCCGCCTTCTTCCCCGCGTCCTTGCCCGCGCCGGCGGGGTTCTGCTCGGGGCAGTCGACGGCGCTCACGAACGTCGGCAGGTCGAGGTCCGCGAGCTCCTCGCGGGTGCCGACGCGGTCCTTGGTGAAGTAGTCCGTGAAGCCGCCGAGCGCGAAGTCCGGGGTGGCGGCGCGCAGTTGCTCGCTGGTGAGGATCTTCGGGCTGAGCACCTTCACCTTGTCGTACGCCGCCTTGTACTCCGGCGCGATCTTCGTCTTCAGGTTGGACGTGCCGGCCATGCGGTCCTCGAGGCCGAGTTCGAGCAGCACCTCGGTCGAGGACTGGTCGAGGGCCACAGCGCGCTCGGGCGGACCGTCGAAGCTCAGCTTCCGGCCGCAGCTCGTGACGTTCGTCTCGCGGCCGGACGCCTTGTCGTCGGAGGCGGAGCCGCCGTCGGACGACGCGCAGCCGACGGCCGTCAGGGCGAGGGCGAGGACGGCTGTGCCGAGGCGGGCGGGGTGGCGGTGGCGCATGGGACCTCCGGTCTGGGGTGGGACGCGATAAGGGTACTGTAATGGTAATCATTTTCATTAATGTGCCTCGGGGTGGGCTCCGCCGGACGGCGGCGGCTCGCCGGGCGCCGCCAACACCCGTGATCCGTACGGCCGTTGGGGGCCGCGACGGGGGCGCATAACGATTTCGAGATCCGTACGGGTCCGTGCGGGCGACAGGAGAGGAGTGCGCGACGTGGCGACTACGCCGATACGGGCGGGGGAGGCCGAGAGGGCCTCGGACGCCCAAGGGGGCCCGCGAGAGCCGGAGGCCGTACCGAACGAGGACGCCGCGGACAGGAAGAGCGCCGCCGATGCCGGAGACGGCACCCGGGACGGCGCCGGGCGTGGGCGCGGTGTGCTGCGGGACGTCGCGTTTCTGCGGCTGTGGTCCGGGAACACCGCGTCCGGGCTCGCGACCTGGGCCCTGCCCTTCGTCCTCGGCCTCGCCGTGCTCGACCGCACCATCGGCGCGGCGACCCTCGGACTGCTGCTCGCCGCCCGCACCGCGGGCTTCCTCGTCGCCGTCGCCGTCGGCGGCGTCCTCGCCGACCGCTACTCGCGGCGCGGCGTCGTCCTCTGGGCGGGCCTCTCGGCCGCCGCCGCGACCCCGCTCCTCGCCGTCGGCCTCGGGCGCTCCCTGCCCCTGATGCTGGCCGCCGCCGTCGTCGCGGGCGCCGGGCAGGGCGCCTGCCGCCCCGCCTTCCAGGCGCTGACCGCCGAAGTCGTCGACGAGGACCGGCGGCAGGCCGCGAACGCCGCGATGACCCTGTCTGTACGGGCCACCACCCTCGCCGGACCCTCGCTCACCGCGCTGCTCGCCGTGGTCCTCGACGCCTGGGCGCTGCTGCTCGGCATCGGGGTGCTGTGGCTGGTGGCGGCGCTGGTGCCGGGGCCTGGCGCACGCCGCCCCCGAACCGAGGCAGCGGGCGCCGGGGCCGACGGCACGGGCGATGACGTACCCCGTCGACGCCCCTCGTTCTTCGCGGAGTTCGCCGAAGGGCTGCGCGAGGCGCGGCGCCACCCGTGGTTCCTCGCCGGGCTCGGCGCGCTGACCGTCGTCATCTCCACCGGCTACTCGGCCACCGGCGTCGCGCTGCCGCTGGTCAGCCGCGACAAGTACGACACGGGGGTGGTCCTCGCCGCCGCCATGACCGCGTACACCCTCGGCGCGCTCGGCGGGGCCGTCGTCGTCGCGCGCTGGCGCCCGCGCGCGCAGGGCTGGGCCGCCCTCGCGGGCCTCGGCCTCTACGGCTTCGCGCCGCTCAGCCTGCTGCTCCCGGTGCACTGGGCGGTCGTCGTGGCCGCGTACGCGGTGGCGGGGATCGGCATCGAGCTGTTCAACGTGCCCTGGTTCACGGCCACCCAGCGCGAGGTCGAGGCCGACAAGCTGGCCCGGGTGTCGTCCCTCGACTTCATGCTGTCCTACGGCCTGGCGCCCCTCGGGCTCGCACTGATCGCCCCGGCCATCGAGCACTTCGGGGCCCGGCCGGTGCTCGCGGTGTGCGCGGTGCTGTGCTTCGCGGCGCCCGCGGCGGCGGCGCTGGTGCCGAGCGCCCGCGGGTTCTCGCGGCGCCCGGCGACCGGTGCCGCCGCCCCGAACGACTGACGGCGAGTCCCCGCCCCGAACGACTGACTGCGAGAGTCACGGCATGACTGATCAACTCCCGGGCACCACCTCCGAGTACGGCCCGGCTCCCGAAGGCGGCTCCGCACCCGGATACGGCGTCCTGCCGCCCCGGGTCGCGGCCGAGGAACTGGCCAAGGCCCCCGCGCTGCTCGCCGAGCACGGCGCCGTCGTGCTGTCCGGGTACGGCGACACCGCCGACGGCGACGCGCTCACCGTCGCCGCCGCGCGGGTGCTCGGCGCCCGGCTGCGCGAGCTGTACCCGCAGCGGCTGCGTACGTCGCGGGACGGCGGGCCCGTCCACCTGCACGCCGACAGCTTCGACGTGCGGGTGGACATCGGCGGCGTACCCAGCAGGCGCCGCCACCCCGACGAGGACTACGTCTTCGTCCAGTGCGTACGCCCGGCACCGGCCGGCGGGCACTCCTTCGCGCTGGACGCGGGCCGGTTCGTGGACGGGCTCGCGGCGGCCGACCCGGAGCTGCGGTCCTTCCTGACCGGCTTCGACGTCGATCTGTACGGGGCGTGGGCGGGCCTGCGCGGGCTGCCCGCGGCGCCGAGCGTCGGGAGGCACGTGGAGTGGACGCGGACCGGCCGCCGCGTCTTCCGCCGTACGGACGGGGCGGCGCCGCTGCACCGGGACCCCGACGGTGCGTACGTGGCCGCCATGCTGGAGCGGTTCACCCGGGCCGTGGTCGCCCTGGAGCCCGCCCTGCCGCGCTTTCGGCTCGCGGCCGGGGATGTCCTCGTACTCGACAACTACCGCTGTTGGCATGGACGGGACGGGCATGCGGGGGAGCGGTCGGTACGGATTCTCACGGTGCGCAGTTCGGAAGCGCGTTAGTTGGGGCATCGTCCAGGGCGCTTCGCCAGGGCTTGCATCTGCCATGTAGGTTCGGCTGAACTTTTACAGATGCCAGGCAAACGGGCTTATTGTGCTGCACATGCAGTCCTACACCATCGGCCAGGCCGCCCGGCTCCTCGGCGTCAGCCCCGACACCGCGCGGCGCTGGGCCGACGCCGGGCGCGTCGCCACGCACCGGGACGACGCCGGGCGCCGCGTGATCGAGGGGCGCGACCTGGCCGTGTTCTCCGTGGAGCTGGCCCGGAACGGCGCGGGCGGCACCGGCGAGGACGAGGGCTCGTACACGTCCGCGCGCAATGCCTTCCCCGGCATCGTCACCGCCGTGAAGCTCGGTGACGTGGCCGCGCAGGTCGAGATCCAGGCGGGCCCGCACCGCCTGGTCTCGCTGCTCACCCGCGAGGCGGTGGAGGAGCTCGGCCTGGAGGTCGGCATGGAGGCCACCGCACGCGTGAAGTCCACCAGCGTGCACATCGACCGCGTCTGAACGCCCCGCGAGGAGTCCCGCTCATGTCCCCCATTCCCTCTGTTCGCCCTGCCCGCACCGCCGCCGCCGTGGCCGCCGTCGCGCTCCTGCTGCCGCTCGCCGCCTGCGGCAGCGACGACGGCGACAGCAAGAAGGACAAGGACGGCGTCGGCAAGGCCGGCGCCGCGCCCAAGGCCGACCTGACCGTGCTCGCCGCGGCGTCGCTCACCGATGTGTTCAAGAGCCTTGAGAAGACGTACGAGGAGAAGAACCCGGGCACGAAGCTCACCTTCTCCTTCGCCGGGTCGCAGGAACTGGCCGCGCAGGTCAAGCAGGGCTCGCCCGCCGACGCGCTGGTGACCGCCGACACCAAGACCATGGACGGCCTGAAGTCCGACACCGGGACGCCGGCCGTCATCGCCAAGAACCGGCTCGTCATCGCCACCCGCGAGGGCAACCCCAAGAAGATCAAGAGCCTGAAGGACCTCACCGACAGCGGTCTGAAGGTCGTGCTCGCCGCGCCCGAGGTGCCCGTCGGGCGCTACAGCAAGCAGGTGCTCGACGCGCAGAAGCTCAAGGTCGAGCCGGTCTCGCAGGAGACCAGCGTGCGGGGTGTGCTCAGCAAGGTTGAGCTCGGCGAGGCCGATGCGGGGATCGTCTACAAGACGGACGCCGCGGTGTCGCCCGACAAGGTCGACGCCGTCGCCATCCCCGACGCGCAGAACGCCGTGGCCTCCTATCCGGCGGCCACGCTCGCGCAGTCCGGGCACAAGGAGGCGGCGGACGCCTTTGTGAAGTGGCTGAGCACGCCGGAGGCGCAGAAGATTCTGCGGGACGCGGGTTTCCAGAAGCCGTAGCCGACCCCCGGGTTCGGTCTTGTCTGCGGCTCTGTGGGGGCTGGGCGCGCAGTTCCCCGCGCCCCTTACGGGGCTCGGGTGGGCCTTCCCCGCGCCCCTTACGGGTTCCGGGTGGGCCCCGTATCGCTGATTCGCTTCGTACGTCAGGATCCGCCGATGAACAATCGCTTCCGCCGATCGCGGCCGGGCGGGGGCGGCGTGCGTGCGCCGTTGCTGCTCGGGGTGCCCGCGCTGCTCGCCATCGCGTTTCTGCTGATGCCGCTCATCGGGGTGCTGGCCCGTACGGAGTGGGGGGAGCTCGGGGACCATCTGACCAACCCGGGCGTGACCGAGGCCCTTCAGCTCTCGCTCGTCGTGTCCTTCTGGGCGCTCGGCCTCTCGCTGCTGCTCGGCGTGCCGCTGGCCTGGCTGCTCGCGCGGGTGCCGTTCCCCGGCAAGGCGCTCGTACGCTCGCTCGTGCTGCTGCCCATGGTGCTGCCGCCGACCGTCGGCGGCGTCGCCCTGCTGCTCGGCTTCGGGCGGCGCGGGCTGCTCGGGCCCTGGCTTGAGGACACCTTCGGCGTCGTCCTGCCCTTCCACACCTCCGGCGCGGTCGTCGCGGCGACGTTCGTCTCGATGCCGTTCCTGGTGATCAGCCTGGAGGGGGCGATCGCGGGCCTGCGGCCCAGCTACGAGGAGACGGCCGCCTCCCTCGGGGCGTCACCGGTGCGGGTGTTCCGCACCGTCACGCTGCCGATGGTCGCGCCGGGCCTGGCCGCCGGGGCCGCGCTCACCTGGGCGCGGGCGCTCGGCGAGTTCGGCGCGACGATCACGTTCGCGGGGAACCTGCCCGGTACGACACAGACGCTGCCGCTCCAGGTGTACCTGCTCCTCCAGGACTCGCCGGAGGCCGCCACCTCGGTGTCCCTGCTGCTGCTCGCCATCGCGATGGCGGTGCTCGTGGCGCTGCGGGGGCGGTGGACCGGGGGTGGGTCGGCGGGGCGCGGCGCGGCGGGCGGGGGCGTGCCCGAACCGTCCGGCGAAGCTGTGGCCGTGGCCGAGGCGCCGGGTGGCGAAGTGGCCAAGTTGCCTGAAAACAGCGGGAGTTGGAGTCTGCACGCCGACGTCACCGGTTTCGCCGAGCTGACCCTCGACGCCGCCCCCGGGACCACCATCGCCGTCGTCGGCCCCAACGGCGCGGGCAAGACCACGCTCCTGCGGGCCCTGCTCGGCCTGACCCCGCGCGCGCACGCCGTCCTGCGCCTCGGCGACACCGACGTCACGGCGCTCGCGCCGCACCGGCGCAAGGTCGCCTGGGTACCGCAGGACGGCGCGCTCTTCCCGCACCTGAACGCCCTCGGCAACACGGCGTACGGGCTGCGGGCCCAGGGCGTGCCGCGCGGCGAGGCCCGGCGGGCGGCACAGGAGTGGCTGGACCGGCTCGGGATCGGGCACCTCGCGCACCGCAGGCCCGCGCAGCTGTCGGGCGGGCAGGCGGGGCGGGTGGCCCTGGCCCCGGCCC
>NZ_AOPZ01000009.1 GCF_000414115.1 Streptomyces aurantiacus JA 4570
CCACCCACCCGCCCTTTCCTTCCGCCCTGCGGGCGGGGGGCTTTCCGCCCTCCGGGGGGGGCGGCTGGGCGGGGGGAAATAGCCCGTCCGGCGTTTGAGGACGAGGGCCGGAGGCCCGATGAGGGGGAGAGGGGGCGCAGCCCCCATGAAGGGGCCCGAGCCAGGACGGCGTGACCAGGATTCGGGACGGGTACGTCCAGGATGCGGACAGAGGTGGACTGCGCCGAAAGGCGCATGCCACGCTTCCGTCATGTCCCGCGCCGGAATCGCCTTGGTGAGTCGACGTCACGTCGACCTCGGCCGCATGTCCAGCGCCATGTGTCCGGCGAGCTGAGAGACCCAGCAGACCCAGCACCGCCGCACTTTCCAGAACGTTCCGGGACGCCCCAGAGCGTTCCAGATCTGGCCCCACCTGACCCCACCCCCCGCGCACCGCCGCGCCCTCTGCGCGAAGTGTGCAGGTCAGAGCCGCTCTCAGCCCGCTGTTGAAGGACGTACACCCATGGCTGCCACCCCCGAAGACGCCGCGGACTCCGCGACCGCCGCCCCCCGCGCACCCCGGCGCAAGCCGGGCCGCCACCGCGGCGAGGGCCAGTGGGCCGCCGGTCACTTCACCCCGCTGAACGGCAACGAGCAGTTCAAGAAGGACGACGACGGTCTCAATGTGCGGACACGTATTGAGACGATCTACTCCAAGCGCGGCTTCGACTCCATCGACCCCAATGACCTGCGGGGCCGGATGCGCTGGTGGGGGCTCTACACCCAGCGCAAGCCCGGCATCGACGGCGGCAAGACGGCCATCCTGGAGCCGGAGGAGCTGGACGACGAGTACTTCATGCTGCGGGTGCGCGTCGACGGCGGCCGCCTCACCACCGACCAGCTCCGCGTGATCGGCGAGATCTCGCAGGAGTTCGCCCGCGGCACCGCCGACATCACCGACCGGCAGAACATCCAGTACCACTGGATCCGCATCGAGGACATGCCGGAGATCTGGCGCCGCCTGGAGGGCGTGGGCCTGTCCACGACGGAGGCGTGCGGCGACACCCCGCGCGTCATCCTCGGCTCCCCCGTCGCCGGGATCGCCGAGGACGAGATCATCGACGGCACGCCCGCCGTCGACGAGATCCAGCGCCGCATCATCGGCAACCCGGCCTTCTCGAACCTGCCCCGCAAGTTCAAGTCCGCTATCTCCGGCTCGCCGCTCCTGGACGTGGCGCACGAGATCAATGACATCGCGTTCGTCGGCGTCGTCCACCCCGAGCTCGGCCCGGGCTTCGACCTGTGGGTGGGCGGCGGCCTGTCCACCAACCCCAAGATCGGCCAGCGGCTCGGCGCGTGGGTGCCCCTGGAGGACGTACCGGACGTCTACGAGGGCGTCATCTCGATCTTCCGCGACTACGGCTACCGCCGTCTGCGCACCCGCGCCCGGCTGAAGTTCCTCGTCGCCGACTGGGGCGTGGCGAAGTTCCGCGAGGTCCTGGAGGGCGAGTACCTGCTGCGCAAGCTCGCCGACGGCCCCGCCCCCGACCAGCCGGTCCAGCGCTGGCGCGACCACGTCGGCGTGCACCGGCAGCAGGACGGCAGGTTCTACGTCGGGTTCGCACCGCGCGTCGGCCGCGTCGACGGCACCGTACTGACGAAGATCGCCGACCTGGCCGCCGCACACGGTTCGGGCCGCCTGCGGACCACCGTCGAGCAGAAGATGATCGTGCTCGACGTCACCGAGGACCAGGTCGACTCCCTCGTCGAGGGCCTGGAGGCACTGGATCTGACGGTGCGTCCGTCCCCCTTCCGGCGCGGCACGATGGCCTGCACCGGCATCGAGTTCTGCAAGCTCGCGATCGTCGAGACCAAGGCGCGCGGCGCCTCCCTCATCGACGAACTGGAGCGCCGCGTCCCGGACTTCGACGAGCCCATCACCATCAACATCAACGGCTGCCCGAACGCCTGCGCCCGCATCCAGGTCGCCGACATCGGCCTCAAGGGCCAGCTCGTCCTGGACGAGCACGGAAACCAGGTCGAGGGCTTCCAGGTGCACCTGGGCGGCGCGCTCGGCCTGGAGGCCGGGTTCGGCCGCAAGGTGCGCGGCCTGAAGGTGACCTCCGCCGAGCTGCCGGACTACGTGGAGCGCGTGCTCAAGCGGTTCCAGGCGGAGCGCGAGGACGACGAGCGGTTCGCCACCTGGGCCGCCCGCGCCTCCGAGGAGGCCCTGTCGTGAGCGAGCGCGCGGCACCTTTCTACTGCCCCTACTGCGGCGACGAGGACCTGCGGCCGAACGAGCAGGGCCACGGCGCGTGGGAATGCGCGGCGTGCAACCGCGCCTTCCAGTTGAAGTTCCTCGGGCTTCTCACCCGCGGACTTCAGCGCAACGAACCTGGAGGGGAACGGATATGACGACAGCTCAGGAGCCCGATACAGCGACCGCGGCCGAGCTGCGGGCGCTCGCCGGGCAGGCGGGGCGCGACCTGGAGGACGCCTCCGCGCTCGACATCCTCACCTGGGCCGCGGACACCTTCGGTGCGCGGTTCTGCGTGACCTCCTCGATGGAGGACGCGGTGGTCGCCCACCTCGCCTCGCGCGCACGGCCCGGCGTGGACGTGGTGTTCCTCGACACCGGCTACCACTTCCCGGAGACCATCGGCACCCGTGACGCCGTCGAGGCCGTCATGGACGTCAACGTCATCACCCTCACGCCGCGCCTGACCGTGGCCGAGCAGGACGCCGCGTACGGCCCGCGGCTGCACGACCGCGACCCCGACCTGTGCTGCGCGATGCGCAAGGTCAAGCCCCTCGAAGAGGGCCTCGCGGGCTACGCCGCGTGGGCGACCGGAATGCGCCGCGACGAGTCCCCCACCCGCGCGAACACACCCGTCGTCGGCTGGGACGAGAAGCGGCAGAAGGTCAAGGTCTCGCCCATCGCCCGCTGGACGCAGGACGATGTGGACGCGTACGTCACCGAGCACGGCGTCCTCACCAATCCGCTGCTCATGGACGGCTACGGCTCCGTGGGATGCGCCCCCTGCACGCGGCGCCTGCTGGAGGGCGAGGACGCCCGCGCAGGACGGTGGGCCGGAAGCACCAAGACCGAATGCGGGCTGCACGGATGACGGCACATCAGACGTTTCAGACGACCCCTCGGGCGCCACTGCCCCATCAGACTCCGCAGGAGACCCACGTGACCGGAGCCACCGTCTGGCTCACGGGCCTGCCCAGCGCGGGCAAGACCACCATCGCGCACGAGCTGGCGCGGACGCTGCGCGCCGAGGGCCGCCGCGTCGAGGTCCTCGACGGCGACGAGATCCGCGAGTTCCTCTCGGCGGGCCTCGGCTTCAGCCGCGACGACCGGCACACCAACGTCCAGCGGATCGGGTTCGTCGCCGAACTCCTCGCCCGCAACGGCGTGTTGGCGCTTGTGCCGGTGATCGCGCCGTTCACGGACAGCCGCGAGGCGGTGCGCAAGCGCCACCAGACGGGCGGCACCGCGTACTTGGAGGTGCACGTCGCCACGCCCGTGGAGGTCTGCTCCGTACGCGACGTGAAGGGTCTGTACGCCAAGCAGGCCGCGGGTGAGATCTCCGGGCTGACCGGCGTCGACGACCCGTACGAGGAGCCCGAGTCGCCCGATCTGCGCATCGAGTCCCAGGACCAGACCGTGCAGGAGTCCGCGGCAGCGGTGCACGCGCTGCTCACCGAAAGGGGTCTGGCATGACGACCGCCGCAATTCATGAGGGCACCGGCAACTCCGGTGACGCCGAGGGGAGTTCCGTGAGCGACAGCCCGTACGCGCTGTCGCACCTGGACGCCCTGGAGTCCGAGGCCGTACACATCTTCCGCGAGGTCGCGGGCGAGTTCGAGCGGCCGGTGATCCTGTTCTCCGGCGGCAAGGACTCCATCGTCATGCTGCACCTGGCGCTGAAGGCGTTCGCGCCCGCCGCGGTCCCCTTCTCGCTGCTGCACGTCGACACCGGGCACAACTTCCCCGAGGTCATCGACTACCGCGACCGCGTGGTGGCCCGGCACGGCCTTCGGCTGCACGTGGCCTCCGTGCAGGACTACATCGACCGCGGCGCCCTGCGCGAGCGCCCCGACGGCACCCGCAACCCCCTGCAGACCGTGCCGCTCACCGAGAAGATCCAGTCCGAGCGGTTCGACGCGGTCTTCGGCGGCGGGCGGCGCGACGAGGAGAAGGCGCGCGCCAAGGAGCGGGTGTTCTCGCTGCGCGACGAGTTCTCGCAGTGGGACCCGCGCCGCCAGCGGCCCGAGCTGTGGCAGCTCTACAACGGCCGGCACGCCCCCGGCGAGCACGTCCGCGTCTTCCCGCTGTCCAACTGGACCGAGCTGGACGTATGGCAGTACATCGCCCGTGAGGGCATCGAGCTGCCGGAGATCTACTTCGCGCACGAGCGGGACGTGTTCAAGCGCTCCGGGATGTGGCTGACCGCGGGCGACTGGGGCGGCCCCAAGGAAGGGGAGGACGGCGAAATCGTCGAGCGGCGCCAGGTGCGCTACCGCACCGTCGGCGACATGTCCTGCACCGGCGCCGTCGACTCCGACGCCACGACCCTGGAGGCCGTGATCGCCGAGATCGCCGCGTCCCGGCTCACCGAGCGCGGCGCCACCCGCGCCGACGACAAGCTCTCCGAGGCCGCGATGGAAGACCGCAAGCGCGAGGGGTACTTCTAGCCATGACCAGCACCACCGACACCACCGCTGCCGGGCAGCTGGCCGGCCTGTCCGCGACCACGCTGCTGCGGTTCGCCACCGCGGGCTCCGTCGACGACGGCAAGTCCACGCTGGTCGGCCGGCTCCTGCACGACTCCAAGTCGGTCCTCGCCGACCAGCTGGAGGCCGTCGAGCACGCCTCGCGCAGCCGCGGCGCCGAGGGCCCCGACCTGGCGCTGCTCACCGACGGCCTGCGGGCCGAGCGGGAGCAGGGCATCACCATCGACGTGGCGTACCGCTACTTCGCCACGCCCCGGCGCCGCTTCATCCTCGCGGACACCCCCGGCCATGTGCAGTACACCCGCAACATGGTCACCGGCGCCTCCACGGCGGACCTGGCCGTGGTCCTCGTCGACGCCCGCAACGGCGTCATCGAGCAGACCCGCCGGCACGCCGCCGTCGCGGCCCTGCTGCGCGTGCCGCACGTGGTGCTCGCCGTGAACAAGATGGACCTCGTCGCGTACGCGGAGCCGGTCTTCGCGAAGATCGCGGAGGAATTCACCGCGTACGCGGGCGAGTTGGGGGTTCCGGAGATCACCGCGATCCCGATCTCGGCGCTCGCCGGGGACAACGTGGTGGAGCCGTCGTCGAACATGGACTGGTACGGCGGCCCGACGGTCCTGGAACACCTGGAGACCGTGCCCGTCAGCCACGACCTGACGAGCTGCCACGCCCGACTGCCCGTGCAGTACGTCATCCGGCCGCAGACCGCCGAGCACCCGGACTACCGGGGGTACGCGGGTCAGATCGCCGCGGGCACCTTCCGGGTCGGCGAGTCGGTGACCGTACTGCCGTCGGGCCGGACCTCGACGATCGCGGGCATCGACCTGCTCGGCGAGCCGGTCGACGTGGCCTGGACGCCGCAGTCCGTGACGGTCCGGCTGACCGACGACCTCGACGTCTCACGTGGTGATCTACTCGTCCCGAGCAGTGATACGCCGCCGACCTCCCAGGACATCGCGGCCACTGTCTGCCACGTCGCGGACCAGCCGCTCAGCGTGGGCCAGCGGGTGCTGCTCAAGCACACCACCCGCACGGTCAAGGCGATCGTGAAGCAGATCCCATCCCGGCTCACCCTTGACGACCTGTCCCAGCACCCGAACCCGGGGCAGCTCGTAGCCAACGACATCGGCCGGGTCCTGGTGCGCACCGCGGAGCCGCTCGCCATCGACGCGTACGCCGACTCGCGCCGCACCGGCTCCTTCCTGCTCATCGACCCGGCGGACGGCACGACGCTCGCCGCGGGCATGGCGGGCGAGGCGTTCGCCAAGGCCGAGGCGGCGGCGCCGGCCGCCGACGACGAGGGCTGGGACTTCTGACCATGACCTCCATCGACGTGTACGCGACGTTCGCCAAGGAAGGCGGGCGCGTCGGCAGCGGCGCGCTCGGGGCGGGCACCGGAGGGGTCGCCCGATGTGCGGCGTGACGCTCTCAGCGGGGGTGGTGCACGCGCACCGCTCGCGCGCCCACACCCCCCGCCGTCCCTTCGGACGCAAACGAAGACCCGCCGACGTCCGCCCGGCCGCACCCTGACGGTGTCCGCGCCGGGCCAACGAGAGGAACACCTCCCGTGCCTGCCATCCGCTCTCCCCGCACGACCGCCCGCCGCCGGGCGCCACACCGTGGTCGCCTGGCCGCGCTGACCGCCCTGCCGCTGCTCGCGCTGACGCTCTCCGCCTGCGGATACGGCTCGGAGGCCGACTCCGGCGACAGCGGCAAGGCCAAGATCGCGGCCGGCGCGAAGAAGATCGACGGCCTGGACACGGTGAAGATCGGGTACTTCCCCAACCTCACCCACGGCACGGCCCTGGTGGGCGACCAGGAGGGCCTGTTCCAGAAGGAGCTGGGGGCCACCAAGGCGACGTACTCGCAGTTCAACGCCGGTCCCTCGGAGATCGAGGCGCTGAACTCGAAGTCCATCGACATCGGCTGGATCGGCCCGTCCCCGGCCATCAACGGCTACACCAAGTCGCAGGGCAAGAACCTGCGCGTCATCGGCGGTTCGGCGTCCGGCGGCGTGAAGCTCGTGGTGAACCCGGACAAGATCAAGTCCCTCGACGACGTCAAGGGCAAGAAGATCGCGACGCCGCAGCTCGGCAACACCCAGGACGTGGCCTTCCTCAACTGGATCAAGGGCAAGGGCTGGGACGTCGACGCGGAGAGCGGCAAGGGCGATGTGTCCGTGGTGCGCACCGACAACAAGATCACTCCGGACGCGTACAAGTCCGGCTCCATCGACGGCGCCTGGGTGCCGGAGCCCACCGCGTCCAAGCTGGTCGCCGAGGGCGGCAAGGTGCTCCTGGACGAGGCCGACCTGTGGCCGGACAAGAAGTTCGTGATCACGAACATCATCGTGTCCCAGGAGTTCCTCAAGAAGCACCCGAAGGTCGTCGAGGCCGTGCTGCGGGGCTCGGTGAAGACCAACCAGTGGATCAAGGCCAACCCGGCCAAGGCGAAGGCGGCGGCCAACGCCAAGCTGAAGCAGCTCAACGGCAAGCCGCTGCCGCCCGAGGTCATCGACCCGGCGTGGAAGTCGATCGAATTCACCGACGACCCGCTGGCGGCGACGCTCGGCACCGAGGCCGACCACGCGGTCAAGGCGGGCCTGCTCAAGAAGCCCGACCTGAACGGCATCTACGACCTCGCCCCGCTCAACAAGGTCCTGAAGGCGGCGGGCAGGCCCGCGGTCGACGACGCCGGACTCGGCGTCAAGTAGGCGTACAGCGAAGCCAGTTCAGGGATCCCAGGAGGTGACGACCATGGCCACCACGCTCGCCAAGTCCGCCAAGTCCGAGGCGGCAGCCGCGTCGGAGAAGTCCGCCGAGTCCGCCAACCGCACGGTCGGCGGTGCCGGGGCGCTCGATGTCGCCGCGCGCATCGAGCACGTCTCGAAGTCCTTCGCCACCCCGGCCGGGCAGCAGCTCGTCCTCGACGACATCACGCTCGACGTGGCGCGGGGCGAGTTCGTCACCCTCCTGGGAGCCTCCGGGTGCGGCAAGTCGACGCTGCTGAACCTGGTGGCCGGGCTGGACCGGCCCACCGCCGGTGCCATCGGCACCGACGGCCGCCCCGCCCTGATGTTCCAGGAGCACGCGCTGTTCCCGTGGCTGACCGCGGGCAAGAACATCGAGCTGGCCCTGAGGCTGCGCGGCGTGCCGAAGGCCGAACGGCGGGAGAAGGCCGAGGAGTTGCTGTCCTTGGTGCGGCTCCAGGGTGCGCACGGCAAGCGGGTGCACGAGCTGTCCGGCGGCATGCGCCAGCGCGTCGCGCTGGCCCGCGCGCTCGCGCAGGACAGCCAACTGCTGCTGATGGACGAGCCGTTCGCGGCGCTCGACGCGATCACCCGGGACGTACTGCACGACGAGCTGATGCGCATCTGGCGCGAGACGGGTGTGTCGGTCCTGTTCGTCACGCACAACGTGCGCGAGGCGGTGCGGCTCGCGCAGCGCGTCGTCCTCCTTTCGTCGCGCCCCGGCCGGGTGGCGCGCGAGTGGAGCGTCGACATCGACCAGCCGCGGCGCATCGAGGACGCCGCGGTGGCGGAGCTGTCCGTCGAGATCACCGAACAACTGCGTGGGGAGATCCGCCGCCATGGGCAGCACTGACACCGAGACGCCCACCAAGACATCAGTCCCGGCGGACGCCAACGACCTGGCCGGTCTGGAGGCGGGCCTCGACGCCCTGGAGACCGTCCAGACGCGGCGGGCATCCCTGCGCGAGACCCTCGTCCAGAAGGTCCTTCCGCCGTTCACCGCCGTGGTCCTCGTCCTGGTGGTGTGGCAGATCCTGGTGTGGGCCAAGGTCACCGACAGCTACAAGCTGCCCGCGCCGACGGCGGTCTGGGACGAGGTGGAGGCCGCCTGGCGGCAGGGCACCCTGCTCGACTACATCTGGACGAGCGTCCAGCGCGGCCTGTTCGGCTTCGGCATGGCCCTGGTGATCGGCACGCCCCTGGGCCTCCTCGTGGCGCGGGTCCGCTTCGTACGCGCGGCCATCGGGCCGATCCTGTCCGGCCTGCAGTCGCTGCCGTCCGTGGCGTGGGTGCCGCCCGCGGTGCTGTGGCTGGGCCTCAACGACTCGATGATGTACGCGGTGATCCTGCTCGGCGCCGTGCCGTCCATCGCCAACGGCCTGGTCGCGGGCGTCGACCAGATCCCGCCGCTGTTCCTGCGGGCGGGGCGCACGCTCGGCGCGACGGGGTGGCGCAACGCCTGGCACATCGTCATGCCGGCCGCGCTGCCCGGCTATGTGGCGGGCCTGAAGCAGGGGTGGGCGTTCTCCTGGCGCTCCCTGATGGCCGCGGAGATCATCGCGCAGTCCCCCGACCTGGGCATCGGGCTCGGCCAGCTCCTGGAGGCGGGCCGCACCAACAGCAGCATGTCCCAGGTCTTCCTCGCCATCCTGCTCATCCTGATCGTCGGCATCGCCATCGACCTGCTCATCTTCAGTCCGCTTGAGCGGTGGGTGCTGCGCAGCCGCGGCCTGCTGGTGAAGAGCTGATTCCCATGTACGGCACTTTCCGCCCCGGGCGCCGTTCCGCGTACGAAGCCGTGCGCCGTCCCGTCCTGCTGGTCGTCGCCCACGGCAGCCGGGATCCGCGGCATGCCGCGAGTGTGCGGGCGCTGCTGCGCACGGTGCGGGGCCTGCGGCCGGGGCTGCGGGTGGAGGTGGGGTTCCTGGACTTCAACACCCCCTCCGTGCCGTCCGTCCTCGGCTCCCTCGCCGAGGAGGGGGTACGCGACGTCATCGCCCTGCCCCTCCTCCTCACCCGCGCCTTCCACGCGAAGGCCGACATCCCGGCGGTCCTTCGGGAGGCTCCGCCGGGGCTGCGGGTGCGGCAGGCGGGCGTGCTCGGGCCCTCGCCGCTGTTGCTCGCCGCGCTCGAGACGCGGCTGTACGAGGCGGGGCTCGACCCCGCCGACAAGCCCACGACCGGGGTCGTCCTGGCCTCGGCGGGCTCCTCCGACCCGGAGGCGATCGCAGTGATCGCTGACATCGCGCGGGAGTGGCGGCACACCGGTTGGTGCGCCGTGCGGCCTGCGTTCGCCTCCGCGACTCTTCCCCTCACCTCGGACGCGGTGCGCGAGCTTCGGGCCACGCCCGGGGTGCGGCAAGTGGCCGTCGCCCCCTACGTGCTGGCCCCCGGCTTCCTGCCGGACCGGATCGCCCGGGGGGCGGCGGAGGCGGACGTCCTGGCGGACGTGCTGGGGGATTCCCCGCTTGTCGCCCGGCTGCTCCTGGACCGCTTCGACTCATGCCGCCGCTTCGCGGCGGATCGCTCCCACCCACCCACCCGTGCGGGGCACAATTCCTTGCCGGCCGCAGGCTGAGCGCCGCCGCGGGGCCGCGATTGGCCGTCGCTCTGCTGCGGACCCGTCGTGGCTGGCGGACCCGTCGTGGCTGGTCGCGCAGTTCCCCGCGCCCCTTCAGGGCGCTGCCGAACCGCAGCGACCCGGGCCCCGTAAGGGCCACATCAGGGAACTGCACCATCAGCCCCGTCAGGGGCGCGGGGAACTGCGCGACAAGCCCCCACCGGCCCGCAGGTTCAACGACCCACCCCAGGCCGGATCTTGCGGTGGCCCCCGGCCTGAAACCGCTTGCGGGGGCGCGCAGCCCCCGAATACCGTCTCGCGGATGACCTCCGCGCCCCACACCCCCGAGCTGCGCTCCGAGCACCTCGTGCTCTCCGCGTACGTCGCGTCCGACGAGCCGGACTTCGTGGCGCTGTTCCAGGACGAGGCCGTGGGCCGCTGGTTCGGGGACGGGATGCAGAGCGCCCAGGAGGACCGCGCGCTGTTCGCGCGGCTGTTCAGCATCGTGTACGCGGAGCGGCGGTTCCCGGTGTGGGCGGTGCGGCACGAGGGCCGGTACGCCGGGCACGCCGAGATCAAGCCCTCGCCCGAGGCGTGGCTGGACGGCCACGAGATCGTATACGGGCTCTCCCGGAGCAGTTGGGGCCTCGGCCTCGGCACGGAGCTCGCGCGGCTGCTGACCGACTACGGCCACCGGACCCTGGGCCTCGCCGAGGTGCACGCCACCGTCGACTCGCTGAACACGCCGTCCGTCACCGTCCTGAAGCGCCTCGGCTACACCCAGGGCCGCGAGGTGCGCGAGGACGACGGGCGGACGACGCTGCAGTTCACGTCGCGGGCCGACGGCTGGCCCGTCCCACCCGCGTAGAGCCCGCGGTCACGGGTTCTACGCCGCCGACCCACCGGACAGTCCCTAGGCCGCCTTGTCCACCAGGGCGACCAGCTCCGCCACCGGCATCGACCCCGGCTCCCTGCGCTCCCGCGCGAAGTCGTTGGCGAGCCGCTGGAGCGTGTCGTTCACCGGCGTCGGCACCCCGTGCAGCCGCCCGAGCAGGGCGATCTCGCCGTTGAGGTAGTCGGCCTCGATGGTGCCGGTGCCCCGGCTGAGGCTCTGCCAGGAGGAGCCGCCGCGCGGGCCGTCGTCGAGCGGCTCGAAGGTGATCCGGCCCGCCCGGGCCTCCCCCTGTTCCCGCTCCCCCACCGCCTCGATCCCGGCGGCGGCCAGCACGGCCTCGCCCTCCGCCCGGGCCCGCCGGAAGAGAGCCGGGGCCGCCTCGCCGGTGAGCGGTCCGGTGAGCGCCTCGACGGCGTTGGCGAGGTTGGCGAGGAGCTTGGCGTACTTCCAGCGCATCACGTCCGGGACCACCGGCGCGAGCAGCCGGCCGCTCTCCAGATCGGCGGCGATCCGGCGCGCGGTGTCGTCCGTCCCGGCCGGGTAGCGGCCCAGGTGGAGCATGCCTGTGTAGGGGGCACCGGCAGCCGATACGGTGCCCGGCTCGACGTACGTGGACGGCAGCCACACGCACATGCCGTACACGCGGCGGAAGCGGCGCAGCGCCATCCGCTCGCTCTCGACGCCGTTCTGCGCGCAGACCAGCGGCAGCGCCTCGGCGGCCGTGGAGCCGCCCGCGACGGGCCGGGTGCCCCAGGCGGCGAGCGCGGCCTCGGCGTCCTGTGTCTTGACGGTCAGGAAGAGCACGTCGTCGGGGAGCAACTCGCCCAGCTCGGCCGGGTCCTCGACGACGGGCAGACGGTGGGTGCGGGGTCCGTCGGGCGTTCTGAGGGTGAGCCCGCGGTCCCGCAGCACCTCGCGGTGCTTGCCGCGCGCGACCAGGACGACCTCGTGAC
The DNA here is from genome assembly GCF_000414115.1 of Streptomyces aurantiacus JA 4570. Taxonomy (GTDB): domain Bacteria; phylum Actinomycetota; class Actinomycetes; order Streptomycetales; family Streptomycetaceae; genus Streptomyces; species Streptomyces aurantiacus_A. Next base: position 11,883 of record NZ_AOPZ01000009.1, read on the forward strand.
CGGCCTCGGCGAGGCGCCCGCCGACACTGCCGCCGACAGCCCCCGCTCCGATGATGATGTAGCGCATACGGCGAGCTTCGCACAGGTGATCGGTGCGCGGTCAAGATCCCCAGGGGTGCTGGACCTTGCCCCAGGGGCAGACCCCACGCTGCCGTCATGGACAGCGAATACCTGACCCAGACCCCGTACACCGACCCCGGCCCCCACCTCGACACCCTCGTCGGCCCCGCCCCGCTCCCCCGCGACCCGGCCGCGCTCGGCGCCGTCGTACGCGGCGTCATGCTGCACCGCGAAGAGGGCGCCCACTTCGGCTACACGGTGCCCGAGGAGCGCATGCGCGAGGACGCCGAGTCGCGGTACGCCGAGACCGTGCTGCGCATCCTGGGCGAGCGCGGTGACACGCCGCTGACGGAGGCCCGGGAGCCCGAGGCCCGGTTCGTGGGCATCTGCCGGGACTTCGCGCTGCTGCTGTGCTCGCTGCTGCGGGCCACCGGCACCCCGGCGCGCCTGCGGTGCGGCTACGCGACGTACTTCCCGGACAGCCTCAACGACAACCACTGGGTGACGGAGTTCTGGACGGCCGACCGCGGCTGGGTCCTCGCGGACGCGCAGCTCATCGGCGGTGTGTACGACATCTCCTTCGACCCCATGGACGTACCGCGCACGGAGTTCCTGGTCGCCGGGGACGCGTGGCGGGCGTGCCGGGACGGCCGCGCGGACCCGGACACCTTCGAGGTGAGCAGCGTCCCCGAGATCAAGGGGTGGCAGCTGGTGCGCGCGGACGTGGTGGCCGATCTCGCCGCGCTCGGCGGCGTGGAGCCGCTGCCGTGGGACGACTGGGGCCTGATGGAGAAGGACGGCGCGGACGTCACGGAGGAGGAGCTCGCGCTGCTCGACGCCGTGGCCGCCACCACGGCGGCCGCGGGCCACGCGACGGACGCCCGGCGGCCGGAAGCGGTGCGCCGGCTGCTCGACGACCCGCGCCTCGCCGTGCCGTCCGAGGTCGTCTCGCGCACCACGTTCGGCGGCGTCCGGGTCGTCAGTCTCCCGGTGCCGGCTCGGGGGTGAACGGCGTGCCCTGATGGAACCAGAGCAGCCAGCCCTCGGGGGTGCGCCGCCACAGTGAACTGCGGTGCACCAGGCGCCCGTTGGTGTCGGTGTCGAAGGTCAGGTGCACCACGTCCTCGGCGAGCTGGACGCCTCGCATGCCGGAGGTCGTGGTGGCCCGGCCGCCGGGGTCGGGGCGGGCCGTGAGGACCTTGACGATCGACTCGCGGTCCCAGCGCGCGCCGGACGCGCCGAACTCGGTGAACTCCGGATGCAGGAACGTGCCGAACGCCTCGGGCGAGGACCGCACTTCGGGGTCGAGCAGGCGCAGTTCGCTCTCGATGGCGGCCTCGACGGCGGGCGAGCGGCCGGGCACGCCGGGCAGGAAGGGCGCGTCAGGCGTGTCGGGTGTTTCAGGCATCGGTCATCTCCACGAGCTTGGTGACGGTGTTCCAGTTGCGGCTGGTGGCGATGAGGCCCTTGGTGAGCGCCGGGCGTGCGAGGGCCTCGGCGAGCTTGGACCGCCCGAGGCCGTCGGGGGCGTACAGATACAGGGCGCGGTCGCCGAGCCGGAACTCCTCCGGCAGATGCGCCGCTTGGTCGATCGCGGCGAACCGGGCGGCGTCGACGGGCGCGGAGAAGTACGTGACGTGCAGCTGCTTGCCCTCGAGCGTCGCGGCGGGGAAGGGGCAGCCGTCGGCCACGGCCTTCAGATACGCCGCGTCGCGCACCAGGACGTCGACGGTGAACCCGAATTCCCGCTCCAGGGCGTCACGGATCTCGGCGGCGAGGCTCTCCTCGTCGCCGTGGTCCGCGGCGAAGACGGCGTTGCCGCTCTGCAGATGGGTGCGTACGTCGCCGTGGCCGAGCCCTTCGAGGAGCGCGCGCAGGCGTGCCATCGGCAATTTTCTGCTGCCGCCCACATTGACGCCGCGCAGCAGCGCCGCGTAGATCTTCTTCGCCATGCGCACACGATAAGGCGGCCGCCGTGCCCCGTGGGGGTGGGCACGACGACCGCAGCTTCAAAGACAGGCTCAGCGGGCCGTGATTACTCGACGACCTTCAGGAGCTTGTTGGGCGTGCCCTCGCTCGGGTTGGAGATCTTGTCCGGCGTGGCACCGTCGGTCAGCGCCTTGGCGACGGCGTCGGGCTTGGCGTCCTTGTGGGCGCCGAGGTAGACGGCCGCGGCGCCGACGACGTGCGGGGTCGCCATCGAGGTGCCGGAGATCGTCTTGGTGGCGTCGTCGCCGGTGTTCCAGGCGGACGTGATGTCCGAGCCCGGGGCGTAGATGTCCACGACGGAGCCGAAGTTGGAGAAGTCCGACTGCTGGTCGTCCTTGGTCGAGGAGGCGACCGTGATGGCCTCCTTGACGCGGGACGGGGAGCCCTGGCCGGCGTCGCTGGACTCGTTGCCCGCGGCCACGCCGTAGGTGACGCCGGCGGCGATGGACTTCTTGACGGCCTCGTCCAGGGCCTCGTCGGCGCCGCCGCCGAGGCTCATGTTGGCGACGGAGGGGCCCTGGTGGTTCTTGGTGACCCAGTCGATGCCCGCGACGACCTGCTCGGTGGTGCCGGAGCCCTGGTCGTCCAGGACGCGGACGGCGACGATCTTCGCCTTCTTGGCGACGCCGTGCGCGTCACCAGCGATGGTGCCCGCGACGTGGGTGCCGTGGCCGTTGCCGTCGTCGGCGTTGTCGTCGTTGTCGACGGCGTCGAAGCCGGAGGTGGCGCGGCCGCCGAAGTCCTTGTGGCTGACGCGGACGCCGGTGTCGATGACGTACGCGGTGACGCCCTCGCCCGCGGCGTCGGGGTACGTGTACTTCTTGTCGCCGGCCGTGTCGGCCTGGTCGACGCGGTCCAGGCCCCACGACGGCGGGTTGTCCTGGGTGGCGTCGATCGAGAACTTCTTGCTCTGCACGACCTTGCCCACGGCCGGGTCGGCGGCCAGGCGCTTGGCCTCGGTCTCGGTCATGCTCTTGGCGGCGAAGCCGTTGACGGCCGAGGAGTAGTTGCGGCTGAGCTTGCCGCCGTACTCCTGGGCGAGGTCGGACTTGGCGGCTTTGTCGGCCTTCTCGTCGAGCAGCACGATGTAGCTGCCGTCGACGGCGCCCTTGGCGTCGGCGCCGTAGACCTTGCCCTCGGCGGGGGTCGAGGCCCCGGCGAACGAGCCGGCGAAGACGGTCACTCCCACCGCGGTGGCGGCGGTGGCTATCGCCGCGGTGAGCTTCATCGTGCGAGCGCGCTTGTGTGTAGCCATGAAGAGGGGTCTCCTCGTGGTGTGTTGTGGGGGGATGTGGGGGGTTTCAAAAGCTTTCGTTCCGTACGCAGTCATGACTGCGGCGCCCGGCGAACTCCGAAAGAACTGAAGATCTTTGGGCGTTGGGACGAAACCTTGTCTGAATGACGCGCGCAGATCAATACCTTCATACGCCTGTGACTTGTTCAACAAGGTTCTGTAATAACAAAACGGAACGGCCATGACAGATCGGACACCGCGGGCCGTAAACCTCTGCCGACTGGTCCAGATACGTGTAAGTGCCAAGTCCCGATAGATGTAAGGGGCTTGAGCCGTCCGTGTCCTCCCTCAGGCGGGCGGCCACCTCACCTGCGCGCACGACGAACCGCTCCCCGCGCCGCCCTAGCTTCGTCAGCAGGGGTGGCGGCGCGGTGCCGCCGCCACACGACGGGGGGCACCTCCATCATGAGCAGCGGAAGCACACCGGTGCGCGGCTTCGCCGCGCGCGCCGGGGCCTGGAGCGCGCAGCACCGCTGGGCGGCGGTCGGCGTCTGGGTCCTGTTCGTCGTCCTGGCCATGGGCATAGGCACGGCCGTGGGCCGGGCCGAGGCGCCGGAGGACGACCTCAAGGGCGAGACCAGCCAGGCGCAGCGGATCACCGACGACGCGGGCGTCGAGGAGCCGACCGGCGAGACGGTGCTCGTGCAGGCCCGCGGGAAGGACGGCCCGAAGGCCACCGACCCGCGTTTCAGGGCCGCCGTCGCCGACGTCGTCAAGGCCGTGCGGGGCACCGGCGAGACGTCGGCCGTCACTTCCCCGTACAAGTCCGGCACGGTCTCCAAGGACGGCCGCAGCGCGCTGGTCCAGCTCGACCTGCGCGGCGACCCGGACGACGCGATGGACCGGGTGGAGCCGGTCCTGAAGGCCGTCGAGGACGTGGCGGACCGGCACGAGCGGGCGGGGCTGCGGATCGAGCAGATCGGCGGCGCCAGCATGGAGAAGACGTTCGACGACGCCTTCGGCAGCGACTTCCAGCGGGCCGAGTACTCCGCGGTGCCGGTGGCCTTCGGCATTCTGCTGATCGCGTTCGGCGCGCTGGTGGCCGCGCTGCTGCCGGTGCTGCTCGCGATCTCCGCGATCGTGGCGACCATGGGCCTGATGGCGCTGGTGAGCCACGTCCAGCCGATGAGCGACGTGGCGAACTCGGTGATGCTGCTCGTGGGCCTCGCCGTCGGCGTCGACTACTGCCTGTTCTATCTGCGGCGCGAACGCGAGGAACGGGAGAAGGGCCGCGACCCGCAGACGGCGCTGCGCATCGCGGCGGCGACCAGTGGCCGGGCCGTGGTCGTCTCCGGCATCACGGTGTGCGTGGCGATGGCGGGCATGCTCTTCACCGGCATCACCGACTTCGAGGCGATGGGCCTGGCCTCACTGATGGTCGTGGCGGTCGCGATGATCGGCTCGGTGACGGTCCTTCCGGCGCTGCTCTCGCTGCTCGGCGAGCGGGTGGAGAAGGGACGGCTTCCGTTCCTGCGGCGCCGAGCGCGGTCCGGTCGCCAGGACGCGGGCGAGAGCAGGCTGTGGCGGACGGTGGTCGGTGGGGTGCTGCGGCGGCCGCTGCTGTGGACGGTGGCGGCGACGGGGGCGCTCGCGGCGATCGCGCTGCCCGCGCTCGGCATGAAGACCCAAGAGCTCACGCTGGACCAGGAGTTCGGCGACTCGCTGCCGATCGTGGCGACGTACGAGCGGGTGAACGAGGCGTTCCCCGGCGGCGCGGAGCCGGCCGAGGTCGTCGTCGAGGCGGGCGACATCGGCTCGCCGGCCGTCACCAAGGCCATCGCCGACTTCCGTGCCCGGGCCGTCAGTTCGGGCGCGTCCAAGGGGCCGGTGGAGGTGACCCTGCACAAGAAGGAGAACGTGGCCGTCCTGAGCGTGCCGCTGGTCGGCGGCTCGGACCTGGACGCGGCGTCGAAGAGCCTGACGCTGATCCGCGACGAGGTGCGGCCCGCGACGCTCGGCCAGGTGGACGGCGTCGAGGCGCCGGTGACCGGTCAGGTCGCGGCCTCCAAGGACTTCAACGAACAGCTCAGCTCGTCCGTGCCGCCCGTCTTCGCCTTCGTGGTGGTCTTCGCCTTCCTGCTGATGCTGCTCTCCTTCCGCTCCCTCGCCGTCGCGGTCACCTCGATCCTGCTCAACCTGCTGTCCGTCGGGGCGGCGTACGGGATCCTCGTCATGGTCTTCCAGCACGGCTGGGGGGCGTCGCTGGTCGGCGCGGAGGGCGTGGGCGCGATCGTCGCCTGGCTGCCGCTGTTCCTCTTCGTGATCCTGTTCGGCCTGTCGATGGACTACCACGTGTTCGTGGTCTCGCGGATCCGGGAGGCGCGGCTCCAGGGGCGGACGACGCGGGACGCGATCGCCCACGGCGTCGTCACGACGGCGGGCGTGGTGACCAGCGCGGCCGTCATCATGGTGGCGGTGTTCGCGATCTTCGGGACGCTGTCCATGCAGTCGATGAAGCAGATGGGCGTCGGCCTCGCGGCGGCCGTCCTGATCGACGCGACGGTGATCCGAGGGGTGCTCCTGCCCGCCGTGATGGCGCTGCTCGGGGAGTGGAACTGGTATCTGCCGCGGTGGCTGCGGAAGCTGCCGGACCTCACGCACGACGAGGTGACGCCCGACGAACTCGCCGCGGCCGAGCGGCCGGGGCCCCCGCGTACGCGCACCAGGGCAGGAAGTACTGGGTGACGGGACCCATGGCCAACGCGTACAGCACGGTGCCGGCCCCCACGCTCCCGCCGAGCAGCCAGCCCACGGCGAGCACGGTCACCTCGATCAGGGTGCGCACGAACCGGATGGAGCGCCCGGTCGCCCCGGCCAGACCCGTCATCAGGCCGTCCCGGGGGCCCGGCCCGCAGCGCGCGCCCACGTAGACGGCGACGGACAGCCCGTTGGCGAGGATCCCGCCGACGAGCAGGCCGATCCTGGCCGACAGCCCGAGATCGTCCGGTACGAGCCAGAGGCCGAGGTCGGACGCGTACGCCACGATCACGACGTTGGCGGCCGTGCCGAACCTCGGCCGCTGGCGCAGCGGGATCCACAGCAGCAGGACGACCACGCCGACCACCGCGCTGACCGTGCCGAAGCTCAGCGGGGTGTGCCGCTCGACGCCCTGGTTCAGCACGCTCCAGGGGCTGACGCCGAGACCGGACCGGACCATCACGGCGATGCTGAGGCCGTACAGGAAGAGGCCGAGGAAGAGCTGGGGCAGGCGTCTGAGGGGGCGCTCTGCGAGGGGGACGTAGGTGAGCGGGGGCGGCCCGGGGGCGTGATCGGTGCTGTCGTCGGCGTGCTGCCGCATGCGGGGGTGCCTCCACAGGTGCTCGTTGCGCTAGTTGCCCAAAGGCCAATGCGAGCGAGTCTGCAGAGTGATTGGCCCGCAGAACATGGCCAATCCGAGGGGAATGGCATGGCGGAGGTGACGCCGCAGCCGGCCGCTGCGCCGACTGAACGTGATCGCCCGGGATGGGCGCGCCCCAAAGGGGCGCGGGGGGACTGCGCGACCAGCCCCCACCGACCCGCAGGTTGGCACCGCACATCCAGCGCCCCCCTAGACGGCGGCAGCCACCTTGCGTTCCTCGAACGAGTCCAGGGTCCGGGAGAAGTCCCGCGTGGAGAGCAACAGCTTGTAGACGATGGCGAGTTCGAAGACGAGGAGCAGCGCGCCGGACACGATCGTCGCGGGGACCACCGCGTCGAAGAGCGGGCCGATGATGAACACGCCCATCTGGAACTCGATGCCGCTCACCAGGTGCGCGCGGATGCGGTGCCGCAGCAGGAAGGACCGCGCCCGCAGATACGCCGGGAATTTGCGGCGGAACTCCTGGTGCAGGTCGATGACTTCGGCCTTGGGCGGGGCGCCCGCGGCCGCCTCCGCGGCCTCGGCCGGGGCGCCGTCGCCGTCGTGGACGCCGGAGGCGAAGGCGGCCCGCTCCCCCGTGGCCTCCGCCTTCGCCCGCTCCAGATCCTGCTCGACGTCCGCCTCGGGGTTGTCCCGCAGCAGGTCCTCCATGAAGGCCAGCTCGGCGGCATTCTCGGCCCGCCGGGCGGCCCGCACGCGGGCCTTGATCTGCTTGCGCATGGTGTGGCGGATCTTGAATATCTCCAGCGAGTTGATGTACCGCAGCGTATCGAGCGCGACCACGGCCATCGCGAGCCAGATGTACAACACATCATCGGTACGCGCGTACTGACCGCCCATCAGGGCGACCCCGCACACCATCACCCGGATCCGGTCGAAGACGAAGTCGAGCCAGGCGCCGAAGACGGAACCCGTGCCGGTCAGACGCGCGACCTTCCCGTCCATGCAGTCGAGGACGAAGCTTAAGTGGTAGATCACGGCGCCCAGCACCAGCCAGCGCCAGTCCCCGAACGCGAAGCACACCGCCGAGCCGAGCCCGAGCACGAACGCGCCCCAGGTGATCTGGTTGGGCGTGATCCCGGTGTGCCGGGCCGTCAGCCGGACGAGCGGCGTGGCGACCGGATCCACGAGCAGCACGGTCCACCACGCGTCGCGCTTCTTGTGGGTGATGCGGCGCACCTCGGCGAGGGACGGTACGTCGGGCCGCGCGGTCTGTCGTGACATGAGCCAACTTCCTGCCGTTCGAGTGAGGTTCAGCTGACGCTAGGAAGTCGTTCACGCGACGTACAAGGAGCGGCCGGGGCAACCTTTGGCCGGGGTAAGGGTCCAGCAGCCGGGCCGGGTCAATCCTTCACACCGCCGTCACGCGCGGCCCGCACGATCTCCTCCTCGATCAGGTCGGCCGCCCGCTTCGTGCCGCCCTCGCCCGCCATGGCCGCCCGCACCTCGGCGAGCCTGCGCGCGACCTCCGGGTCGTCGACGAGGGCGAGGACCGCCGCGCGCAGCGACGCCGCGTCGGCCTCCTCCATCGGCAGATGCCGGGCCACGCCGAGCCCCTGGAGCATGTCCGCGTTGCCGAACTGGTCGACGGCCTGCGGCACGGCGACCATCGGCGTGCCGGTGGCGAGGCCCTCCTGGCTGCCCCCCGCCCCGGCGTGCGTGATGAAGGCGTCGGCCTGCTTCAGGACCGCCAACTGCGGTACCCATGAGCGCACTTCGACGTTGGCCGGTACGTCACCGAGTTCGGCGGCGTCGACGTGCCTGCCGATCTGCAGCACCACGTGCCAGCCGGGCAGGTCGCCGAAGGCCGCGACGCACTCGCGGTAGAACCCGGGCTGCTTGGTGAACGACGAGCCGAGGGACACGAGCAGCACCTTCGCGGCGCCCTCGGGCCGCTGCCAGTCACCCTGCGCCGCGCGGTCGCCCTGGCAGGCGCCGACGAAGGTGTGCACGCTCTCGTCGACCCGGTCGGCGTTGGGCTGGAGCGCCTTGGGGATCAGGACGAGCGAACGCGGCGGGCGGCCGACGAACGGGTCGTGGTGCTGGTCGATCCCGTTCTCCGCGAGCCATGCCGCGAAGCGCGCGAAGTACGCCCGCCCGCGCTCGGTCTCGTACAGCGGCGCGTACAGCGGCTCGGCGACCTCCTTCTCGTACCCCTCCCAGGCGACCAGGTTCGGCGAGAGCGAGATCTCGGGGACGCCCCACTGGCGGGCGAGCACCCGGGCCGGATAGGAGGTGATGTCGTGCAGGACGATGTCCGGCTCGTCGCCCTCGTACGCCGCGCGCAGCTGCGGCAGGGCGTTGATGGCGTCGTCCAGGAACGGCTCGATGTTGTCGATCAGGGTGTCGCCCCATGCCTCCGGGTCGTCGTCGGCGCCCGGGAGGGTGGTGGTGTAGAGCACGGGCTCGGCACCGGTTTCGGCGATCTTCTCCTCGAACGCGTGCGGAATCGCGTACGTGACGCGGTGGCCGCGCGCGACCAGCTCCCGGATCACTTCGAGGCTCGGGTTCACGTGCCCGTGGGCGGCGATGGAGAACATGGCGATGTGAGCACGCCGGCGTGTGGTCATGCCCCGACCATAAGCGAGACGATACGTCTCGTGCAAATTGTTTCGGCTCCCCCTTCGGCCGCCGCGCCGCACTCAGCGCTGGTAGCGCTTCAGGACCAGATTCCCGTCCTCCACCAGGCGTTCGCGGAGCTCGTCCATGCCGATCGCGCCGCTGTAGTACTCCTGGAGCGCCGGCGTCGCGATCTTGTCCATCCACTCCGGGTAGCCGCGCACCGACTGGGCGGGCGCCGGGCGCAGGTGCTCCGCGAGGGCCGTGCCGGTCGCCCAGTCGTCCTTCTTCGTACGCAGCGCCGGATCCTTGAGGGCCTCCTTGCCGGTGGGCAGCATCCAGTCGCCGCGCGCGAGCCGCACCATGTTCGCGGGCCGCAGGAAGAAGTCGATGAACCGCGCGGCCTCCTTCTTGTGCGGGCTGTCCTCGGCGACCGACAGGGTCTGCGGGCTGACGCCCTGCGCGAGCCCGTCCGCCCCGGCGGGCGCGGGGAGCACCTGCCAGTCGAAGCCCTTCGGCGCCTGCTGCGCGATCTGCTGGCGGTAGGAGAACCCGAGCGGCACCATCGCGTACTTGCCGCCGAAGAAGCCGGGCAGGGTGTCCGAGCCGCCCATGCCGAGCGTGGCGCCCGACGCGCTCTTGTCGACGTTGACCTGGTCGTGGACGGTGCGCGGCAGCACCTCGTCGGCCGCCTCGAAGCGGATCTCCGCCTTGCCGTCCGCGCGCCGGTGGAACAGCTTCCCGCCGGTCGAAAGGGACAGGTTGAGCGTGGCCGACACGGGCTCCTTGAGCGGCCACGCCACCCCGAACTTCCCCTTGCCCCCGGTCAGTTCCTTCGTCACCGACCGGAACTCGCTCCAGCTCCAGGGCTTCTCGGGGGTCGGGATACGTACGCCGGACTCCTTCAACCACTTCGCGTTGGCGATCAGGACGCGCGGCTCCTGGAGGAACGGCACGCCGTACACCTTGCCGCCGAAGGTGGCGGTGTCCCAACTCGCCTGCGGGATGTCCGACTTGAGCCGCCGCGGCAGGAGTTCGCCGAGGTCCGCGAGATAGCCCCCGTACGCGAAGTCCGCGAGGTCGTCGGAGGCGTCATGGATGATGTCCGGCGCCTCGCCGCCCTCGAAGGAGGTGAGGAGCTGGTCGTGCACGCTGGTCCAACTCCCCTGGACGTACTCGACCTTGACGTCCGGGTGGGTGGCGTTCCACTCCCTCACCAGCTCCTTGTTGGCGTCGACGGACTCCTTCTGCCAGGCGAGGGACTGGAAGCGGAGGGTGATCCGGCCGTCGGAACGGCCGTCGTCGTCGCTGCAGCCGGAGATGAGTCCGCAGGCCGTGACCAGGGCGAGCACGGCGGCGATGATCCGCGGTCGGCGCGGGCGCGGCGCGCGCGTCAGCCCTTCACCATGCATCAGCCCTTCAGCGCGCATCAGCTCTTCACCGCCCCGGCCAGCATCCCGCCGGTGATCCGTTTCTGGATGACGGCGAAGACGACGAGCGACGGGAGCGTCGCGAGGAACGCGGCGGCGGCGAGCGGCCCGAGGTCGGCCGCGCCCTCCGCGCCGAGGAAGTGCGTGAGGACGACCGGCAACGTCTGTTTCTCCGGGGTCTTGAGCAGGACGAGCGCGAAGAAGAACTCGTTCCACGCGGTGATGAAGGCGAACAGCGCCGTCGCCACGATGCCCGGCGCGAGCAGCGGCGCGGTGACGGAGACGAGCGTGCGCAGCTTGCTCGCGCCGTCGACGGCGGCGGCCTCCTCCAGTTCGGGCGGCACGGCACGGACGTACCCGACGAGCATCCACAGCGCGAACGGCAGCGCCCACACCACGTACACCATGATCAGTCCGGGCAGCGAGTTGATCAGGTGCAGGTTCTTCAGGACCAGGAACAGCGGGATGATCACCAGGACGAACGGGAACGCCTGGCTGACCACGACCCAGCCGGTCGCGGCCCGCGCGAGCAGCGTGCGGTGCCGCGCCATCACGTACGCCATCGGGGTCGCGATGACGACGGCGACGACGGCCGCGCTGAGGGCCGCGATCAGCGAGTTCCCGGCCGCTTCGAGCAGGGGCTGTTCGTCGAACGCCTGGCGGTAGTTGGCGAGCGTCGGGTCCTTCGGGATCCAGGTGGGGTGCAGGCTGCCCAGCTCGCGCGCGGGCTTGAAGGAGGTGGAGATCAGCCACAGGAACGGGAAGGCGAGGAAGACGAGGTACGCGAGCAGCGCGAGGTACTGCCCCGCGCGCGCGGGCCCGCTGGTCCGGTTGCGCCTGTTCCGGCTGGCACTGGCCCTGCTCGTACTGGTCCTGCTCGTACGGGAGGTCATCGCTCGTCGCCTCCCCTCAGTCGGCCCACCAGGTACACCGCGAGCAGCACCGAGATCAGCGCGACCATCACACAGCCCATCGCCGCCGCGTAGCCGAACTGGCCGTAGCGGAACGCCTCTTCGTACGCGAACAGCATCGGAAGCCGCGTACGCCCGCCGGGGCCGCCGTTGGTCAGCACGTAGACCAGCGCGAAGGAGTTGAAGTTCCAGATGAAGTTGAGCGCCGTGATGGCGAGCGCGATGGGCTTCAGGGCGGGCCAGGTGACGGTGCGGAATCGGCGCCAGGCGCCCGCGCCGTCCATCTCGGCGGCCTCGTGCAGTTCGCGCGGCACGTTCTGCAGGCCGGCGAGCAGGGCGACCGTGGTCTGCGGCATGCCCGCCCAGACGCCGACGACGATGACGGCGGGCAGCGCGGAGCCGATGCCCGTCAGCCAGTCCCGGCCGTCGCCCAGGCCCAGGTCACGGATCGTCTCGTTGAGGATGCCCGCGTCCGGGTTGTAGACGAGCCGCCACATGATGCCGACGACCACCTCCGGCATCGCCCACGGGATGATCGCGAGCGACCGGGCCAGCCAGCGGAAGCGCAGGTTCTGGTTGAGCAGCAGGGCGAGGCCGAGGGCCAGCAGGAACTGCGGCACGGTCACACCGACGGCCCACAGCAGGCCGATCCGGAACGAGTCCCAGAACAAGGTGTCGTGCAGCAGGTCCCGGAAGTTGAGCAGGCCGATCCACTCGGTCGGCTCGGTGCGGCCCGACTGGGAGTCGGTGAAGGCCAGCGAGATGCCGTACAGCAGCGGCCCGACGCTCAGGACCAGGATCGGGAGCAGCGCGGGCAGCACCAGGAACCACGCGCCGTGGTCCATCACCCCGGCGCGGGGCGCGCCCCCCGGGGAGCCTTTGCCGGACCGCTTCCTCGCGGTCGCCAATGTCACGGAATCGGCTCCTTTGGGCGGTTGATTGAGTTTTGGCCGCCCAGGCGGCCTCCGTCATCGTGCTGATGTGATCTTGATACGTCAAGCAGCTGCGCACGCCGGAAGTCCACTCTGGCCTGTGCGAATGCGAGACTTGCGCGGCGGCCGGACGCCATCGGGCGCGGGTGAGACACAGGGTGCGGGAGGCAACGGATGGACGAGGCAGAGGCGCGGGACGTCCTGGACGCGGCGGGTCTGGGGGCAAGCGCGGCGGGCCGTGCGGAGCTGCTCGCGCTCGGCGAGAACGCGGTGTTCGCCGTGGGCGACCTCGTCGTGAAGGTCGGCCGGAACGCGCCGGATCTGCTCGACCGGGCGCGGCGTGAACTCGCCGTCGCCGAGTGGCTACGGGAGTCCGGGGTGCCGGCCGTGCGGGCCGCCGAGCCCGCGCCGCGGCTCGTCTCCGGGCATCCGGTGACGCTCTGGCACCGGCTTCCCGCGGCCGTGCGGCCCGCGGGGGCGGGGGATCTGGCGGCGTTGCTGCGGCTGGTGCACGCGTTGCCGTCTCCGTCGGCTGCTTCCTTCTCTTTTGAGTTGCCCCGGCGCGAACTGCTCGGCGGGGTCGAGCGGTGGCTGCGGCTCGCCGGGGACGCGATCGACGCGGAGGACGCGGACTATCTGCGGGAGCGGCGGGACGGGTTCGCCGCGGCGGCCGCCGCGCTCGTGCCGCGTCTGGCCCCTGGGCCCATCCACGGGGACGCGTTGCCGCGCAATGTCCTGGTGGGGCCGGACGGGCCCGTCCTGGTGGACCTGGAGACGTTCTCCTCCGATCTGCGGGAGCACGACCTGGTGGTCATGGCTCTCTCCCGGGATCGGTACGGGCTCGGGGCCGAGGCTTACGACGAGTTCAGCCGGGTGTACGGGTGGGATGTGCGGGAGTGGGAGGGGTGTGCCGTGTTGCGCGGGGCGCGGGAGACGGCCAGCTGTGCGTGGGTCGCCCAGCATGCGCCGGGCAATCCTGCGGCGTTGGCCGAATTCCGCCGCCGCGTGGTGTCCCTGCGGGACGGGGATACCACGGTGCGGTGGCGGCCGTTCTGAGGCGCCGCCACGGGGGCTCCGCCC
>NZ_AOPZ01000010.1 GCF_000414115.1 Streptomyces aurantiacus JA 4570
GCTATGGCGGTCGAGTTGAGGCGTCCAAGACCAGCATCACCATGACGTCATAGCACTGGCGGCATAATGACTCTGCCGGGGATGCCCCACCACGCGGGGCAGCTCCGCCACCCCCTCGCTGTCCCACACCCCATACGTCGCCTCGTCCTGGTGCCCGCCGAGGCGGCCGCGCCGCCGCCGGCGTACCCGGGTCACGGGGCCGTGCGCGCAGCGAGGGGAACCCCGTCGCGGGAGCGAAGAACCAGGCATTGAGGAACGCCGCCCGCCGCCGGGCGGAGCAGAGCGGCCAGTCGTACGAGGCCGCGCTGAAAGACGTACTCCGCGAGTACGAGCAGGGCCGACTCGGCGCCGCGGACGGCGCGGTGGCGCAGGAGCGGATGGGCTTCGAGGAGGCCGCTGACGCGGAGGAGTTCCGGCCGCGGACCGGAGGCACCGGGTACTTCGTGGCCGGATACAGCGGCGCCTTCGCTGAGCGCTGGCGGGGACGGCCGAGCATGCCCCCGATCCAGGCGGCAACCGTGTCCGCACCGGCCGGCACGGGATCTGCGCCTTCGGCCGCACAGAACCGCAGGTGGCCCTCGACCGTCGCCCGCACGCGTCGATCGTGTTGGAAGCCCGACCGATGTCCGCCCTGAACTGCAGTCACCGTCGGGCCAGTTGATGTTCAGCGAAAGCGGGGAACTCGCCCCGCGGGGCGGGGGCGATGACAGCAGGCTGGTAGTTGCGAGCGCGCCTACTTCCGCCGCAACCACTTCGCCCCGGTGCCTGAGGTCGACTCGCCGGCGGAACTGAACGAGATGGTCGAGCAGTGAAGTGGCCCGGCACGAACGGCTGATCGCCAAGGGCAGCTGCCGCCTGGAGCTGGACCACTACCTGGGGGCCCTGATCCGCAAGCCGGATGCCTTCCCCGGCGCCGCCGCCCTCGAACAGGCCCGCTCGGCAGGCAAGTTCACCCCTGTCCACGACGCCTGGTGGGCCCAGGCCCCCGCAAGAGCCATGGTGAACACGACGGCACCCGGGCACTGATCGAGGTGCTCCTGTGCGGAGCCGACGAAGACGGTGAGGGGGTGCAGGCAGACGTGGCTGGATCCCGTCGGTATCTGGGCAAACACCGCGCGAGCCAGATCATCGCATTGAGTTAATGTCCCCGGCTTCCCTTGGCTCGGGGGGTGGACCGGCCGTTAGTGTCCTCATGGATCTGGCCGGGTTCCCACTCGTATACCCCTTTGCGCTCCGCTTCCCGCGGTGGAGCCCTCATGCGCGCGTCACCGTCCTGACCAAGGAGAGCTGGCCCGATGACTGTTGACTCGAGCCCGGAAGAGCGACTGGAGCTGCCCCCGCAATCCAGCCTGGGTACAGCGGCTGCCCGCAACCTCACCCACACCACCAAGTCCGCCCCGCAGATGCAGGAGATCACCTCCCGCTGGCTGCTGCGGATGCTCCCCTGGGTGGAGGCCAAGGGCGGGCACTACCGGGTGAACCGTCGTCTGAACTACACCGTCGGCGACGGGTGCGTGGAGTTCATTCAGGACGGTGCCGATGTCCGGGTGATCCCCCGAGAGCTCGGTGAACTGGCTCTGCTGCGCGGCTTCGACGACGTGGAGGTGCTGACGGCGCTCGCCGAGCGGTGCGTCCAACGCGAGTTCCGGCCCGGCGAGACGCTGGTGGAGCGCGGTGCGCCGGCGGACCGGCTCTACCTGATCGCGCACGGCCGCATCGGCCAGACGTCCGTCGGCAGGTACGGCGACGAGGTCGCCCTTGACGTACTCGCCGATGGTGAACGGTTCGGAGAGCACGCCCTGCTGGACGAGGACGCCCAGTGGGCGCACACCGCCACCGCCGAGACGCCGGGCACGCTGCTCACCTTGTCGCGCGCCGACTTCGCAGCCGTGCTGGAGGCGGCGCCGGGCCTGCGGGAGCACATCGAGGAGTTCAGGTCGCTCTCCAGCCGGCGGCAGAATCATCGCGGTGAGGCGGAGATCGCGATGTCGGCCGGCCACACCGGCGAGCACGAGCTGCCCGGCGCGTTCGTCGACTACGAGGTCACACCGCGCGAGTACGAACTCTCGGTCGCGCAGACCGTTCTGCGGATCCACACCAGGGTCGCCGACCTCTTCAACGGGCCGATGAACCAGACCAAGGAGCAACTCAGGCTCACCATCGAGGCGTTGCGCGAGCGCCAGGAGGACGAGCTGATCAACAACCGGGAGTTCGGCCTTCTCCACAACGCCGACTTCAAGCAGCGCTTTCAGACACACTCCGGCCCGCCGACCCCGGACGACATGGACGAGCTGCTCTGCCGCCGCCGCGGCTCGAAGTTCTACCTCGCCCATCCCAGGACGATCGCGGCGATCGGGCGTGAGTTCAACGCGCGCGGCCTCTATCCGGACCACGTCGACCTCGGCGGCCAGAACGTTCCGGCCTGGCGCGGAGTCCCGATTCTTCCCTGCAACAAGATCCCCATCACGAAGGAGAAGACCAGCTCGATCCTCATCATGCGTACCGGCGAGGACAACCAGGGTGTCATCGGTCTGCATCAGACCGGTCTGCCGGACGAGTACGAACCGGGCTTGTCGGTCCGCTTCATGGGCGTCGACGAGAAGGCGATCACCTCCTACCTCGTCAGCACGTACTACTCCGCCGCGATCCTCGTGCCGGACGCGGTCGGTGTGCTGGAGAACGTGCAGATTGCCCGCTGGCCCTAGTGACGGGCCCGGTCCGTGAGACAGGGCGCGACCCCGGGGCGGCAGGCCCTCGGACCATGTGGGCCGGTCGCGCATGCCCGAAAGGCCCCTGACGGGCCGCCCATCCCACCAAGGAGCCATGGATGCCCGTGCCTGAGCTGACACCTCCGCAATCGAGTCTGCCCGACGCCGCCTCCCGCTTCGGGGCGCACGTCCTCGCCGAGGCCGCGGCCCGCGCCTGCGACATCAAAGCCGCCACCGGCGACCCGCCCGACCCGCCCCCCGTACCGTCCCCCGCCCTGCCTCCCCTCGACGCCCCGGCAGCCGCGGCGCCGGCCCCGGGCATCGACCTGGAACGGATCCTGCGTGGCCCCAGCGGCCTGGGCACCCAGGGCCTGCACCTGTTCCGGCAAGAGGAGCCTCTGCTCGGGCAAGAGAAGCACCCCGTGCCGTCGGCAGCTCCGGCGGAGGGCAGGCCGATCCCGGGCCTCTACCATCACCCGGTGCCCGAGCCCGACCCGGTGCGGGTCGAGGAGGTCAGCCGCAGAATCAAGTCCTGGGCGCTGGACGAGGTCGCCCTGTACCCGGACGACTGGGAGGAGGAGTTCGACGGCTTCTCCGTGGGCCGCTACATGGTCGCCTGCCATCCGGACGCGCCCACCGTCGACCACCTGATGCTCGCCACCCGCCTGATGGTGGCCGAGAACGCGGTGGACGACTGCTACTGCGAGGACCACGGGGGCTCGCCCGTCGGCCTCGGGGAGCGCCTTCTGCTGGCGCACACCGCCCTCGACCCCCTGCACACGACGCAGGAGTACCAGCAGCCCTGGGCGAGGTCGCTCCACGCGGACGCACCTCGGCGCGCCTACCGCTCCGCCATGGAGTACTTCGTCCAAGCGGCCACCCCCTCCCAGGCCGACCGGTTCCGGCACGACATGGCCCGGCTGCACATGGGGTACCTCGCCGAAGCCGCTTGGGCTCAGATGGATCACGTACCTGAGGTGTGGGAGTACCTGGCGATGCGCCAGTTCAACAACTTCCGTCCCTGCCCGACGATCACCGACACCGTCGGCGGCTACGAACTCCCGGCGGACCTGCACGCCCAGAGCGCCATGCAGAAAGTCATCGCGCTCGCGTCGAACGCGACGACGATCGTGAACGACCTGTACTCGTACACCAAGGAACTCGACTCTCCCGGCAGGCACCTGAACCTGCCCGTCGTGATCGCCGAACGTGAGGGCCTGTCCGACCGGGACGCCTATCTGAAGTCGGTCGAGGTCCACAACGACCTCATGCGCGACTTCGAGTCCCACGCCGCCGCCCTGGCGGCGGACTGTCCCGTCCCGAGTGTGCAGCGCTTCCTGCGGGGCGTGGCCGCATGGGTCGACGGTAACCACCACTGGCACCAGACCAACACCTATCGCTACCGCCTGCCCGACTTCTGGTAGGAAGAATGGACACATCTGTGACCAGCACCGAACTCACCGCCACCGACACCCCTGTGCGCATCCCCGGCCCGGCGACGCCCTACCAGGGGGACATCGCCCGCTACTGGGACGGGGAGGCCAGGCCCGTGAACCTGCGTCTCGGCGATGTCGACGGTCTCTACCACCACCACTACGGCCTCGGTGAAGTCGACCATGCCGCGCTCGGTGACGCCGAGGACAGCGAGAGCGAGAAGAAGCTGATCGCCGAGCTCCACCGATTGGAGTCGGCACAGGCCGAGTTCCTTCTGGGACACCTCGGCGACATCGGGCCTGACGACACCCTGGTGGACGCCGGCTGTGGCCGGGGCGGCTCCATGGTGATGGCGCACCAGCGCTTCGGCTGCAAGGTCGAAGGTGTCACCCTGTCGGCCAAGCAGGCCGACTTCGCCAACCAGCGCGCCCGCGAACTCCGCATCCAGAACCACGTCCGGGCCCGCGTCTGCAACATGCTCGCCACGCCTTTCGAGACGGGGCAGGCCGCGGCCTCGTGGAACAACGAGTCGAGCATGTACGTCGACCTGCACGACCTCTTCGCCGAACACTCCCGCATCCTCGAGGCCGGCGGTCGCTACGTGACCATCACCGGCTGCTGGAACCCGCGGTACGGCCAGCCCTCGAAGTGGGTCTCCCAGATCAACGCGCACTTCGAGTGCAACATCCACTCGCGCCGTGAGTACCTGCGCGCCATGGCCGACAACCGCCTCGTGCCGCAGGCCGTTGTCGACCTCACCCCCGCCACCCTGCCCTACTGGGAGCTGCGGGCCACGTCCTCGCTGGTCACGGGAATCGAGGACGCGTTCATCAACTCCTACAAGGACGGGTCCTTCCAGTATCTCCTCATCGCAGCCGACCGGGTCTGAACCGGGCTGACCCCACTGCGTACTGACAGGGCGGGGCCCGTCCGTCCGCGTAAGGCGGGCGCTCAGGTGCGTTCGTCGAGCCGGGCCGAGTGTGGTGTGACGGGGTCGCCGGCCAGCGGGCCGTCGCCGCTGGAGTAGAGGCTGGCTTCGACGACCTCTTCCCAGTCACCGAAGTCGGCTTGTGCTTCAGCGGGCTGGATGTCGAAGGTGACGTCGAGGTCGCCGTGCGGGGTGCCGGTCTTCACGCTGGCGTGGGTGCCCTCCGTGTTCACGCTGACCAGGCCGTTGCCGGCCCGCCTGTCGTCGATGCGCTCGAGGGGGGCTTCCGCGTCGGTGTCGAGCAGCTCGTACTGGTGGTGTGAGACAGGGATCTGCATGACCTGGTGGGCCCCTTTCTTCGCCGCTGGCCGCGGGGTGGAGTGGGTGCCGTGCCCGATGAGCCGGCACGGCACCCGGATCCTGTGGTGCTGGTGCTGGTGCTGGTGCTACGGGTCAGACTTGCGCCCAGTAGTCCTGTTCGTCCTCGGGGACCCAGGCTGTGCCGCGGCTGTTCGCGGGGACGTCATGCCCGCCCTCGCGGGTGCTGGCGAAGGGATACTCGTCGCATGACAGGCCCGGCCCGGGGCGGTGTCTGCCGGGGCGGGCACACCTTGTCGCGGTTCTGCTTGGCGATCGCCTTGCTGCCCTCGCGGTGCAGCGGTTTGCCTGATCCGATGCGCCCGTAGTGGCCGCCGCCGGCCTGGACGTTGCGGATGTTCTGGGCGATGTGCGGGAGATCGCGCATCGTGGTCATGACAGGGATGAACGTGTGGAACACGCATCCGGCCCTTATCAGGCGGGTGGCTCCGCTCCAGAAGGTGTCATCGCAGCGGAAGGGCACCGTGCGGTAGTTGAAGCCGCCGGGCGTGTATCCGGCTTTGGTGAAGGTGTAGGTGTACTTCGAGGAAGCACTGTCCTTCTTCGGGTGCCCCGCGGTCCCACGGACCCTCGACTGCGCTGCGTTTCGCTCGAGCAGGGGAGGCACTACTGCGCCGCTGCGCCCGCGCTCCGCGCGCACGACGGGCGTTCAAGGACGGGCTCTCAGCCCGTGGGTCACTTAGAGCCTGTTTGAACTCCTGTCTGCACAGCGATGCTCGGCGCGCCCCCTCCCTCATGTCCTGGGGAGATGCACGCCCCTCGTACGCACCGAGCGGCTGCGCCCGCGCTCTGCGCGACCACGAGGTTCAAAGGTAGGCTCTCAGGTTGACTCTGTTGGGGATCTTGGACGCCTGGGCTCAGGCGCCGAGAGTTCTCCAGCACTTCGGCCGCGGTTCTCGCGCCGGTCCTGGAAGGACCCGAAGGCCGTGGTCAAACCGGTACGTGAGAGGTTGAGCGCGTGGACAGCGACATAGCCGTCGCGCTGATCGGTGCGATCGGTGTGGGTGGCACCATCGTCGGAACCTTCGCCGGCATGGTGCTCGGCGCCCGCATCCAAGCCCGCGGCGGACACGACCAGGCCCAAGCCGCACGCGACGCAGCCACCACCACCGCCACCGCCACGGCGCGTCAAGCAATGGCCGAACGCCGTTGGGCGATCCTCGCCGAATACCTTCGCTCAGCCGCCGCTCTCCACGAGAGCGCGAATCGGCTCTACGCATTGAGCGCGGACGTCCGTATCGCTGGCAGTCTGATCACCGTGGACGGACCGGCTCTTGAAGCCGACGTAGAGGAGCGGCGGCATGCCCTGCTTTACGCGTACGCCGAGGCCGAACTCGGCGCACCCGCCGAGATGCGCTCCCTGGTCTCCGATCTACAGGACAGAACGTTCTCTCACGTCGAGCAATCCATCAGGGGCAGAGACCTCATCAGCGCACATACAGTCCTGCGCGACCTCGCCGCCGCGCAGGGCCACGACTCATCAGCCGGTCGAGCACACCTCGCCGTGACGACGCCGTCCGCGCCTCACCCAGTCGACGACACGACACAGGAGGACCTCGCGCGCTGGCGTCTTGAAGCCACGAGGGCCTTGGAAGATGTCCGCGAACTGACCGTCGAGCAGCGCCGTTTGCTCGCCTACCTCCCCGACGAGGACCAGACCCTCATCGTCATCGAGGCCGGGGACCGGTACACAGAAGCATGGGACGCCCTGGTCACCGCTGCACGCCGAACACTGGGAACCGACCCCACTTAGTGGTTGGCACTCACAGGGATCGAAAACAGCTACTAAAGGTTGTCCCGTGATAGGTCTTCGTCTCGGTGAGGACCGGGTCCATCAGGCGGCGGCGGGGGCGAGATTGTGGCAGTTGACTTCCACAACCCCTTCCGGTGCGGGCAGCCGAAGAAGAATGGCGAACCGTGCGGGTGGGATATCACCCGGGAGCCCTGCCGGGCCCACCTGGCCCCCGAGGACATGCAACGGGAACATGAGCGGCAACAGGTCGCAGAAGAACGCAAGCGGGTAGCCGAGGAAGAGCGGCAGCGCGAGACCGGCGACCGGCGCCTCAACCTGATCGGCATCCTCTCGGTGGCCTGCCCGCACTGCATGGTCCCGGCCGCCGCCCTATGCCAGAGCCCCCAAGGGCTCGTCGTGCGTCCCCTCCACAGGGCACGGCGCCAACTTGCCGGGGTCCACTGGCCCAAGGAGTTTGTCGTCGAGGCCACGAACATCTACACCCTGCGGGTGGCCCAGCCGCCGCTGGACGCGGACCCCCGCGAAATCCTCGGCGATCCGCTCGAGGATCGCACTCCACAGGCCGAACAGCGGTACGCCCTCGAGCAGCAGGAAGAAGCTCGACGGAAGCTGCACGAAGCCCAGCGTTCCCTCTGGCTGGCCTCCAGCCCTCGCGAGGACGCCATCAGCGCACAGCCCTGCCCCGTATGCCACGTCCGACCTCAGACCGCATGTGTCCATGACGGGAAGCGACGCAAGCGTCCGCACGTCGAACGGGTCGACGCCGCGATGGCGTGCGAACCAAGGGCAGGCTCTCAGAGGGCGTTTTCTCCCAATGTTTCGTCCTGAGACGCGGCTTTGACGAGGTATCAGAGCCCTCGCCAGGTTGGGGTGGGTTCTCTGGTCAGGCGTCGTGCCATCAGGGCGATCATCGCGATGTAGATCATGGCGGTGGAGCGGGCCGGGAGGGCCTCGTAGTCGCGGGCCAGACGGCGGTTCAACATCAGCCAGCCGAGCGTTCTCTCCACGCACCACCTGCGTGGTTGCACGGCGAAACCGCGGGTGCCGGGGGTGCGGCGGACGATTTCGAGGTCGATGCCGAGGCGGGCGGCGTGGTCGACGAGGTACTCGCGATAGACGCGGTCCGCCCAGCCCTTGCGGCGGCGATCCGGTCGAGCAGTCTCTCGCCGGCGGTGGAGTCCTGGATGCTCGCGGCGGTGACCAGGACGGTCAGCAGCAGGCCGGTCGTGTCGATCACGCCTGTCACGTGAGAGACGTGCCCCGCACACAACTCACCAGCCACTCACCAGAATTCACCGCATTACCCTCCGAATAGCATGAAAACGCCCTCTGAGCGCGGGAGGCGGGGCTGCCAGGGCGGCGCCGCATACGTATGTGACGAAGCGCGGTCGCGTGGGGCCCAGGGGCGTCAGTGGGGCCTAAGGCGTCAAGAGAGCAGCAGGACGCGGTCCCAGTGGGCCAGGTGGGTGTCTGGGCCGTCGGACGCGGTCAGGGACAGCAGCGACGCGCCGATGCCGGCGGCGCCTTGCAGGATGCCCGCTACGGGCTGCTTCGCCGGGGGGAAGCAGAACGGGGCATCTGTATCGGCGAGTTGGAGGAGGCGGGTGCCAGCGGTGGCCGCCTGGTCGAGGAGCGCGGTGTCCCCAGTCGTGCGGCCGAGCCGCCACACCGTCTGGAGGAGCCCGGCCTGGCCGTGGCAGACGATGGGCTCGGGCAGAGGGTCTGGGCCCGGCGCCCGGTCACGGAGCGGTAGGGCGGACAGGGCGGCGCGGGCCAGGCGCTGCCAGTCCGCGGTGTCCGTCGCCTGCCCCGCTTGGTGGAGGGCGGAGGCGACGCCGGGGGCGCCGTAGCACCAGCTCGGCCGCGGGACGGGCTGGAGGGCGGCGCCTGCCAGGTGGGGTGGGCGCGAAGCCTCGTCGTCGAAGGCGATGCGCGTCGGCCAGTACGGGCCCGCGTCGTCGGAGAGCGCCCGTTCCGCGACCCAGCCGCCGATGCGGTGCAGCGCACCGTCCTGGCCGGGCACAGTGACACCGTGCTGCGCACAGAGTGCGAGCAACGTCAGCGGGCCGGAGATCCCATGCGCCAGACCGACGTTGAACTCGCCCCGCGGGTACTGCTCGCGGTCGGCGTCCATCACCAGGAGATGCCGCGGCACCCACCAGCCGGGCACCGTACGCCCGTACGCAGTGACCGGCCGGGACAGCTCGGTGAAGTAGTCGAGGGTGTCCCGCAGCGCGGGTCCGCTCGCCGCGCGCTCCTCGGCGCCGCCCTCCACCAGCGCGGTCAGCAGCAGCCGCCCGGTCCCGCACAGCCCGGCGATGGCGTCGTACGAGGCCCAGCGCACCCCGCCCTCACGGGCCGCGGCCGCACGCTCCGCCGCCACCCGTCCACGCTGCTCGTCCGCCACGTACGCGACGAGGCGGGAGCGCAGCCGCGGGTAGTGGCCGCCCAGCGGGGCGCAGGCCTGCACCGCGGCCAGGACGGCCGCGGGACCCATGTGCAGGCCCACGGAAGCGGTTCCGTTCGCGAGCGCCTGCGCGGCGGCGGAGACGTGGGCGTGGGCGGCACGCAGCCAGGAACGGTCGCGGCGGGCGAGTTCGGCGAAGAACAGGGCCACTCCCGCGTGGCCCTCCAGGCTGTCCGCGCGCGTGGCGCCCGGGCAGTCGTCCGAGCCCGCCGCGTTCCGCGTCACCCGCTGCGGATCGGTGAGGGCTTCGGCCACACGCGACACGACCGCCTCCACTGACCCGGCCGCTTCCGATGACCCGGCCGCTTCCGAGGAGGCCGGTGCCGAGGTGCTCGGGGCGGCCGTCCGTCCGGCGGGCTGGGGAGAGGTGCGCGGGGAAAGCGTACGCGTGCGAGGCGTGTGCGGAGATGATGCGGTCATCGCTGGTGCCTTCGCCGGTCGGCGTGAGCCACGATGCAGGCGCGGGCCAGCGCGAGGGCGTGACGTTCGCGGTCTCGTGCGTAGCCCACGAGGCGGTTGCAGGCCATGTGCGTCAGGCTCGGCACGACGTGGGCGAGCGGAGGGGTGTCCGGCCCGGCGTGCGCGGCGAGCTGGTCCACGTACGCGCGAAGGGCCGCGGTGGACTCCTTGAGCGCGGTGACGACCGCCAGGCCCTGTTCGCTCTGCCGCAGCCCCGGCCAGTCGCCCGCCGGGTCGATGAGACGCAGCCACGCGGCGCGGCGCTCGCGGAAGTCCTCCGGCAGCTCCCGTGCGGATGCCAGACGGCACAGCCAGGCCGCCCCCAGCTCATCCTGGCCCTCGTATCTCCTGACCACGTCGTCCATGGGGGGCGGTTGAGCGAGTCCCTGCGCCAGCGACGCCACCGTCAGCGCGGCGAGCCCCGTACTGTCCAGGTCGAGACCACCGGTGTGGGCGGCCGACAGGAGTATGAGGGCCGCCCGGCTGTCGGCGCAGAAGTAGCGCTCGGCGGACTCCTGGACCTGCGGCCCGCCGTAGCGCTCCCACTCCGGGTCGTAGGTGTCGAGGGCGAACCGGCCGATCACGCCCTCGTCCGTCCACCGCCGCACCGCCTCCCGCAGTCGGGGGAACAGGCACTGCCACAGCGCGTCAGGCGTCCCGTGGAACCGCAGCCGCAGATGATCGTCGTCGTCGCGGTAGCGGATGAAGAACCAGCGGTCCGTGGCGGCGCGCTCGTCGTCCGTCAATCCGTGAAGGAACGGGGAAAGCCGCTCGCGCAGGAAGGAGTCGACGGACCGCGCGGGAAGGTAGAGCTTGCCGTACAGCCACTCCTCGCCGGGCAAGGACTGGCGGGGGCGATTCGCGATCTCAACGGTCCGCGCTGACAAGGGGGTTGGGGCGATCTCGGCATTCCTCGCCGTGCGAAGCAGCGGCACGACCAGTTCGGCAAGGCGTGGCGCGTCGGAGCCGTCTCGCAGCCACCCGTCCGGCCGCTCGCTGCCGCCGGGCAACTCCTCGGCGATCAAGTCGGGTTGCTTGGCGACGAGGTCGCGCAGCACGTCCAGGTGCCAGCGGCACTCCAGATCGAGCCGCAGCCGTCGGTCGAACTGACCCACCACCACATGCCGGGGCACCGCCCAGCGGTCCCGCCACACCGCGACCGCTTCCCGCCAGGCATCTTCGGCCTTGTCGCCCCTCTTGCTCGCGTGGGCCTGCTGGTCGCGGATCCGCTCGCCCAGTTCGTCCAGGCGCCACCGCGCGGCGGCGAGGACCGCCCTGCCGTACCGCACCCGTGGCAGAGCGGGCAGATCGCTGAGCGGGCCCCACTCCCACGGGCGCGGGTAGTGGTGTCCGAACCGGCCGATGTCGAGCAGCAGCCGCGCCGCGTTCGGGGCCTGCCCCTGCGCATCGAGCGCGTGATCGGCGCGCGGCCGCACCCTGCGCCCCGACGGCAGGTGCACCGCGTACAGGGCGTCACGGTCGGCGCCGACGGCGATCTCGTGGAGGCCGACCTCCTGCGTCTCGGTCGTCGACGGGCTGCCCAACGAGATCCGAAGCAGCGCGGTCGGCGGGCAGTTGGCGACGTTGCGCGCCCGACTGAGGCGAGGCTGGTACGCGATGGTGAGAGGCAACTCGGAGTCCTGGTCCGGCGCGCTGTCCCGCGCGCACGCGGCGGCCACCTCATCCGGCAGCGTGCCCAGCAGCCCCGCGAACCGGCCCATGCTCGCCCCCGCCTCCAGCGGACCGGGCCAGGGACCGGCCGCCAGCAGGTAGTCCCCGCCGGACAGCGCCTCCTCGGACGCGGCGACGAGCTGACAGTAGAACTCGCAGGAATCCGGCACCTGGTGGGCGCCCGGCGGGTTCGGCGCAAGGCGGTCCACGAGCGCGTCGTCCAGGACCACTTCGCTGCGCCCCGCACGGCAGGCATCGGCCACCAACCGGCCCAGCAGTCGGCCGAGTTCAGTGCCGGAAGAGGGCCGTCCCGTGGTGGCGGCGGTGGCGGTGGCGGTGGCCGGTCGCGCCGCGTGCTGCGGCCACTTGTATCCGGCGGGAGCCCCGAGGCCCCGGGTGTCGTCGAGCAGTTCCGGGAGCGGTACGAGCCGGTCCTGTCCATAGCGCTCCAGGAACGCCTCGTGATAGGCGCCTAGGTGGGCGGCGCCGGGCACGGGCGAGGAGAGGCGCCACAGCACACCGGCCGCGCGCGCCGCCTCGTCGAAGACGCTGACGGGCAGGTGCACTTCCGCGCCCAGCGCCAGGTCCACATGAAGGGAGCGCTCGGCCTCTCTCAACTCGCGCATACGGGCGTTGAGGTCGCGGAGTGGCTGATACCGCTGTCCCAGGGGCGTGGCGTCGTACCGCGTGCGGGCAGCGGCGACCCGACGTAGCGCCTCCAAGGGCATACGGGCTGCCGCACAGTCCTTCGCGATCCGCTCAAGAACGGAGGTGACCTGTTCCAGGGCATCAGAGCCGTCCAGGCGCGGGCGCAACTCCGTGAACAGGAACTCCTGGTCGACCAGCTGCCGGACCACCCGTAGCGCCGCGCCCGGGGGAGCGCCCGGGAAGCGCCGCTCCAGGTCGCGTACGACATCGCCCACGGCCACGCCGTCCCGCACGCTGTCCAGCGCGGCCCGCACGGCCGCGGTGTGCCGCACCGAGATCTCGTCCTTGGGCCGATCGCCGGCCCCCGGAGTGGAGTTGGACGGGGCGAGCACCACGAGGCGCTGCCCCCGCGTCACCAGGCCCGCGTGACGGTGGAGCGCGAGGTGTACGAAGATCTCCGGATCGCTCTCCCACTCCCGGACGAGACCGGCCAGCCAGTCGAGGTCGACCTGGGTACGGCTGACGGGACCGGACTGCCAGCGCACCTTGGCCGCCTCTCCCGCCCGCGCCGGGGCGACCCCGGCGAAGAGCCCGAACGGAGTGCACCGCGTGCGGATGCGGCTCTCGTAGCGGGCCACCGAAAGAGCCGCCTTGCGCAGCTGGGCGTCTGGTTTTGCCGCTGGTCCGCCTCGGTCCTTGCTGAGGCCTACCAGCCGCGCGAGGGACGGACTGGCGACACCGAGGGCGTCCATGAACACCGCGTCCGCCGCGGCGCCGTGCAGGAGCTCGACGGGGGAGGAGGCGGCGAGCCACCCGGGTGGTCGCGGATCGCGCAAGGGGGCGCGCAACAGAGCTCGGTACACGGGCTGAAGGGGCCCTTCGGAGAGGGCCCCTTCAGCTGGCATCGATGTCCTCAACTGTTTGAGGACTAACAGGTGATGCAGGTGACGGGATTGAGGACGGTCTGACAGCTTCCCGAGCAACCGATCGTGGGGAAGGCCGCGTCGGGTTCGGCGGAGCTGAGGGCTATCTCCACGTCGAGGTCGAAGACGTCGTCGAGCGCGACGTCCTCCGTGACTTCCGTAGTAGCAGAGAGCATGGAACGACACTCCTTCAGTGAACGAGAATCCAGCGGACGAATGTCGCACTCGCAGCTGACACGAGAGGCCTCATCGTAAAGCCCCGGCCTACGTCCTAGACACGTCAGCGTGACGACAATCCGCCTGTGCATGCCGGGAGTTGGCGTGATTCATTCGATGGGGAGGGGCGGGTGGGGCTGCTGATCCGCGGGGTGTGCGAGGCGGCTGGAGGGGCCCGACACAGGTCGTGCGATGAGCTTCGCCGGGTCCGCGGAGTCTCACTACCGTTGTCCGACACCACAGGAGGAACACGTGACCAGCTACTGAGAGTCCAGAATTTCGGCGTCTCGAGCGATGGCGTCGGCGCTTGCGCACGGACTCCGGAGGGAGCCGGGGCCTTGACGACTACTTCACGCGGGACTACGAGCGCAACATCGGTGCCGAGATCATGGGCTGCAACAAGTTCGGGCCCCAGCGCGGACCCTGGCAGGACCACGAGTGGCGCGGCTGGTGGGGCGACGAGCCGCCGTTCCGCACTCCGGTGTTCGTCATGACCCACCACGAGCGCCCTTCGTTCACGCTCTCCGACACCACGTTCCACTTCGTCGACGGCGACCCGGCCACGGTCCTCACGCGGGCGAGGGAGGCGGCGCAGGGCAAGGACGTCCGGCTCGGCGGCAGGGCCACCACCATCCGGGAGTTCCTCGACGCCGACCTCGTTGCTCAGGGAGGCGGGGACCACGCCCCGGTGATTCCTCCAAACCCCAGGACCTCGCCAAGGGGCAGGGCGTGAGCCTGGCCGTCGTGCGCGAAGCGCTCGTACGGCTGGTCGGTGAGGGCTTCGCCGCCGGCTTCCCAACCGCGGCTGCGCCGTTCCGGCCTTCTCTGACCGTACCTCCCGACGGCCGATGCCATCATCGTGGTCGGCACGCGACTCCTGGATGCGGAGGACCCGCCACCTCCACCACCGCGCCCCGGGGATCCGGGACGGAAGTCCGGTGGAAGCTTCGTGCTGTACACGGCCCCCACCAAGGAGGGCGGACCCGGCTCGTTCAGCAGGATCAGCGGTCCCCATGCCTTCGGCAGACGGGACCGGGGCGACGGCCAGGAGACGGCCAGGAGCAGGCTGGACTTGACTTCCTCCCGTGCCCCGGGGCGCCGGCGCCGCGGTGAGCGCCCTCGCGCACCTCTGCCTCGACGCCGCCGAGGGCGCGCTTGCCCAGGCGCTGCTCACCGTGCACCTCGTCCGGGTCATGGCACGCGCAGGCGACCTTCCCGAACCGTGACCCCGGTACTGCAACACGAACACCGATCCCGCATTCTCTATGCGTAATTCGCATTGAGGATGCTAGGTTGGGGTTCATGATGAGTACGGAGGAACTGCTCAGACTCACCGTCACGGCGCTCATGACCCGAACGGGAGAGCGTCAGGCGATGCTGGCCGAGGGGATCGGCCTGGCACAGGCGCAGGTCTCACGGAAGCAGACCGGCAAGGCGCACTGGACCCTGGATGACTGCGACCAACTCGCCGCGCACTACGGCATGTCGGTCCTCGATCTGCTCGCCGGCCCCACGCACGCCGTGACGGCGCTGTCCGCCGACCGCCGCACCGGCCCCGCGCAAGCATCGCTGCCGCTCGCCGTGCCGCCCGCAGCTCCTCCTGCTCCAAGGCCGGTGGCGGTGCCGCACAGCCAGGCCCTGAGCGGGCCGTGCGTGCTGTGCGGGCAGCCGGCTGCGGACGAGGTGGAGGGCATCTGGCAGCACCTGACGAGCGAAGAGTGCGCCGAGGCCCAGGACGCGGCCGAGCCGCTCGCCAACTACCCCGAGGACGAGCACCAGGAGGAGGAAGGCGCGCCCACGGGCCCGGGGGAGCCCGCGACGCCGTACCCCGGCGACCCGCAGCCCGAACCCGAGCAGGACCCCGCCCCGGCGATCGCCGAGGACCCCGCCCCCGCCCCGGCTGCGGCTGCGGAGGACCGGCGGCCGACGGCGGCGGGCCGGGCGCCCGGGTATGCCTCGGGGACGCTCGTCGACCAGATCCACGCCCGGGTGCGGGACGTCCTGGCCTGGTCGCAGGGCGACGTCGAGGCGGCACAGGCCGCGCTCATCAAGACCGCGATCCCCGACGTGATGGCCCTCTTCGACCGCTCCAGGGTCGGCGGCCGGTACGCGCACTCGAAGTTCCCGCCCACTGACGGAATTCTGCGGAAGAAATCACAGAAGGGCGCTGACGAGATCTGGGAGGGCCGCCCGAAGTGGCGGAACAAGAACGCTCTCGACCTGGCCAAGAAGGGCGAGCAGATCGAGGTGACCGCCCTCGACATGAACGCGGCCTATCTCTCCGCATTCAAATGCTGGCTCCCCGTCGGGAAGCTGGTGGAAGACACCTCCGGGATCCACGATCCGAAACGGTCCGGCGTCTACCAGATCACCCCGCCCGCCTGGGAGCACACGGACCTGCCCAACCCCCTCGGGGCCCGCAAGGAGCCCGGCCCGGTCTGGGTCCCGGACTCCCTGGTGCGCCTCCTGCTCGACTGCACGAAGTGGGACCTGTGCGCGGCACCCGAGATTCACCGGGCAATGCTGTCCGGCGCCACCGAAAACCTCCTGGAGAAACTGCGCCGCGCTCTTGCGGAATCCCGCGATAACGCGATCACGGAAA
Organism: Streptomyces aurantiacus JA 4570; assembly: GCF_000414115.1. Lineage (GTDB taxonomy): Bacteria > Actinomycetota > Actinomycetes > Streptomycetales > Streptomycetaceae > Streptomyces > Streptomyces aurantiacus_A. The sequence goes on from NZ_AOPZ01000010.1 coordinate 16,188, forward strand.
ACGATGAACTCGTCGTGGAGTACGTGAAGTCCATGTATTCTAAGTTCGTGTCCACGATCGGCGAGTCCAGCGCGAACACAGATATCCGCCGCCCGGACTGGATGCACATTATCCGCTCGAAGGCGTTCACGAACCTGTGGCGCAAGGCATACAAAGCCAGCACGGCGGGCCTGACCGTGATCGAGATTTCCGGCACCGACGAACTGCATGTCGCAGGGGACTGGCAGCCTGTCTTTCCCGAGGGCCGTGCGCTGAACCAGGTGAAGGCGAAGAACACCTATACGCTCGGGGGTAGCCGGTAGTGTCTGGATCGCCTGACCTATGGGCCGAATGGGGCGAGTGGCAAAAGTACAACGCCCGTGGCTTGAAGGGCGGCCAGGCCCTGGTCCTGGAGTTGAACCGGATCGTCTACCAGTCCGGCATCGCCTCACCGATCGGCTCCCAACGCGGGCAGAACGCCCGCCTGCGCTACCTCAACAGCCAGGCCGGCCGTGACGAACTGCGCGCCCAGGGCGTCAGCGACCGCGCCATCAAGTCCTGGTACAAAGGCAAGTCCCGCCCCTCCAAGGCCAACCTGGAACGCCTCGATGCCGCGTACTGGGTACGCCGCCGCGCAAACCTGATCCGCTCCGGCTGGCTCAAGCGCCACCTCGACAACAGCGGCCAGGGCCGCAGCGTCGAGATCTACCCCGTCGACCAGAGCGCCGTCGCCCGCGGCCGCGAGCGCCCCAACCTCACCGACCGCTCGATCACCGTCCGGTACGTGTGGGGCGACCTGGTCGACGCCTGGGCCGCCCAGGACACCGACGCACTCGATGAGATCTGGGACGACATCATCACCGACCTCGACAGCGACTACGCGGCCTACGCCTACGTCTCCGCCGTCGGCATCAGCGCCTGACACTCCTGTAGGTTCTCAAAACTCGCGCCATATTCTCAGAACTGACTGCACATCAGGGCCACTTATGGCGCCTTCCTGAGATCGGGCAGGTCAGCGCGTTCACTCTTTGGGCGATGCAGGCCGGCCCGGGCCTGCCTCATCGCCGGAGGCGAGCATCGTGGCTGTACAGGGCACGACCCGGGCTGGGGGTACGCCGTGGACAGTTCCGCTGTAGCAGTCAGCGTTCGCTTCCAAAACGGCAAGAGTGTCGAGGAACTGTTCTGGGAGACCGTGTCCAGGGCCCTGCTGGCGTCGGCATCTCCGTAGCGAACGTTCCGTTGGTACCGAGGCCAGAAACACTTTTCGGGAACTTACTGGGCAACGACACCTGTACGGCTTGGGAGGCGTCGGGCGACCCCGGTTGGTGGCTCGGGGCTCTCACCCTCCTGATGCCGCGGGCAATTCCACGGTGATGCGGAGCCGAGAGCAACAGCGCCCCGTGGCAGGAGTGCTGACCAAGCCGTGCCCGTAGCACGCGTCTGATGATTTCCTAGGTGGTGCCGGTCCTGCCCGCTGTGGCGGGACCGGCACCACATGTCGGTCTGTTGGCGAGCGGAGGACACGAGTGTCGGTGGATGAGTCGTGGGAGAAGATCGAACGCTGGCTTGACCAGTACGCTCCGCAAGAACGGCCCCTGCCAGGGCCGTGCACCCGCTCCGAGTTGAACGGTCTCTGCAGCGCTCTCAGCGTGCGGCTGCCCGAGGATGTTGAGCAATCGCTGTTACGGCACGACGGGTCGGGGCTCACCGATGTCATCCCGTCCACGTTCGCGCTCTACAGCGTCGAGCAAATCGCTGACGAGCATCTTGGAACGCTCAAGTACAAGCTGAAGAACGATCAATACGGCTCGGACGACAGCCGCTTGATCGTGCCGATCGGCGCGCTGGGCGAGATGCAGCTTGTCGTCGACACCCAGACGGGGCATCTCGGGTCATGGGACATCGAGGAGACCGGCTACCGCTGGTTCGAAGGCCCGGGGTGGGCATCCCTTTCGGCCGTGCTCGAAGTCACGGGAAACGCCCTGGCATCCCCGCCCCCGTGGATCGCGGTCATGGGCGACGGTGATGAGTGGCGGGCCATCGATATGGACACCGATTTCCCGGGAACACTGGTCTGGGCCGATGTGAGGGGTTAGTACTGCAGCGGAGGAGGGAAGATGGCGCTGAACAAGAAGGGTTCCCGGCGCATAACCGTTGACGGGATCGAGTACCGCTGGCGGATCCGCAGGAAGCGCTCCTACATGCAGGGCCTCTGCTGGACACCGATGACCTACGCGGTCAAATTGGCCAGCGGCAGCCAGCCGGGCACGACCTTGATCGTCACCAGCGGCCAGGCCCATCCCAGTAACTGGGTGGGCGTCGAGACGGAGCCCATTCGTCCGGCTCACGTTGCTGCCAGCATTCGAGAGGCACGGGATCAAGGCTGGGATCCAACCCGGGGCGGTTCCCCTTTCCAGCTCGACCGATCCGCAGGATTCATCGCCCAGTCATGAGATGAAGCGGAGTAGGGCGGCGCATCTGGCCCGGCATCATGGCCGGGTGACCACATGGATGCGCTGCTACTGGGACGAGGAAGACACCTGGTTCTACTCCGAGGTCGACGCTGAAGGCTGGGTGATCCGGCAGGTCGAACTCGAAGGGCCTGAGCTGACCCCGATCGCAGCTGCCTCCCTGGCCGAGTGGCAGCGAGCCCGCGATGCAGGCCGCCTCGATGAGTACGACAGCAGATTCGGGATTACAGCCGAGCTGCCCGTCTCTGAATGGGAAGGCCACGACCCCAAGCAGCTCACCTTCGAGGAGTTCGAGGAACTCTGGGGTCCTGCCCGTCGCCAGATCGCATCCCGGCCCAGCTGACCTCTCGGCGCCGCACAGGCTTCTTGGCATCATCGCGCCATGACCCCGACGCTTCCCCGCACCGTCCGAGCCGTCGACACCGCTCAGCTCCTGGATCTGACCCAGGAAGCCGCCATGCACGGCTTCAGTCAGCGCCTTCCGGTCGACTGGCTCCAAGAGCACCTCGCCCTAGAAGCGACGCACTACCTGTTCCCCATGCTCGTGCAGCGGCTCACGCACCGTCCGGAGATGCCGCTGCAGTGGAGGTGCCAGCAACTGCTGACTGTCAGCACCGGCGAACAGATCTGGGGTCTCCTCGACGTCCTTCCCGACACCTTCGACAAGATCCCGGAGACCTTGGAAACGGCGTCCAAGAAGGACATCGCCAGCCGCATCGAGCGAGCAACGACCGTGCGTGAGTGGGTGGAACGAATGGCGGCCGATACAGGTTCGTGACGGAGCCGAACCAACCGACGTGGGAGGCCCGCCTCGTCGATCGTCGTAGGGCCGCCGGCGCCTCGTCGTTCTGGTCTCTGTCGGCCGCCTCGTCGCCGCCGGCGCCTCGTGGTCCTGGTGGTGCTCGGCGAGCCCGCGGCCGCGCCCGCGCCTGATGAACCGGACCCAAGTGCCTGTGTCACATCCCTTGATCGGTGACGTGCTGTGATGGTTGGGCAGGTTCGTTCACGTTGGGGTCGGGGTGGGGTTGGGTTCGGGCGCGGGTGAGCTGTTTCACGCGTGGATGACCCCTGGCAGTGGCAGCCCGCAGAAGTCGAAGCGTTCATTGATCATCTGCGGGGTCAGAGGCGGGACTTCGCCTTCTCGACGGCACGCACGCAATCATCAAAATGGGCTGAGGCTGTTCTGTGAGTATGTGACCGACGCCCGCTATGGATGGCCAGTCAAATGCCTGGACACCTTCGTCATGTCCCCGTGCAGATCCTGCACGAATGGAACACGATCACTCACTCCAGCGAATATGAGGGAAAGCCGCCGCGCCTCCAACTGGCCTCGCCTGGCTCTCTGGCGGGCGAGGCGCGCCGCCTCGGCACGGATCACCTGATACAGCCAGGCCCCCGGCCGCCTCAGGGTCGCGCAGCGGGCGCAGGGCGCCGGCGGCCGGGGTGGAAGCGGTGAAGCTGTAGCGGCCGAGCACGTTGAGGTTGCGGTGCTTGAGCGGAGACAGCCGGGCGATGTCCTCGTCGCGGAGCTCGTGGCCCTCGGCCTTCAGCTGGGCGACGGCAGCGTCGATGTACTTCGTGGTCCAGAGCACGATGGCGTTGAGGACCAGGCCGAGCGCGCCGAGCTGGTCTTAGAACTAGCCCAGCACAACGGAGGGTTGCCGACTTCTCGGGCTCCGTAACGGAATGCGACTTCAAGAAAGTTGAGCATCCGCGGCTCGTCCGGTGTGTCGCGGATGCCCCACGTGGTGGCAGAGGATGTGTCGCCCCCCCTCGAACAAGGAGCATATGGGGCGGCAGATCCGCTCGCAGCAGATCGGCCGAGAAACGGGTCAGGCATTCTCCAGAATCGTCTTTAGCTCCGACAGCATCATGATCCAGCCGCCGCTGACACCTTCAAGCATCTTGGAGTCTGCCGAGGTAAAACCATCGTGGGTGATAGTCAGCTTCACACCCAGTTCCGGCTCCTCGGCCGGCTCGATGTCGAAGGCGACCTTCGAGCGCTCCTTGGCCGCCTCGGCGAACTCCGCGTCGCTCATGCCGAACATCTCCTGATGCATCGGCTGCAGCGTGTGCCAGGAGTAGGCGAGCCGCTTGCCGGGCTCCGACTCGGTGACGACCTGGCCGAGGTCCTGCGGCTCGCCACCGTCCTCAACCGGCCACAGCACCTTCGAACCGACCTTCCAGTCGGAAGCGGGCGCCCAGCCACCGTGGTATTCCTTCAGGAACTCCGGGCTGGTAAGACCCTCCCAGAGTTTCTCGGGCGTGGTGTGGATGTAGATCGTGTAAACGAACTCGGGCTTGCTCATCGCCGTTCCTTCCAGGGCCTGCTTCAAGTTGCTGAGCGCGGCCATCCGGCCCCGCTCATACTGGCCGATCCAGCGGTCAGCCATGTCGTGGATGGGCACGGGGTTGAGGTAGTGCAGCCTCTCCCGGCCGCGCCGGACCGTTGTGACCAGGCCCGCGCTCTCCAGCACCAACAGATGCTTGGACACCGCCTGTCTGGTCATCTCCAGTCCCGCACACAGTTCGAGCAGGCTCTGACCGGCCCGCTCGTTCAGCCGGTCCAGCAGCTGCCGTCGGCTCGTGTGTGCGAGCGCCTTGAACACCTCGTCCATGCCATCCAACCCCCTCACCATCAGATTGGCAACCATTTGGTTGCGTGTCAAAGGGCAGGTGGATTGGTGCTTGGTATTCCTGAAAATCGCCCCCTAGGAGATGCGGCACAGCTTCAGCCGCTGGACGGGCCGGGGGGTGAGACGGCCGGCGCTGGTCCGAAAGTCCGGCATCCCGAGGTGCACGGCCGTGTGTCGGGCGGAAACGTCGCGCATCATGGCGACCTTCTGCTCGGCGGCGGCGAGGCTCGCTTTGGTGGTGTCGTTGGTGATGCGGTTTCTGCATTGGGTGTGCGGGGCGTTTTGATCGTTTTGGGCTCGGCTGTCGGGTGTCTTTGATACGGGTTTCGCATGAGGAATGGCGCCCTTTTCCGGTCGGCGCAGTTTTTGCATTGCCGTCGACTTGACTCCGACTGGAATCCGGTCCGGATTTCCACTTTCTGCTTTTTCTTCGTGGTGTAGACCAATATCCTGCTCGTGTTCACGTCAGATATCACGTTGGGTGATGTCGATGGATCCGGGTGAAGTGCTTGACAACCGCCCCCCTCGTGGCTGCATTCTGTAGTTGCAGGGGAGCGCGGGAGCGCGGACCCGGTGACCGGAGGCCCGCAGGGCCGGAGGGAACTATCATCGGTGTTCGGCGGCCGAATTAGCCCCTTGAGTAGGCAATATGATTCCCCGTCAGGGGAATCGAGCGGTAGGCCGACCCTCACACCGGGGCCGCAGACCCGGACCACCGGGACCGCCCCGCAG